>NZ_JBEPDM010000042.1:0-60070 GCF_040300305.1 Streptomyces sp. NPDC000410
GGTATTTACGGGGTGCTGCCATGGTGCTGGTGGTTCTCCTTCGCCAGGACGGTAACCCTGGCATCAGGGACTCCACAAATCTCAGTACAGCTCAGACTGCTCGAACTAACGAACCGGGGCCAGACGGGTTACGGGCGCGGCCCAACGCTCCGGCATCCCGCTTGGCACCGGAGCGTTGGGCTAGACCCGTTACCATCAGCTGCCGGTCGCGGTCTTCCACGCGTCGACGTACCGGGGGAGGTTCTTGTCGATGTCGTTCCAGTCCGGCTCGAAGACCTCGACGCCCGCCAGCAGCTTGGTCAGTTCGATGGCGTTGGCGTCGGTGGCCTTGATGTCGCTGCGCGAGGAGAAGCCGCCGCCGATCTCGCTGACCTGCTGCTGGGCCTTGTGGGTCAGCATGAAGTCGAGGAGCTTCTTGCCGTTCTCGCTGTGCGGGGCGTTGTCGACGAGGCCGGCGGCGTACGGCAGGGCGAACGTGGTGGGCTTGCCGCCCTGCTTCGCCGGGAACCAGATGCCCAGGTTCGGCATGGACTTGGACTGGGCGTAGTTCATCTGGACGTCGCCGTTGGCGACGAGGATCTCGCCCTTGTCGACCTTGGGCGCGAGCTTGGAGGTGGAGGAGGACGGGCCGACGTTGTTGGCCTGGAGCTTCTTCAGGTACGCCATCGCCGGCTCCTGGCCGCCGAAGTCGTGCATGGCCTTGATGACGACGGCGGTGCCGTCGCCCGCGACGCCTGGGGTGGAGTACTGGAGCTTGTTCTTGTACTTCGCGTCCAGCAGCTCCTCCCAGGTCGTAGGTGACTGAGCCAATTCCTTTTTGTTGTAAACAAATCCGAAGTAGTTGTTGACGACCGAGATCCACTTGCCGTCAGCGTCCTTGTCGGCGCCGTTGACCTTGTCCTCGCCGGCCGGGACGTACGACTGGAGCAGTCCCTTGGCGTCGGCCTGCTGGATGAACGGCGGGAGGGTGACGAGCACGTCGGCCTGCGTGTTGCTCTTCTCGCGGGCGGCGCGCTGCACCATCTCGCCGGAGCCGCCCTCGACGTACTTGACCTTGATCCCGGTCTCCTTCTCGAAGTCCTTGAAGACCCGGTCGTACCAGCCGTCGCCGTTCTCGCCCTTGAGGCCGTCGGCGCTGTAGACGGTGACGACCCTCTCGTCGGAGGCGGCGGAGGAGCCGCCGCAGGCGGTGAGGGTGGTGGTGAGGGCGAGGCTGCCGGTGACAGCGGCGGTGATCGTGGTGAGGTTGCGGCGCATGACGACGTACAACTCCTAGCGGATCGGGGACTGTCCGGGAGTGGTTCCGGGACCAGCGGGTCAGCGGGACTATCGGTACGAGGCTTTGGTGCGGATACGGGAGACGGCGAGCAGGACGAGCAGCGTCGTGGCCATGAGGACCACGGCGACGGCCGAGCCGGTGAACAGGGAGCCGCGGTCGGTGGCGGTGAAGATCAGTACCGGCAGCGGCATCCAGTCCGGCGGGTAGAGCATCATCGTGGCGCTCAGCTCGCCCATCGACAGGGCGAAGCAGAGCCCCGCCGCCGCGTTGAGGGACGGCAGCAGCAGCGGGAGTTTCACTCGGCACAGGACGTACGAGGGACGGGCCCCGAGGCTGGCGGCCGCCTGTTCGTACATCGGGTCGAGACGCAGGATGGCGGCCGAAACCGACTGGTAGGCAAACGCCGTGACAAGAACGGTGTGCGCGAGGATCACGATCCAGCGCGTTCCGTTGAGCAGCACCGGCGGCTGCGAGAAGGCGACCAGCACGGCGAGGCCGACGACCACGGACGGCACGGCGACCGGCAGCATGAACAGCGCGTCGAGGGCGCGGCGGCCGCGCCTGCCGAGCGAGGCCGCGGCGAGGGCGGCCCACGCGCCGACGGCGAGGGCGAGCACGCTCGCGGTGACCGCCGTGACCAGGCTGGTGGTGAGGGCCTGCAGCGCCTCACCGCGCGTCGCCGACACGTAGTGCTCGGCGGTCGGCCCCGACGGCAGGGCCCCGGACCAGTTCGTGGCCAGCGACGCGGCGACGACGACGAGGAGCGGGAGGGCGAAGAGGGGCACGAAGAGGGCGAAGAAGACGGCCCACGTGGCCCATCTGCCCGTACGGCTATGCACCAGCACGGCGGCTCACCACCCGGTAGAGGGCGTACAGCCCCACGGAGATCGCGATGTTGACGACGGCGACGACGCACGCGGCGGCGTAGTCGGATTCGAGGATCGCCTTGCTGTAGACGAGCATCGGGAGGGTCGTGACGCCCTTGGCCCCGGTGAAGAGCACGATGCCGAACTCGTTGAGGCACATGACGAGTACGAGGCTGCCGCCCGCGGCGAGCGCGGGCAGGGCCTCGGGCAGGATCACCTGCCGGATGATGCGCGGCGCCCGCGCGCCCAGCGAGGAGGCGGCCTCCAGCTGTGCGGTCTCCAGCTGCGAGAACGCGGCGAGGAGCGGCCGCATCACGAAGGGCGTGAAGTACGTGATCTCCGCGAGGAGCACGCCCCGGGGGGTGTTGAGGAACTGGAAGGGGCCGCTCGCCGCTCCTGTGGCGTCCGTCCACATCCCGTTGGCCATGCCGACCGTGCCGTAGATGAACAGCAGGGCGAGGGTGATCAGGAAGGACGGGAAGGAGAGGAAGACGTCGATGAACTTCGCGACCGCCTTCCCGCCGGGGAACGGTACGAACGCGATGATCAGCGCGAGTGTGAACCCGAGGACGAGGCACCCGGCGGTCGCCCCGACGGCCAGCCACACGGTGGTGGTCAACGCCTCCCGGAACGCCTGCGACGTGAAGACCTCGGCGTACGCGCCGGGCACGAGGGATTCCTGGACGACGAGCGCGAGGGGGTAGAGGAACACGACGCCGAGGACGGCGACGGGCGGCAGGGCCCAGACCCACCGCTGCGGGCGGGCGTTCCGCGGGGCGCGGGGGACGGCGGGCGCGGCCCCCCGGTCCGGGCCGACGCGTGTGGTGGCGCTAGCCATCGGTCACCCCCGCGGCCAGCAGCACCGCGTCCTCGGGCGCGAAGTGCAGCGTCACCTCGTCCCCGAGCGCCGGTGTCTCGCGCAGTTCACGCAGGTCCGCCTTGACCCGGTGCCCGTCGATGTCGACGTAGAGCCGGTGCGTCGATCCCCGCCACTGGACCTCGGCGATGCGCCCGCGCAGGGCGTTGGGTCCGTCGCCGAGGCCGACGAGGTGCGGGCGTACGCACAGGGTGGCGCCGCCCACGACGTCCCCGGTGGGGACCTTGAGGTCCCGGCCGGCGAAGGACACCGTGCCGGATCCCACGGTGACCGGCAGCAGGTTCGCGTTGCCCACGAACGAGGCCGTGAACCGCGTACGGGGCCTGCGGTAGAGGTCCTGCGGGGTGCCGCAGTCCTGGAGCCGGGCCTTGTCCATGACGGCGATCCGGTCGGCGAGGGTGAGCGCCTCGACCTGGTCGTGGGTGACGTACAGGATCGAGACGTCCGGCAGCTCACGGTGCAGCCGGGCCAGCTCCGCGAGCATCCCGGAGCGCAGCTGTGCGTCGAGTGCGGAGAGCGGCTCGTCGAGCAGGAGCACGTTCGGCCGGATGGCGAGCGCGCGGGCGATCGCGACGCGCTGCTGCTGGCCGCCGGAGAGCTCCCGGGGGTAGCGCCTGGCGTACGCGGCCATGCCGGTCATCTCCAGGGCCTCGGCGACTCGGCCGGGGATGTCGCGCTTGGGGGCCTTCTGCGCCTTCAGTCCGAAGGCGACGTTGTCCTCGACGCGCAGGTGCGGGAAGAGGGCGTACTGCTGGACGACCATGCCGATGCCGCGCCGGTGCGGCGGCAGGTCGGTGACGTCCCGGTCGCCGATGAACACCCGCCCGGAGACGGGGCGTACGAAACCGGCGACGGCGCGCAGCGCGGTGGTCTTGCCGGAGCCGGAGGGGCCGAGGAGGGCCATGACCTCGCCGGGTTCGACGGTCAGGTCGAGGGTGTCGAGGACGGTGTTGCGTCCGTAGGCGACCGAGACCCCGTCGAAGCGGATCCCGCTCGTCATGCTTCCCCCCGGTCCGGTCGGTCGAGTCGCTCCGGTCGGTCCAGTCGGTCGAGGAGCGCGGGCAGTTCGGCGACGGATCCGATCACGTGCGTGGCGCCGTGGGCTTCGAGCTGCGCCGCGTCGTGCGCGCCGGTGAGCACGCCGGCGACGACCCGCGCCCCGGAGCGTACGCCGCTGAGCATGTCGTACGACGTGTCGCCCGCGACCACGAGCTGCTGTACGCCGTCGACGGCGGCCGTGCGGAGGAACGCGGCGAGGACCATGTCGGGGTAGGGGCGGCCGCGGCCTCCGGCGTCGGCCGGGCAGAGGGTGAGCTCGACCAGGTCCCGCCAGCCGAGGGCGTCGAGGATGGCGTCCTGGGTGACGCGGGCGAATCCGGTGGTGAGGACGACGGTGCGGCCCCGGTCCCTGAGCTCTTCGATGGCGGCGCGGGCGCCGGGGATCTCGGCGATGCGGCCGCCGTCGGCCAGCTCGCCGTAGGCCTCTTCGAAGGCCTTGTTGGCCGCCTGTGCCTTGGCCTCGTCGCCGAAGAGATGACGGAAGACGGAGATCTTGGACTCGCCCATGGTGGCGCGTACGTAGTCGAGCATGCGGGGCAGCGCGTCGGGCTGTGCGCCGAGGCGCTCGGCGGCCGTTTCGAAGGCCTGCTCGACGAGGCCGCCGTCGGCGACGGTCGTGCCGGCCATGTCCAGGACGACGAGGTTCAGGGGGTTCGAGGCCGGTCGGGTCGGTCGGGTCGGTCGGGTCATCTGTGTCACCAGTTCAGTTCGTTCGCGGTTCGTTCGGCGATGGCGGGCGAGCAGGTCATCCCGCGTCCGCCCGGCCCGGTCACCAGCCATACGCCGTCGCGCACCTGCTGGCGGTGGACGACGCGGGACGTGTCGGTGCACTGCGCGTACACCCCGGCCCAACGGCGGCGGATCGTCGGCAGGGGCCGGCCGAGGAAGCCTTCGATGACCTGGGTGAGGTGCTCGTAGGGGTCTTCGAGCGTGTCGAAGGCGAAGGGGTGCTCGTACTCGTGGGTGTCGCCGATGGTCAGCCCGCCGTCGCGGCGCTGCACCATCAGCAGCTGCATCTTGTGCGCGGCGGCCGTGGGCCGCTGCGCCTGCCCGGCGTTCAGGGCTTCCAGGGCTTCGGACTTGTACGCCGGGTAGTAGCGGAAGGAGTCGGCGTCGGCGACCGAGGTGGTGAGGGGTTCGCCGAGCGGATCGGTCTGCGCCATCTGGAGGCGGACGCGGCGTACGGGGATCTCGCCCGCGACCTCGCGGACCAGCCCGCCGAGCCAGGCTCCGGTGCACAGGACGACGGCGTCGCCGCTGTGGACGTCCCCGTGGTCGTCGCGCACAGCGTTGTCTCCGATGACCTCGCGGACCTCGCGGCCGGGGAGGAAGGTGTAACGGCCGGTCGCCATCAGGGCCTCGCGCAGGGCGAGCTGCGCGGTGCGCGGCTCCACGGCGGCGTCCCGCTCGCACCACAGGGCGGCCGTGAACGCTCCGCGCAGCGCGGGGTTGAGGGCGCGCGCCTCGTCGGCGGTGACCAGCTTGTAGCCACGGGCGGCGGCGTCCGGGCGGGCGACGGCGGCCTCGGCGACGGCGAGCTCCAGGTCGTTCCGTACGGGCGTCAGCGACCCGATGGCCCGGAAGCCCAGCTGGGGAACCCGGGCCCCGATGCCCTCCCACAGCTCCCGCGCCCGCAGCGCGGTCTCCAGCTCCTCGCCGCCGGCGCGGCCGCTGACCCAGATCTGCCCGAAGTTCCGGAGGCTTGCCCCGCGCGCTTCGGCTTCCCGCTCGATCTGCACGACCTCGTGGCCGCGCTCGATTGCCTGCCAGGCGTGCATGGTTCCCACGACTCCGGCGCCTACGACGATGACTCTCATGGCGGCAACGGTGCGGGGGGTGGGTGACGCGTTGGCGGCGGGTCGGGAACGGGACAGTGAACGGGCCCTCAAGGTTGGCCTAGACCCGTTATCGTTCCGTGACTTCAGCGGTCCCTGGTGGGTCACTCACCGCCCTAAGCCCTGCCCGTTCCCTCGCCTCCGAGGTGCGCGCTGAAGCTGAAGCGGTCCCCCCGGTACAGCGTCCGCACCCGCTCCAGCGGGCGCCCCTCGGTGTCCCTGGACACCCGGTGGATCAGCAGCATCGGAAGCGCGGGCGGGGTCCCGATGAGCAGCGCCTCGCGCGGCGTCGCCAGTACGGTCTCGATCCGCTCGTCGGCGTCGCCGAAACCGATGCCCAGCCGGTCGCGGAGGTAGGCGTAGAACGAGGAGTCCGGGTCGAAGTCCGTGTCCAGGTCGGGTACGCGGGCGACGGCGACGTACGTGCTCTCCAGCCCGACCCGCTCCTCGTCCGCGAGCAGCACCCGCTCCATGTGCCAGACCGGTTCCCCCCGCTCCAGCCCGGTCTCGGCGGCGAGCGTGGCCGGGCACGGGAAGCGGTCGAGGGAGATGAGGTTGCGTCCGGGGGTGAGGCCCTGACGCCGTACGCCCTCGGTGTAGCTGGCGAGCGACAGCGGCTGCTCCAGCTTGGGGCCCGCGACGACCGTTCCCCGGCCCTGCCGCCGCAGTCTGCCCTCCAGCAGCAGCTCGCGCAGGGCCTGGCGTACGGTCTCGCGCGAGACTTCGTACTGGACGGCGAGATCGCGTTCGGTGGGGAGCAGCCCGCCTTCGCCCAGTTCCTCTATCAGGGCGGCCACTTGGGCCTTCACCGCGTAGTACTTGGGGATCCGGCCGTGCTCGGGGATGCCGGAGCGGACGGGCGCGCCGGGGGCCTGGTCGTTCGGGTAGTTCGGGTGGTCCACCGGGCGATGTTACGCAGACGGAGGTGAACGGCCGGGTCAGCGCCGTCCGGAGCGGAGCCGGCGGGCGCCCACGAGGAGCGCCGCCCCGGTGGACAGGAGCGCGACGACGGCGACGATGAGGCCGACGACGTAACGCCTGCCGGTCGCGGCGAGCGCGTCCTCGTCGGCATCCTCGTCGGGGTCGGGGTCGGCGACGCCCGCGTCGAGCGGGGCGGACCGCGAGGCGTCGGGGTTCTTCGGGATGCCCGGGGTGTTCGGAGCGGCTGTGGAGGCAGCCGGATCGGCCGGGTCCGCCGGGTCCTCGGGGGTCTTCGAGGACTTGGGGGTCTTCGAGGACTTGGGCGGCCGCGGCGCGGTGGCGGCGAGCAGGCTGAAGCGGTAGTCGCCGGACTCCCCCACCCAGTCCCCGTCGGAGCCGCGGCGCTGTACGACGGCGGCGTTGGCGACGACCGAGTCGGCGAGCGTGTCGGCGGCGGGGAACGCGAGGCGCACGCGGATGGTGAGCGTGGTGCCTCCGGGCACGACGAAGCCGCCGAACCCGGTCGCGGCGAACGCGCCGACGGCCTCCCCCTGGTCCGTCTGCTCGAAGGCGACGGGCCGCCAGGTTCCGTTCCCCGCGTCGAAGAACTCCATCCGGATCCGGGCGGGGGTGAGGGCGCGGCCCCGGCCCGCGAGTACGACCACCGGGTGGATGTCCCGGCAGGCGGCGGCCGTGGTGTTGGCCAGCTCGATGGAGAACTCGCCGCCCGCGTCCCCGGCCCGGTAGGCGGCCGGTCCGCCGTCGATCCGGGTGGTGAGGGGGAAGTCGGCGGCCCGTACGTCCCCGCAGGCCGGCTGCGGTGCCGGTTCGGCGGCGGGGACGGTGGGGGCGGCGGCCTGGGCGGCCGGGGCCGCGATGACGGCGGGTGCGATCGCGGCCGTGAAGGCTCCGGCGGCGAGGGCGTGGCGCAGTCGCATGGGGAACCTTTGCAGCAGGGGTCGTCGTCCGGCGAGAGGCTGCCATGTGCGGGGCGGCCGCGCCGGGCGCACCACGCCCGGACGGCCGAACAGTCACACAATTACGCCCGGTCGGCGCACGGCTCTGCCGCCCTGGCGGCCTACCGGCCTCGCCGACTTACCGCCTCACCGGCCTCACCGGCCTCACCGACTTACCGGCCGAAGAGGGTGGCGAGGACGAGCTGCGCGGCCCCTTCGGCGACCGGGTACGCACCGGCGTCGGCGAGCGCGACATCCGCGGCCGTCGCCTCCCGCACCCCACGGACGAAGACCTCCGGCGCCGCGGCGACGGTACGCCCGCCGAGGAGCACCCGGTCGACGTCGAGCAGCCGTACGAGATTGCCCGCGCCGACGCCGAGCACACGGGCCGCCCCGTCCAGGTCCCCGCGGCCGACGGCGGCGAGGCACAGCACCTCGACGCAGCCGCGATTGCCGCACTCGCACTCGGGCCCGTCCAGCTGGACCACCTGGTGCCCGAACTCGCCGGCCCCGGTCCTGGCCCCCCGGTGCAGCGCCCCGCCGAGCACGAGCCCGGCGCCCAGTCCCGTACCGAGATGGAGGTACGCGAACGAATCCCCCGCCCCTTTCAGGGCCAGCCCGAGCGCCGCCGCGTTCGTGTCCTTGTCCAGGACGACGGGCAGCCCGAGCCGCTCCGCGAGAACGTCCCTGACCGGCACCCCGTCCCACTCCGCCGCCCCGGTCACCCGCCTCGGCACCCCACGGACGTGATCGAGCGGCCCCGGCATGGCGACCCCGACGCCGACGACCCGGGGGCCGGGCCCTGGCACCGACTCCGGCACCTGCCCGGGCACAGGCCCTGCCCCGGACGCCGACCCCGAGCCTGGCCCCGAGCCCGAGCCCGAGCCCGACCTCGCCCCGGGCTCCGACTCCGGCCACGGCCCCGGCCCCGGCCCCAGCAGCCCCCGTACCTCCTCCTCCGCCGCGGCCAGCACCCTCGCCGTCGCCCCGCCGCCCAGCTCCAGCGGCCGGGTGCGGGACGCGACCACCGTGCCCGCGAGGTCCACCAGCACCGCCGTCAGCTCGTCGCGGTCGAGGTGCAGGCCCACCGCGTGCGCGGCGGACGGGACGAGGCACAGCACCGTGCGGGGCTTGCCGCCGGTGGAGGCGCGGCGGCCCGCCTCCGTGGCCAGCCCCTCCGCGCGCAGCCGGGCCGTGATCTTGCTGACGGCCTGCGGGGTCAGCCCCGTACCGTCGGCGATCTCCAGGCGGCTGATCCCCTCGCCACCCGCGCCGCGCAGCAGATCCAGCACCAGCGCGGCGTTGTGCCCGCGCAGCACCGGCAGATTCGCACCCGCGTTACTCCTCTTCACCCGCCCATTGTCCGCCGCGCTTGCACTTTGGCAACACCGTTGCTTAAGTGAAGTCATGACTCCCGGCATGACTCCCCTGCGCGTCGGACTCGTCGGCTACGGCCTCGCGGGCTCCGTCTTCCACGCCCCGCTGATCGCCGCCACCGAGGGCCTCGCCCTCGACACGGTCGTGACGTCGAACGAGGAGCGCCGGGAGCAGGCCCGCGCCGAGTTCCCCGGCGTACGGTTCGCCGCCACGCCCGAGGAGCTGTGGGCGCGCGCGGACGAGCTCGATCTGATCGTGATCGCGTCCCCGAACAAGACGCACGTCCCGATCGCGACCGCCGCCCTCAAGGCCGGCCTGCCCGTCGTCGTGGACAAGCCGGTCGCCGGGACCGCCGCCGAGGCGCGCTCCCTGGCGGGCCTCGCGGAGGAGCGCGGCCTGCTGCTCTCGGTCTTCCAGAACCGCCGCTGGGACAACGACTTCCTTACTCTCCGCCGGCTCCTCGCGGACGGCGAACTCGGCACCGTCCAGCGCTTCGAGTCCCGCTTCGAGCGCTGGCGCCCCCACCTCAAGGGCGGCTGGCGCGAGTCCGGCGCCCCGGAGGAGATCGGCGGTCTCCTCTACGACCTGGGCAGCCATGTCGTCGACCAGGCCCTGGTCCTCTTCGGCCCGGCGGCGCTGGTGTACGCGGAGTCCGACGTACGCCGCCCCGGCGCCGAGGCCGACGACGACACCTTCATCGCCGTCACCCACGCCAACGGCGTCCGCTCGCACCTGTACGTGAGCGCCACCACCGCCCAGCTCGGCCCGCGCTTCCGCGTCCTCGGCTCGACCGCCGGCTACGTCAAGTACGGCCTGGACCCCCAGGAGACGGCACTCCGCGAGGGCGAACGCCCCTCCGCCCAGGGCGCGTGGGGCGTGGAGCCGCAGGGGCTGTGGGGCCGCATCGGCGCCGGGGAGTCCCCGCTGACCGGCGGCGGTACGCCCGTACCGACGCTCCCGGGCGACTACCCGGCGTACTACGCGGCCATCGCCACCGCCCTGCGCGACGGCACCCCTCCCCCGGTCACCGCCCACGAGGCCGCCGCCGCCCTCGACGTCCTGGAGGCGGCCCGCCGCTCGGCCCTCGAGGGCGTGACGGTGCGGCTCGGCTGAGGTTTACGCCAGGTCGGAGGTGTCCAAGTCGAACCCGAACGGCTCGGGAAGCGGGAGCTTCGCCCCGAAGACGGCGCGGGCTTCGTGCTGGTAGCGGCTGCCCTGGGGCTCCCAGTGCACGACGACCTCGCCGCGATGCCGGTCGATGAGTAGATGCACCGGCATCGCGGCCTGTGCATAGGCGTCGCGCTTCTCGACTCGGTCGACCTCGGCGTCCTGCTCACTGCCCGAGGTCACCTCGATGACCATGAGCACTCCCGAGGCATCCGACCATGACGGCTGCCCACGGAAGTTCCCGACTGGGGCGACGGCCCCGTCGACCCGAGCACGCCCCGCGCGGTACGCAGGCACCGCGAGACCGCGCTCCTGATACACGCGCAGGCCGGGGTCGTGTGCGCGAACCGGTCACCGACGGACATCACGTTCTCGTCGTGATCACCGTCCGGGGCCGGAGTGACCAGGATCCTCCCGTTGATCAACTCGACGTGAAGGGTCTCCGGCGCCGCAGCGGCGAGCGCTGCGAACTCGTCGAGTGTCACTTCGGCCTGCGCAACAGTCATGGCGCCCTCCTTCAGGGCACCAAACCTACGCGTCCTTGAGCTCCTGGCGCTGCCGCCCGAGCCCCTCCACCTCCAGCTCCACCACATCCCCGCCCCGCAGGAACGGCTTGGGCTCCGGCTGCCCCTGCGCCACACCCGCCGGCGTACCGGTGTTGATGACGTCCCCGGGGTACAGGGTCATGAACTGGCTGACGTACCGCACCACTTCCGCGACCGGGAAGATCTGGTCGGCGGTCGAGCCGTTCTGCTTCAGCTCACCGTTGACCCAGAGCTTCAGCGACAGCGCCTGCGGGTCCGGCACCTCGTCCGCGGTCACCAGCCACGGCCCCAGCGGGTTGAACGTCTCGCAGTTCTTGCCCTTGTCCCACGTGCCGCCGCGCTCGAGCTGCCACTCACGCTCCGAGACGTCGTGGGAGAGCGCGTACCCGGCGACGTGCGCGAGCGCCTCCTCCTCCGACTCCAGGTAGCGCGCGGTACGTCCGATGACTACCGCGAGCTCGACCTCCCAGTCCGTCTTCACGCTTTTACGCGGTACGAGCACGGTGTCGTTCGGCCCCACCACCGTGTCCGAGGCCTTGAAGAAGACGACCGGCTCGGCGGGCGTCGCCTGCCCCGTCTCGGCGGCGTGGTCGTGGTAGTTCAGCCCGATGCACACGACTTTGCCGATGCGGGCGAGCGGCGGCCCGATCCGCAGCCCGGCCGCATCCAGGACCGGCAGCTCACCGGCCTCGGCGGCCGCCCGGATCCGGTCCAGCGCGGCACCGTCGGCGAGCAGCTCCCCGTCGATGTCCGCGACCAGCCCGGACAGGTCCCGGAGGGTCGTTCCGTCCTGGTCGAGCAGCGCCGGACGTTCCGAGCCCGCCGTACCGACACGCAGCAGCTTCATGGTCTCTCCCTGTGGTCGAGGTGGCCCCGGCCGATGGAGTGCGGCCATCGTGGGATTGGTCGATCCTCCAAGACATCCGACCACCCCGCAAGACCCCGTTCACACACTGGACCGTTACCCGGCAGTAATCGGAGCGCCGGCCGGGTAGAGAAGCACCCTTTCCACGGCGCTCCACGTAGTGCTCGTCACGACGTAGAGCGCCGCCGCGAGCGGCACCACGGCCACCGTGATCAGCGTGGCGAACGACATCAGCGGCATCACCTTCGTCATCGCCCCCATGCCGGGCATCTGCAACGCATCCGCCTGACCCACCTCCGCCATCTGCCGCTTCGTCCGCACATACGTGAACGCGGCCACGACGGCGACGATCACGAACAGCACCCCGTACACCGCGAGCCCCGCCCCGCCGAACGGCTCGTCCGTCCACCGCCCGCCGAGCGGAGCACCGAGGAGCTCACCGCCGACGCTCCCGCTCGCGAACAGGTGGTACATCAGCAGGAACGCCGGCACCTGCATCAGGCTGGGCAGGCACCCGGACAGCGGCGACACCTTCTCCTTGGCGTGCAGCTCCAGCACGGCCTTCTGCAGCCGCTCCGGATTCTTGCGGTGCTTCTTGCGCAGCTCGGCGATCTGCGGCGCGAGCCGGGTCCGCGCCTTCTGGCCCCTCGCGGCGGCCCGTGAGAGGGGATGGACGGCGAGCCGTACCACCACGGTGAACAGGACGATGGCCGCGGCGGTGGCGGACTCGTGGAAGACGGGCTGGACCAGTTCGGCGAGCTGCTCAACAAGAGCACCGAAGAAGGACATAACAGACGTAAGGACAGACATGGAGAGGCCCTCTGCTTCTCGTCGTGCCAAAGACAAACAACAGACGTGTCGGCATGACGAGTCGCGCGGGGGAACCCCGGATCAGCCCCGGAGGGATCAGCTACTTCCGCTTGCTTACTTCTCCGTGCCCCTACGCGACCGTCGCAGAAGGACGGCCTGGAGCTCGGGGCCTGATGCGCCCCGACGCGTCGGGATCACGCTGCGGCAGGAAGGCCGTGCGCTGCTCGCGATCGCGTATCGCGGTCCGTATGCGCGTACGCGAGACCTGCGGCACCGACCGCGACAGGAGCAGCGCGCAGGCGACGAGCGCGACACCGGCGGCGGCGGTCGCGGCGAGCGCCACGGCGACGGAGAGGCCGATTCCCTCGGCCAGGAACACCTCGACCAGTACGAAGAGCAGCAGTGCGACGGGCCGCAGCACGCGCCAGGCATGTCCGCTCATACGTCGCCCCCCTCCACCTCTCCGTACACGGGTCCGATCCTCACTCTTATATACGCCCCAGACGGCCGCGAGGTTCCCCTATTCGCGGATCTTCATCTCCGAATCTCCGGATCCTCCGCGTTCAACGCGGCCGCATCGAGGCGAGCTTGCCCCACACCACGAGCCGGTACTTCGACGTGTACTCGGGCGTGCACGTCGTCAGCGTCACGAAATAGCCGGCCGTGTCGTACCCGTACCCCGGCTTCACCGCACTCCGCGGCACCGCGGCGATCACCCCGCCGTCCCGCGCCGACGTCTGTGGCAGCGTCCGGTCCACCACATAGGTGAAGACGGCCTCCCGCGTCTCGACCTGGATCCGGTCCCCGCGGCGCAGCCGGTTGATGTAGCGGAACGGCTCCCCGTGCGTGTTGCGGTGCCCGGCGACGGCGAAGTTCCCGGCCTGCCCCGGCTGCGCGGTCCGCGGATAGTGCCCGACGTACCCCTTGTCGAGGACGCCCCGCTTCGCGACGCCCTGCGCGACGGGAGCGACGACGCCGAGCCGGGGGATGCGGAGGACGGCGTACGCCTGATCCCAGCGGGGCGGGCCGACCCGCCCCGCGCCCCGCCGGACGGGCTCGGACTCGGACTCGGACTCCACGGAATCGCGAGGATCTCCCGACCCTCCCGAACCTCCCGAATCCGCCGGACTGCCCGTCTCGTGAGGATCACCCTCGCCAACCTCGTAGGCATCCTCACCCTCCCCCCATTCCCTTTCCAGGGCCTGGACCTGCCGCGCGGCCCCCCGCTTGGCCTGCTGGTTGGTCCACCACAGCTGATGTACGACGAGAAGGAGCATCACCACGCCCAGGGTCACCGCGACCTCGGCCGCCACCCACACCCCCCGGGCGAACGCCGCCCGCCCCCGGCTCCGCCCCTGAACCACCACAGGTATCCGCTCAGGCATCCGCTCCCGCACGGCCCGCACGATAAGGGCTGCTCCTCCAAGTCACCAGGCCCCTGGGAACCCCGTACAGCAGTACGGTGTGCTGCATGCGCCCCGACACGCCTGCCGACCACACCGCCGAAGCCGAGCGTCTGCTGCGCACCGCGGAGCAGTACCCGGAGGACCGTGAACCGCTGCTGCTCCAGGCCGCGGCCCATCTGGAGCTGGCGGGCGACCGCGCCCGCGCGAGCGGCCTGTACGACAGCCTCATCGCCGCCGCCCCCGACAACCCGCACCTGATCAAGTCGCTGCAGGCGGCCAACCTGTGGGAGTACGGCCACGAGGCCGAGGCCCGCGCGATCATCGACGGCATCCGCGCGGCCGCCCCCGAGGACGCGGCCCCCTGGGAGATCGTCGCCGAAACCCTCGAGGCCCACGACGAGCTCGACGCGGCCCACGCCACCTTCACCACGGCCGTGACCCGCCTCATCGACCCGGACGACGAGATCCCGTACCCCGCCCAGTCCCTCCTCATCGGCCGCCACCGCGTCCGACGCCTCCTCGCCCTCCCCCATGACGACTGGGACATGCTCGCCGACCGCGTCCACGCGGCCGCCGTCCCCCTCGACGAACTCCACGACCCCAAGCGCCTCTGGGCCCTCGGCTCCTCCGACCCCACCGAACTCCGCGCCGAAATCGCCCGCCTCCGCACCGAACTCGGCACCTACCGCGCGGCCCTCTCCCGCCCCTTCCCCGTCGCCATCCTCCACTGGCCGACCCCCGAACTCACCGAACTCCTCGCCGCGTACCCCTCCCTCACCTCCGAATACCCCACCCACGCGACCCACCTCGCCGCCATCGAGTCCGCCCTCCGCGACCTCGCCTCCACGGGCACGGGCAACCTGGGCATCGTCACGGGCACGGTCCCCTCGTACGAGGCCTTCGCAGCCTCCGAGTCCGCCTCCCCCTCCGACCCGAACCTCCTCCCCCAGTACGCCACGACCCTGGCGGCCCGGGGCCGGGCGGTCTCCTGGCCGCCGGCGAAGGGGGCGCCTTGCTGGTGCGGGGCGGGGGTGGCGTACCGGGAGTGCCACGGGGCGGACCGGCTCTGACAGCGATCGCCGGGTCCATGGCTTTCCGTACGGCTCGGGGAAGCGGGTCTCAGCCAGAGATCGGACCTGGCTGACACCTGTAAGGGGCATGCAGTAACGTCGCGTTCCGACCTGATGAACTGACGGGCCGCCATCCATCCCCCCACTCAGGCCCAGTCCTGCGTGCGCGAGGAACCTCTTCATGCCCTACACCCCGTCCGCCGACTGGCAATTCGACGTTCCGACCCAGGGCAGCAAGCGGCTCCCGCCCGCCGCTCGCTATGTCGAATCGCTGACCCATCAGGGATACGGCTTCGAGGCCGCCATCGCCGACCTCATCGACAACTCCATCGACGCGGGCGCGCACAACGTCGTCGTCAGTTTCCTCCGGGACGCCGACCGGCTCGTCAGCCTGCTCGTCATCGACGACGGCACGGGAATGGACGAGACCGCCCTGGACGTCGCCATGACCGTCGGCGGGCGCGAGGGTTACTCCGACAACGCCCTGGGTCATTTCGGAGCAGGGCTCAAGGCGGCGTCCCTCTCCCACGCCGATTCACTCACCGTCATCAGCCGAACGAAGCGCAGTCCCTCCGCGGGCCGGCGCTGGCTCACAGCCCGCGCCCAGGCCGACTTCACCTGCGACATCGTCAACGCGCGCTACTGCCAGGACCTCGTGGACCGCTACGACGGTGTGATCGGCTGGCACGGCACCATCGTGCGCTGGGACAACGTCCGTGCCTTCGAGACCGTCACCGACGGCCAGACCGACCGCTTCCTCAATGACGCGATCGAGAAGCTGGAAACGCACCTCGGTCTGTATCTCCACCGGTTCCTCTCCCGCGAGGGCTTCCACATCGACGTCGTCGTCGAGGACGTCCGTACCCGCGAGGAGCTGGACCACCGGGGCGTGGAGCCCATCGACCCGTTCGGCTACCGCATCCCTGGCCGGGCCGGATTCCCCCGTACGTACACCGCCCCCGTCGAGGGCCTCGGCGACGTCGGCCTCACCGCCCACATCTGGCCGCCCAAGTCCCCGCTCGTCTCCTACCGGGGCATAGGCGCACTCGCCGAACGCCAGGGTTTCTACGTCTACCGCAACGACCGCCTCGTCCAGGCCGGCGGCTGGAACGGCACCCGCAGCGCCGAAACCCATCACAATCTGGCCCGCATCGCCCTCGATCTGCCGTCCGCACCGAACGACGTCTTCAGCCTCACCGTGAAGAAGGACGGCGTGAACGTCACCCCGGCCTTCGCACGCGGCCTCGAAAAGGCCGTCGACGCAGACGGGAACACCTTCAGCGCGTACCTGGCGGCGGCGGAGGCGACGTACCGCGAAGCCGCCAAACGCTCCACCGAGGTCCAGCGCAAAGAAGTCGTCCCGCCCGGCAAGGGAGTCGACCCCAAGCTCAAGCGGACCCTCCGCGACGAACTCCCGCAGGTGGAAGGCGAAGACCCGATCACCTTCCGCTGGGACACGCTTCCCTCCGACGTCTTCTTCGACATCGACCGCGAGGAACACGTCGTCCGCCTCAACAAGGAATTCCGCCAGGCCTTCAACGGCGACCGCCGTGCCGGCTCGAACGACGCCCCCGTCCTTAAGGGACTGCTCTACCTGATGTTGGAGAAGAACTTCCGGATGGGTCGCTCCAGCGCCCAGCGCGATGACGAAATGGCGCTGTGGAACAGCGTCCTGCTGACCGCCGCACGCTGCGAACTCGACCGCTGACAGGAGCTGACGCCACACCATGACCGACCACCTGCTCAACCTGCACATCGACGTACTCCGCGCGCTCGAGCGTGGCGGCCCCCGCCCGTTCCTGGACCTGGCCTCAGTGCTCTCCCAGGGCGGCGGGTCCGCCGACACCGACCTGGGCGTCTTCCGCGACCGCCTCGTCGCACGGGACGCCGAACTCACGTCGGCCTGGAGCCGCACGCTCAACGCCTGGGACGCCACCGAGAACGCCGGCTGGTCCGCGTCCCCCGCGAACACGGACGGGCGGCGCGCCGACACGTATGCCCGGCTCGGATTCGACAGTGACCTGGCCAAGGCGCTGGACACGGCGATCCCGGTGGACAAGGGCCAGCGCCAGGTGGTCATCAGCACCGAGTTCGAACCGTGGTACACACAGGAGAAGGCGGCCGCCCACTCCTTCTACTGGCCCGCGTACGAAGCCCTGCTCCGCAAGAAGGGCTGGAGCGACGCGGCGGTCACCAGCCTGGACCAGGCTTCCCACAGCGTCGTCGAACGCCTCTCCGACCCCACCCGCCCCGAGGCCTTCGGCGCGCGCGGCCTCGTCGTCGGTTACGTCCAGTCCGGCAAGACGGCGAACTTCACGGGCGTGACCGCCAAGGCCATCGACGCCGGCTACCGCCTCGTCATCGTCCTCGGCGGCACACTCAACCTGCTGCGCAGCCAGACCCAGCGCCGCCTCGACATGGAACTGATCGGCCAGGAGAACATCCTGCGCGGCGCCGATCCCACCGACCTGGACGCCCTGGTCGGCATCGACTACCAGGACGACGAGGACTGGCCCCACAAGTTCGTCTCCCACGGCGGCCGCCCCTCCGCCCGCGGCGCCTTCGACATCGAGCGCCTCACGACGCGCGACGACGACTACCGGGGCTTGATGCAGGGCATCCGCGCTCTCGACATCGAAAAGCTCGACCGGACGCTGCCCCTGTACGACCCGGCCAACCTGCACCACGCGGCGGCCCGCGTCATGGTCGTGAAGAAGAACAAGTCGGTCCTCACGAAGCTCGTGAAGGACCTGAAGAAGATCGGCCCGATCCTCGGCGAGATCCCGGCCCTGATCATCGACGACGAGTCCGACCAGGCGTCCGTGAACACCATCGACCCGAAGAAGTGGGAGGAAGGCCAGGTCACGCGCACCGCGATCAACGGCCTGATATCCCAGCTGCTCGGCCTGATGCCCCGAGCCCAGTACGTCGGCTACACCGCAACCCCGTTCGCGAACGTCTTCATCGATCCGGGCGACAGCGAGGACATCTTCCCTCGCGACTTCCTGATCTCTCTCCCCCGGCCCGTCGGCTACATGGGCGTCCAGGACTTCCACGACCTCGACTCGCCCATCCCCGTCGATGAGCGCACCGTCGCCGACTCCCAGGAGATGGCCCACGTACGCGGAATCTACGACAGCACGGGCGACCGACTCCTGGAGGCGATGGACGCCTTCGTGCTGTCCGGCGCGCTCAAGCTCCACCGCATCGACAACGGCGTACCCGAGTCCAAGTTCCGCCACCACACCATGCTGGTCCATGAGTCCGTACGCATGGCCGACCACGCGCAACTCGCGCTGCGCCTCAACTCCATGTGGCACTCGTCGTACGGCAGCACCGAGTCCCACGAGCGCCTCGCCGCGCTCCTCACCCAGGACTTCCGCGAAGTCAGCGAGGCCCGCGCCTGGGGCCTGCCCATACCCGCCTCGTACGAAGAGCTCCGCCCGTACATCAGCCGCGCCCGCCAGCTCATCAGCTCCGGCGGCAACCCGGTCGTCATCGTCAACGGCGACAGCGACCGCGACTTCGACCAGGCCGACCTCGACTTCGACCGCACCCCCAACGTATGGAAGATCCTCGTCGGCGGCACCAAGCTCTCGCGTGGCTTCACCGTCGAGGGCCTGACGGTCACGTACTACCGCCGCAAGACACAGCAGGCCGACACCCTGATGCAGATGGGCCGGTGGTTCGGGTTCCGTGACGGCTACCGGGATCTGGTGCGGCTCTACATCGGCCGCGAGGAGCCCTTCGGCAAGACCAAGACCCTCGACCTCTACGAGGCCTTCGAGGCCATCTGCCAGGACGAGGAGACCTTCCGGTCCCAGCTGGCCCGGTACGCCGAACTCGTCGACGGCAAACCGCAGGTCACCCCGGCGGAGATCCCGCCACTGGTGGCTCAGCACCTGCCGTGGATCAAGCCGTCGGCCCGCAACAAGATGTTCAACGCGGAGCTGGTCGAGATCCGTTCACCGGGACAGGCCATTGAGCCTGCCGCCTACCCAACCGCTGCTGGAGCTCTCAAGCTCAACACTGAGCGCTGGCGCCCCCTGCTGGGGGCCTTCGATACAGCACGAACCACCTTTACCAACCCACCAGACAAGACCTCTCCCGTTTCACGGAGTTTCACAGCATTCACCGCAAGGGTCAGCCATGCAGACCTGATTGGAGTGTTGCGTCAGCTCGAATGGGAACGCTCTGATCACTTTCTCCCTCACCTCACATATCTGACGCAGCTCGACGGCACTCTGGCCAAAGTTGATGAATGGCTCCTCATCGCCCCTCAGCTGTCCAATAGCAGCCGGACCGAAGCCACGATTCTCGGCTCGTCCCGCTTCTCACTCGTCCGACGACGCCGCCAGGACATGAAGGTGTCATTCGGTCGCATTGCTGGCCTCGAACACCGAGCGGCGGCCCAGCGACTCATAGATGTTGCCGGATCCTCCGAGCAGGCCCCCGCTTTGGAAGCCCAGGTCGGCGCAAGTACAGGCGTAGTGCTCCTTTACCCCGTGGTGGAGGGCAGCAGCGACGCGGACGTGCAGGCAGCGGCGCCTCACGGGATCGCCGACCCGTCAAAGATCGTTATGGCGTTCACGCTGATCCCGCCGGGGTCCGCGATCGATTCGTCACGACGTCTGGTCCGGTTCCGCGCGAAGGACTCACGGCGTAGCAGCGAGATAGTCGTACCGGCAAGTCTGGATTGACCAGCCTAGTTGCGGTGGCCTGGATCTTGAGCGGAGATCCTGGCCACCGCCGCGTTCAGATGCTGGGATGACGGAAGGTGAACGGATCCGAACCGCGTCGCTGGGGCTAGTTCAATCGTGCTGAACTTGAATGGCGGAAGCTCAGCCCCTAACAGTTCCTCCGCCGGGGTCTTCCGCCCCTCCCCTAGGCCCTGTCTGAATTTCTTGTTGCCCACACGCAGGCTGATTGCGGTGCGGCCGACCCACGCGTCGACACGGAAGAGAGCGTCCGCTAACGGGTGCACGCGGACGTCGATCCCGCTGTACCGAAGCTGCACGACCGTGTACATCTCCCGCAGGAAGCTGTAATAGGCGTTCCCGACCCGCCACCGCATGGCATCCCGGACCTGTCGCTCAGAAAAACCTCGCTCAACCAGCTCTCTGACCTTTGCCTTCGCGGGCTCCCCGAGCATCCGTTTCCCCAAAGGGTCTGAGTGCGCGTAGCGCCGGACATCCTGGTACGAGGGCAACATGCCTAACTGCTCCATGCACACGTGAAACACATGCATGAAGGCGAAATCGGGGTTCCAGTCCACAATCGCGCGGACACTCTCACCGCTCGACCGCTTCACCGTCCCGAGGGCATGCTCCGTGATGCGGCAGACCGCCTCCACGTCAGCAGGGGCCAACGCATAGACCAGGCTCGTACGGTGGGCCTCAACCACGGGTACGACCTCACGGCGCCTGGGATGCTTCTGCCATTCGTGGTATCTCCTTCGCGTAGCCGGAGATGTACAGAAAAGCCCCAGTACGTCCTTACATGTCGTCTCATTGCTTGGCACCAACGCCTCCTGACTTCCTCAACTCATATGATTCATGGATCAGTTGCAGAGACTGCATAAAACTCCATGACCATCCAGGCCACAAGGGAGCGCAGGCTTGACCCTCTTCGACCCGCCCAGTCCCGCGCCGGGCGTCTACGACGACCCGCAGCTCATGCTCGTGCGCCAGCACCTTCTTGAGATCGATCCTTCCGGCAGCCGCTTCGCGCAGGTGCTCAGAGACACCATCGATCAGTTGCTGGATGGCGAACACACGGGCCGCTTCGACTGGCACGACCTGCACAAGACGGAGAAGACCCACGCGGGCACCTTGGTGGAGATCAATCTGCTTCGGGAGTTCGGATTCGCCAGCGGCGATGACATGGACTATCTGATCGAAGGCATCGAGGTCGACTGCAAGTTCTCCCAGAAGGAATACGGCTGGATGATCCCGCCGGAGGCCCTGGACGAGATCTGTCTCGTGGTCTGGGCCGACGACCATCAGAGTCTGTGGAGCGCAGGCCTCCTCCGCGCGAATCGCGAGAAGCTGACCACCAGTGGGCTGGTCACCAAGAAGGGCAACCGGGATGGCAAGTTCCGGCTGACCAAAGAGCACCGCTCGCTCGTCACCTGGCTCTGGCACCGGCAGCCTCTGCAGGAGAACCTGCTCCTGCACATCGACAAGGAGGACCAGAAGGCCATCCTGTCAGCTGGTAGCGGGACACGGCGGAGCCCTGGTCAGGCCAAGGTCAATGAACTGTTCCGGAGGGTTCAGGGCCGACGCGTCAGCCGCACCGTGGTACGCACGCTAGCCCAGCAGAAGGACTACATGAAGCGGATCCGCTACAACGGCGGCGCCCGTGACAAGCTCCGCGACGAAGGCATCCTCATCTGTGGCGACTATCCCCAGCATCAGGCAGTTGCTGCGGAGCTGGGCCTGGAAGTACCCCGGGAGGGCGAAAACGTCAGCGTCCGCATCGTGGAGGCCAAGTCCCACCACGGCGACCGGCCCCAGGTGCTTCTGGAGGGTCGATACTGGGTCCGTGCCAGCGCGGACGAACCGACAGAAAGGGCTCCGCTGCTGCCCGAGACGACGAAGAACGGATCGGACTGACTGATCATGGCGGAGGAGACTGCGGGGGCGAAGGACCCTTGGATCCCTCCTGAGGGCTCCTGGGCCTCGTCGGCGGCAAGGCGACGCAACATGCAGGCGATCCGCAGCCGCGACACCCAGCCGGAGCGGAAGGTTCGCAGTCTCCTGCACGCTCAGGGTCTGCGCTACCGGGTAGCGGCAAAGCCACTACCCGGTCTGCGCCGGACCGCGGATATCGTCTTCCGCCCTGCGAAGCTGGCCGTATTCATCGATGGCTGTTACTGGCATGGGTGTCCTGACCACTACGTCTCGCCGAGAACCAACCCGGGCTACTGGTCGGACAAGGTCGCCAAGAATGTTGCCCGCGACCGCGACACCGACGAGCAGCTCCGGAAGGCCGGGTGGACCGTGCTGCGATTCTGGGAACATGAGCCACCTGACACATGCGCACTCAAGATCGCAGCCACAGTCAGCCGTATCCGTGCTACAGAGCAGTGAGGATCAGACCCGCTCCGCCGCCTCGAGCGCCGCATAGATCCGCTCACCCACGGCTTGCGCTACCGGAGGGGGAAATGCGTTCCCCACCTGCCGGTACGCGGCAGTTTTGAGGCCGGTAATCGGCCAATGCGTCGGGAAGCCCTGGATCAGCGCTGCCTGCTTCACTGTCAGCTTCGGACCGGCCGGCGCGAAGAGATCCCGGTCTGCGTCCTTCATCCTCTCAGGTTCATTAGCCACGCCCAGCGCACATACTCCAAGGCCACTCCAGGCCTTCTTGGCACGCGTGGGGCCCAGGTCAGCACCGCCGTGCTTCTTCGAGCCACCCACCAGAGTGGGGGCCACGTCGGTCTGGGCCTTCTCGTACCAAGCCTTAAGAGCATCCTCAGCGCGAGCATCGTCTACCGCATCGAAGCGCGCTTTCATGCTGTCGTACAGAATGTCGCCGACCGTGAGCGCGATGGGATTCTCAGGCTTCATCCACGAGAAATGCGGCGCGTACTCACTTTTCATCGCAACGAGGATGCTTCGGGGACGCAGCTGAGGCACACCGTAGTCCTTGGCCTCCAGAACATCCCAGAAGCACTTCACGTACCCCATTTCCTCCAGCTCGCTGACGATCCGCTTCCGGTAGTCCTCGAACTTCGGATCCATGAGTCCGCGAACGTTCTCGATCATTACCGCCCTGGGGTCAAGGCGGCGGACCAGCTTCAGCATGACCGGGAACAGGTCTCGTTCGTCATCTTCGCCTAGCTGCTTTCCCGCTGCCGAGAACGGCGGACATGGCACCCCTCCCGCAAGGAGATCGAGACGCGGCAGCTCCAGTGAACCGCTGCCAAGCTCCGGCTGACCATCCGCAGGAGCATCCCTGACGCCCAGCTCAGGCTTCACTCTCAGCCCGAGGCTGGCCGGATCGAAGTCATTGAGATCTTCCTCTATGACCCGGCAGCCGTGCCACTCCTCATGGCTGGCGACGTTGTGCCTCAGAGTGGCGCAGGCATCCTTGTCGACTTCGATCAGGGCCACATGCCTGAAGCCCGCGTCATGCAGACCAACAGCCTGCCCACCGGCACCGGCACAGATCTCAACAGAGCTGTACTTCAGCTCATTGGTGCGGGTCATGCCCCTCCTTCACGTCGAACAACGGCGGACACCCAACGCAACCCGCCATCACAGAGGGTGACAGACCCCACTGACAATCGAGACCTCATAAGTGTGCAGCACTTCTTGCCGACACTCGGATCCACCCCCGCCGCACGGCGAACACTCATACGATATTGCCCATGCGTAGCCCTGCATGGACTTGGGATGAGCTGCTGCTGGCCTGCGCGCTGGTCGTTAAGAACGGCTGGCGCGAGCTCCGGGAGAGCGATCAGGCCGTCTCCGAGCTGTCCGACCTCCTCCGTTCGCTCCCGCTGCACGAAGGGATGGCCCGGGAGCTTCCGAAGTACAGGTCGATCGGCAGCGTGAGCCGCAAGACCACGGATCTTGCAACGAACCATCCAGCATATACGGGCAAACCAACCAGGGGCGGCAGGCTCGACCGCCAGGTCATCCAGGCCTTCGTGGAACGCGAAGCCGAGATGCTCCAAGCTGCTCAGGCGCTGGAAGACGGTATCGGCTCCGGCCAGCTTGCACTGGTACCCGAGCAACCCGACGAGATCGCCGAGGACGGCTCGACCGCCCTGGAGGGCCGGCTGCTCGCTCGCTGGGCGATATTCCGGGAACGCAACCCCCGGCTCCGCAAGCGCAAGATCGACCAAGCCCGCAACCGGGGGGTGCCGCTCACCTGCGAAGTGTGCGCGTTCGACTTTAACGCTGTGTATGGGCGGCTCGGGGAGGGCTACATCGAAGTGCACCATGTGCTACCCCTCCACATTTCGGGACCTCGCGAGACCAAGCTCGAAGACCTTGCCTTCCTGTGCGCCAATTGCCACCGCATGTGCCACACAAGCCATCGAGGCGCATCCTGGCGCACCCCGGACGCACTGCGAGCCGAGATGGCAAAAGCGGGAGGAGCAGGCCGCCTGGCGTAGACCCGGCGGCCCGCTCACCCGTCAAGCCGCCTCGGTCTCTGCCTCGAAGTGCATCTGCGCCCGATCGAGGATGTCGTCCGGGTCGGTTCCGCGCGCCGCCAGCCAGTGGAGCAGGTCGACGATCAGGTCAGTAACCGCCCCCTCCATAACCGGACCGGCTGGCACCAAGTGTCGGTACCCCACCGTCTCTCGGTAGTCCTCCAGAACCGCCGCCGCCCGCTGCACCCGCAGGCACTGCCAGGAGAGCTCTAGCGGCAGCTCACACCACACTGCCTTGCCGGTGGCCGTCAGGAGTGTGCCCCACTCTGCGGCCATCCCGGCCAGGAGGTGCAATCCACGCCCACACTCCGTGTCGCAGATGGAACGGGCAAGCACCGGAACGACGTGACTCTCGTCGTGGACTTCCACACGGATCACGCGTTGGAGCGATTCGAGTACGAGCGTCGCCGCAGTGCCCTCACCGACGTGCTTGAGGACATTCGTCGCCAGCTCGGAGACGACAAGCTCCGTTCCCTCGGCGGCCGTGGGATCCACACCCCACCTGCGGAGCGTGGACCTCACTACCCTTCTCAGATTTCGCACCTCCGCCGGCACTGCTCTGAACGGCAAGACGCTGCGGAGCCGCGGTTCAGAGATTCCATAGTCAGCCATGACGAGACTCTCCCTCCCGCGCCACGACAGCACTGCGCCCGCCGTATCCAAACGGCGACGCTGCGTAGCGCTTCCACTGCGAGTATGGCAGCGAGAAGTCTTGCTGTGTAACTTCTCACGAAACCCAGCTGGGTGAATCTGCTGGTTCGCCAACTTGCTTGCCGCCTAGCCTTACTGGCGCTGTCCTGCCCGGAGTGGCGCGGCAGAAGGGGAGGCACTCATGCCCGTACGGGCCACAACTCGGCGCCGACAGCTCGGCGCAACTATGCGCAAGCTCCGTGCGCGCGCCGGCATGACGCTTGAGGAGGCCGGTCGGATGGTCGGCGTCTCAAAGGCAACGGTCAGCCGGTACGAAACTCAGCAGGGGCCAGTCAAGTGGCTGGTCGTAGACGCGCTCTGCCGCACGTACGGCACCAGCGATGCGGAACGAAAGGCGGTCGTCTCGCTCGCCAAGGACGCCAAGCAGCAGGGCTGGTGGAGCTCGTTCCACGACTCGATCCCCGAGAGCATGAACCTCCTGCTCACTCTTGAGGACGAGGCCGTGCGAGAGGACCACTTCTGCTCCGTATACGTGCCGGGCCTCCTCCAGACCCGCAACTACGCCTGCGCGCTGCAACAGGCCAATGAGATGCGGCGCTCTCCTGAAGAGATCGAGCGGCTCGTAGACATCCGGATGAAACGGCAGGAGATCCTCGCCCGGCCGAACGCGCCACACCTGTGGGCCATCCTCGACGAATCGGTGATCCGCCGCGTCGTCGGTTCGCGCGACGTCATGCGTGAGCAGCTCGGCCGTCTTGTCGACGCTACCGAGATGCCAAACATCACCCTCCAGGTACTGCCGTTCGCGCGGGGCGCCCATGGTGCCGCCCTGGGCAGCTTCGTCATTCTCGGCGGGCCCGAGCCGTCCCTCGATGTCGTGTACGTCGATCTCCATGTTGGTTCGGTCTTCATGGAGAAGGAGCATGAACTTGCGCGCTACCGGCTTGCGTTCGAATACCTGCGCGCGCAAGCGTTGGACATTGACGCGTCAGCAGAGACGATCAGATGTGCTCAAGAGGAGATGTGAGATGCCGTCGGCGAACCGCGCCACACCTACGGAACTGAAGTGGTTCAAGTCATCGTTCAGCGGCGCGAATGAGACTGAGTGTGTCGAGACCGCCCCCCTTCCCGGCACAATGATGGTTCGCGACTCCAAGCGCCCCCACGGCCCTCGGATCGAAGTCATCGAACCAGCGTGGGACGACTTCGTACGAGCCCTACGCGAGGGCTGGATCGGATGACTCGGCTTCTCCTGGCTGCAGGACATCGTTCGGCCGCGACATCCTGGCCGAGCCAACTCCCCTGTTCGCCGACAGCGACAAGGCCGGAGCGGCCTCTACGACGGCCCAGAGCCGCTGATTCCGACCCTGATTCCTGTGCGAGCCGATGGGGTTCGCACGGTGCTGCCGACCAAGGCGCCCGAGACGGTAGGCGGAGCAGAGGACTCCGGTAGGTATCGACCAGTTTGCGGGACTGTTACCTGTGCGAGTGGTGGGCCCCTTGGGACGGTCGTAGCGTCGATAGAGGAACGACCGAGCGAGACGGCTGGGGAGCGCGCATGCAGAGACACAAGCTGGCGACGACGGCCCTGGCCTACGCGTCCCTCTCACTCGCAGCAGCAGTGGTACCGGCATCTGCGTCCACTTCCCCCTCCGCAGTGTCACAGCCACGCGACTACGTCGTGGTCGTCGACTGCTTCTCGAAGCCGCAAGTGCGCCCCAGCGAGTTCCTGATCGCCTGCGGGGACGGCAACAGCGGCCTCACCGAGGTCGAGTGGACACATTGGGGGTCGAAGTTCGCCGTGGGCCGCGGGCTCAACTTCGTGAACGACTGTCGGCCCTACTGCGCTGCGGGGACGTTCCACTCCTACCCCGTGAACATCACGCTCGCGCGTCCGGAGCCGTGGGAGGAAGATCCCGATCAGGAGCGCTACACCCGGATGCGCCTCGTCTACACGGACGGCACACCTGCACAGACACCACGAGACGTGACCCACCGGCTCTGGGGCTGAGACTCCGTACGTGGCCCTGGGCCGCCCCGCCGCATGCCGGGACGCGGTCGGGGCTCCGGCCGCGTCGGGAGCGGCTGAGGGGGCGGGGGATCCCTACGATCGAGGGCATGGTGCGGAAGCGCGTGATCGTGTCCGGGTTGGTGCAGGGCGTGTTCTACAGGGACACGTGCCGGCGGGTGGCCGAGGAGTACGGGGTGTCCGGGTGGGTGCGGAATCTGCCGGACGGGGGTGTGGAGGCGGTGTTCGAGGGGGAGGCGGACGCGGTCGAGACGCTGGTGCGGTGGGCGCGGCAGGGGCCGCCCATGGCCGACGTGCAGGGGGTCGACGTGGTGGAGCAGGAGCCTGAGGGGCTCGTGGGGTTCGAGGTGTTGGGGACTCCGAGGTAGCGGGGCAGGGAGAGGGCCGGGCGCGTGCGCCCGGCCCTCGGGTGTGCAGCGGTGGTCGGGGCTACATCGCGATGTCCGCCGGCCGGTGAGTGTGGCTCTCGACGTCCTCCGCGGCACGGTCCACCAGTTCGTGGGCCAGGTCGGAGCAGGCTCGGGCCGCCGCGAGTTCTTCGCCGATTTTGGCGTCCGGGGTGTCGCCCGGGCTGCGCCTGGCTACTCCCATGGCCTGGACGCCGGGGGCGTTCGGGCCGCTGAGGGAGGCCTTGCAGGCCGTGCGGGTGCCGTCTTCCTCGAACGACAGGTCGATGCTCCAGTGTTGCGTCATGACGGATCACCTTCGCCGTACGGTTCCTACTTCTTGGTGGGGTGCGCCCCCTCCACCAGGTCCTTGAACTGGTGGAGGTCCTCCCGGACGGTCCGTTCTATGGCGGAGGACTGGGCAAATCCCTTGGGGCCCCCGAAGGCGTCGTGCGCCTCGGCGGGGTCGTAATCCATGCGTACTTGCAGCTTGGTGCGGTTCGCGTCGAGCGGGAGGAGCGATACGGAGCCGCTCATGTGCGGGGCCTCCGTGGTCCTCCAGGTCATCGTCTCGTTGGGGCGGAGATCCGCGGTGTCGGCGTCGATCCCACTGGTCATACCGCCGCCGGCGTCCAGATCCATGTGTATGCCCGACGCACCTTCGCGCCGGGCCTCGCGGACTCCTCCGACGAAACGTGGATAGTCCTCCACCTTATGGAGGTGGTCCCAGACCACGTCACCCGATGCCTTGATGTCGATCTCTTCCTCGAGCTTGGACATGACCGTCTCCCTGTCTCTCCCTCCAGGGTGCGTTCCGTAGCGCGCCACCGCAACGCACACATTTTCATCACGATTCCTTCAGGTGTTGGCCATATCGCCCTCGGTCGCCCCCGGGCCTGCCAGCATCGGTTCGTTCATCGATGAACGACACGCCTTTGGGGGGCTTGTGCGTAGGAGAACGTCTGTCGTAGCCGTGGCCGCGCTTGCGGCGACACTCGCCGGATGCGGGACCGGGACCGGGAGTGAGGGCAAGGCCTCTTCGCCGAGCACCACGGCCACCGCCACCGCCACCGCCGCTTGGACGATCCGGCTCGTCGACGACGAGGAGAGCGCCGACGCCGGGAAGCGGCTGGTCATCGACGTACTGGCCAATGACACCGCCACTCCGGGAGGGGGCGGGGCCGAGCAGCCCGTGACGCGCGCGTTCGACGCTGCGGAGTATGACCTCACCGTCGGGACGGCGCCGCTGCACGGAAAGGCCGAGGTCGACGGGGACAGCATCGCGTACACCCCGACGGCGGGGTACGGGGGCGCGGACGAGTTCACGTACCGGCTGAGCCCGACCGAACCGGGGGTGGCGGGCGGGACCGCCGTCGTACGGATCACGGTCACCGCTCCCGCGCCGACCCCGACCCCGACGCCCACTCCGACTCCGACTCCGACACCGACTCCGACACCGACTCCGACACCGGAGACCGTGTACTACGAGAACTGCTCCGCAGCTCGCGCCGCCGGAGCCGCCCCCGTACACCTCGGCGATCCGGGGTACGCCCGTCACCTCGACCGGGACGGGGACGGGGTGGGGTGCGAGCCTTACAACGGCGGGTCCGGAGGCTCCGGCGGGTCCGGTACGGGCGGCAGCGGCGGAGACGGAGGCGGCACGTACTACAAGAACTGCTCCGCCGCCCGCGCCGCCGGCGCCGCCCCCGTGCGGCGCGGTGATCCCGGCTACGGAAGCCACCTCGACCGCGACGGGGACGGCGTCGCCTGCGAGTGACCTGAGGAAGAGGAAGGAAGCAATGGCATTCCCGGCGGTCGGCCACCAGCGGGGGAATTGGGTGGCCGACCACCGGGAATGCGGGGCTGCGGCGAAGGGCGGGGAGCCCTGTTTTCCCAGACGCCGCAGGTTTATGGGTGGGTGCGGGGCATAAAGAATTCCGCGGCGTCAGACCGCCTTTTTGATGAGTTTGCCGTCCGTCGCGATCACGAACCACTCGCCGTCCAGCCCCTGCCCGTTGACATCCCCGGGCGTCGCGTCGCCGACGTAGTAGTAGAGCGGCCAGTCGCCGTACGTCGCCTGCTCCGCGCCCTCGCCCAGCTTCGTCTCCTTCAGCAGGGCCGCGTCCGTCCCGCTGCCCGCCGTGACGTCCTTGGCGGAGGTGAGCGCCGGCCAGACCGCGATGCAGTCGGCGTCGCAGGCGCTCGCGCTCGCTCCGGGCTTGTCCTTGGTGAATCCGTACAGCGTACGGCCCGAATCGTCGACCAGGATCTTGCCGAGGGGCGAGTCGGCGATCTTGACGGAGGAGGCCGCTGCGGCGGGCTTGGACGGCGGGCCCGCGGGCTTGGTCGCCGGCGCCTCCGAGCCGCCGCAGGCGCTCAGCGTGAGCAGTGCGAGCACGGTCGCCGGAGCGGCGACGAGCGTGGTCCTGATACGGGTTCTGGGCATGGCGTCTCCCCCGGTGCAATGTGTGTGGGTACGCCATGTAGTACGACCGCAACTGACCGGCGGTTCAATCGAATTCAAGAAATTTTCCATTGAACAAGGACGAGTCCCGCCGCGTACTTCCCGGCGAACCCGGCTCCACACGGCGTCGGACCATCGGGAGGCTGAGAACAATGCGGAAGCGAATTCTTGCTGGGGCGGCTACGGCAATGCTGGTCGGTGCGGCGAGCGTTGCCCCGGCGATCGCGCACGACGGCCACGACCACGCATCCGAAGGCAGTAGCGGCAGCGGTACGCACGCGGGCACCCCGGCCACCTTCACCACCCCGGCCAGGGGCAAGGCGGTGACCCTCGCCGCCGAGCTCTCCGGCGCGAATGAGGTGCCGGTGCAGGGCGGGCCCGCCGTGAACGACCCGGACGGGAAGGCCGTCGCCCTGGTCAAGGTGAAGGGCGACCGCGTGACGTTCGCGCTGCAGTGGAAGGGTTTCGTACCGAGCCTCGGGCACATCCACGAGGGCGTGGCGGGGAAGAACGGCGGCGTGAAGGTGCCGCTGTTCGGCAGCGCGATGCCCGACAGCGCCCACTCGGCGGCCGGGCAGGTGGCGGTCACCGATGCGAAGCTCGCCGAGAACATCCGCAACAACCCGGCCGGTTTCTACGTCAACCTGCACAGCGCGGAGTTCCCGGGCGGGGCCGTGCGCGGGCAGCTCAAGCCGCTGAAGCGGAACATCAACCCCCTGGACATCATCAAGGGCGGCAAGCTGCGGGCGCTGTCGAACGGTGACCAGGAGGTCCCGAAGAACGACGCGTCGAAGGTCGGCGACCCGGACGGGCACGCGGTGACGTTCCTGCACCCGAAGGGCACGGCCGTGGACTACTCCTTCGCGTGGATCAACATCCAGAGCCCCTCGAAGGGGCACCTCCACAAGGGGAGCTTCGGCAAGAACGGTGACGTCGTCTTCGACTTCTTCAACCGGCCCGTGCCGGACGGGATCTTCGCGGTCTCCGGGCGGCTGGAGGGGCAGAACGCGGACGTGGTGAAGCGAGTGAAGGACAACCCCGGCAACTATTACTCCAACATCCACACCGCCGAGTTCCCCGACGGTGCCGTGCGCGGGCAGCTCTTCCGCTGAGCCTGCTCTTCCACTGAGCCTGTGAGCCTGCTCTTCCGCTGAGGGCCGCCTTTCCGCCGACCTGACGGCGGGGAAGGGCAGGTGTGTCATTACGCTCGATCATCCAGGCGAAGAGCGAACGAAGGGCGCACACCATGGCCAGGATTCCGGCAGCAGCAGTCGCGGCGAGCGGCCTCATCGGCGGCTACGGCGTCGCCCGCTGGACCAAGAAGCGCCCGCTCGGCGGGGTCGCCCTGGCCGCCGCCGGGGCCGTCGCCGCGCGGCAGTGGCAGCAGGAGGCCGGCGGGAAGGCGGCCGCGGGGCTGAGTGCCGCGTACGTCGCCGCCTTCGCCGGATCGCACCCGCTGGCCAAGAAGGTCGGGGCGTGGCCCGCCGTGTTCACCGTGGCCGGTGGGGTGGCCCTGGCGTCGTGGGCCGTCACCCGGGTCGCCGCGGGGCGGTGAGCACGCGTACGCGGTCAGGCCGACCCGCGATGCGTACGTGTACGCGGTCACGCCGACCCGCGATGCGTACTCGTACGCGTACGCGGTGAACCGGAACCCGTTCCCGTACGTACTCAGGGGCAACTCCCCCGTTGGCCGGGCGCGTGGCCGGACGAGAGATCGGTCCGGTCACGCGCCCAGCGCGTGCGCGACCGTGTAGATGACCAGGCCCGCCAACGCGCCGACGACCGTGCCGTTGATGCGGATGAACTGGAGGTCGCGGCCGATGTGCGCCTCGATCTTGCGGGAGGTGTGCTCCGCGTCCCAGCTCGCGACCGTGTCGCTGATCAGGGACGTGATCTCGGCGCGGTACGTCGTCACCACGTAGACCGCGGCGTCCTCGACCCACCCCTCCAGCTTCTGCTGCAGCCGACCGTCCGTCGCGAGCCGTGAGCCGAAGGAGATGAGGGAGGCGCGGGCCCGCAGGCGCAGTTCGCTGCGCTCGTCCTCGGCGGCCGAGATGATCATGGTGCGTACGGAGGACCAGGCTGAGGCGATGACGTCCTGGACCTCGGGGCGGGCCAGCATGTCCGACTTCATACGTTCCACCCGGGCGCGGGTGTCCGTGTCGGCCTGGAGGTCGGCGGCGAAGTCGGTCAGGAAGCGGTCGAGCGCGCCGCGCGCCGGGTGGTCGGGGACGTCGCGCATCTCCGTGACGAAGCGCAGCAGCTCCTTGTAGACGCGCTCGCCGACCTTGCGGTCCACGAAGCGCGGGGTCCAGCCCGGGGCCCCGCCCTGGACCGCGTCCATGACGGAGTCGCCGTGCTCGATGAGCCAGTGCTGGGCGCGGGCGCAGATCAGGTCGACGGCGCGGTGGTGGGCACCGTCGGTGACGATCTTCTCCAGGGTCTTCCCTATGCCGGGGGCGATCTCGGCAGCCTCGGCGCGGCGCGTGATGGCCTCGCCGACGACCGCCTGGACGTCGGAGTCCCGTAGGACGGTGAGCGCGCCGCGCAGCGCGGTGGACAGCTCTGCGGTGACGCGGTCGGCGTGCGCGGGCTCGGCGAGCCAGGAGCCGAGGCGGCCGCCGAGGGAGAGGCCGTGCAGCCGGGCCCGTACGACGTCGCCGGAGAGGAAGTTCTCACCGACGAAGGAGCCGAGCGAGGCGCCGAACTGGTCCTTCTTGGTGGGGATGATCGCGGTGTGCGGGATGGGGATGCCGAGGGGATGCTTGAAGAGCGCGGTGACCGCGAACCAGTCGGCGAGCGCGCCGACCATGCCGGCCTCGGCGGCCGCCGCGACGTAGCCGGGCCAGCCGTCGATGCCGGAGTTCTTCGCCCAGGTGGCGAGCGTGAAGATCAGGGCGACGAGGAGCAGCAGGCCGGTGGCCATCGCCTTCATGCGGCGTACGCCCCGGCGCTTCTCCTCGTCGGCCTCGGTGTACGCGAAGGAGGCGAGGGTGGCGGGGCGGGTGCGGGCGGCGGCGCGCGTGCCGGAGGGGCCGGGGGTGCCGGTGGTGAGGTCCGCCGGGGTGTCCGGGGTCGTGAATTCTGTACGTTCCATCCGCTCCACCCGTTCGCGTCCGTATCGTCCCTTCCCTACCTGACCTACTCCTGGGACGCACGTCGAGTTCCCCGCCGGGCACCCCCTAGTCGTTCTCGTTGCCCTTCTCCAGCGCCTTGCCGCCCTTCTCCAGCCTGAGCCGCCGCTTGTCGGCCTTGCGGAGCTTGCGGTCGACGCCGACCCCGCCCATCAGCGCGAAGCCGGTGACCGTCACCCGGGGCGCGCCCGGCGCGATCTCGGGCGCGGCCTTCTCCCGCTCGTCGAAGCCGCCCATCAGGCCGAAGCCGCTGACGTGGACCTCGACGTCCGGGGGGACGGTGACCTGGATGCCGCCCATGACCGCGAAGCAGCGGATCACCACGTCGCGTTCCTCGAAGTTCGCGTCGCGCAGGTCGATCTCGCCGCCGCCCTGGAGTACGACGCCGGTGAATCTGCGGCCGATGGTCCAGGTGCCCTTGCGGGCGAAGCCGCTCCAGAACGCGAACCCTCCCTTGGACGTGGCCGGCTGCCGGCCGATGCGCCGCGACCACGGCACCACGCCGTCGGCAGGGACGGAGGCGAGTCCGGTCCCGGCTCCGGCGCCGGCTCCGTCCGGCGCGGGGAGGTCCCTGACCAGCGGCTCGAGCTCCCCGTGGGTGCGTGCCCGGTACGCCGCGTCGAGCCGTTCCTCGAACTCGCCCATGTCGATCCGGCCCTCGGCCACGGCTTCGCGCAGGCGTTCGGCGATACGTTCCCGCTCGGCGTCGGAGGCACGCATCTCCGGAAGATCACTCGTCATACGAAAAGCCTAATCAAGGCCGTCGGGGCCCGCCCGGACCTCGCGGGCCCCGACGGCAAAGATTTCCCGCGACCCCGCGACCCCGGGCCCCCTCCGGCCGCGTGAGGCCCCTCCCTCTAGGACGACGCCCCCGGCCGCGTAACGCCCGACCTCCGCGACCGGCCCCCCGCGACCGACGCCCTACGCCGCGTCCCGCACCGCACCCCCCGCCGCCGCCCTGCGCCCGGTCACCAGCCACGCGGTGGAAAGCAGCATGACCGCGCCGTCCGCCTCGTGGGGCCGCAGGGCGTCCCGCAGGGTGCCGCGGGCCCGGTCGCCCGTGGCGGCGTCCACCTGGGCGAGCATGTGGCGGCCGGGGCCGGAGTCCAGGAGGAAGTCCGCCGCGTCCTGAGCGTCGCGCCCCCAGATCCCGTACGCCGTCACGCGCTCGGCGTGGACGTCCGCGAATCCGGCGGCGGAGACGAGGCCGGTGGTGCGGGCGGGATCGGCGAGGGAGAACATACCCGGCGCGCCCGGCACGCCGAACTCCCCGATCGGGAGGATGCCGCTCAGCGAGGCCAGGGCCATGAGCCACTCGTTGCCCTCCGCCTCGGCGGTACAGATGAACGCGAGGCGCCCGCCCGGCCGCAGCGCGCTCCCGATGTTGGCGAAGGCGACGGCGGGATCGGCGAAGAACATCACGCCGTAGCGGCTGATGGCCACGTCGAACGCGGCGGGAGGGAACGCGTACGCCTGGGCGTCGCCCTGGAGGAACTCCACGTTGCCCACGCCCTCCTCGTGGGCGGTGGCGCGGGCGCGCTCCAGCATGGGCGCCGAGAGGTCGAGGCCGACGGCGTGGCCGTACGCGGCGTGGCGGGCGGCGAGACGGGTCGTCCGGCCGGCTCCGCAGCCGATGTCCAGGACCCGGTCGTCGCCGGCGAGGCCGGCCGCGTCGAGGAGCAGCGGGTTGAAGCCGTCGTTGACGGCGTCCCAGCGGTCCTGGTGGCTCGCCCAGTGGCGGCCCTCGTATCCGTTCCACGCCTGGGACTGCTCGGTGTTGACGATGCGTTCCATGGGACAGACACCTCTTCAGGTACGGAGAAGGTCCGAAGAAGATCCGGAGATCTCTTCGGGCCTCTAGAATGGGCAGGTGCCCAAACGGTATGGGCAGACGCCCATACTGACAATCGACTTTCGGACAGCTTTCGGAAAGAGGTGGCATGTCACCGCGTGGCGTGGCGATTCCCGACCTGCGCGAGCGGCTCTTCACGGCCGCGGAACGGGTCGTGGCCCGCGAAGGGACCTCCGCCCTGACCAGCAGGGCGGTCACCACCGAGGCCGGCGTCGCCAAAGGCGCCCTGCACGCACACTTCGCGGGGCTGGACGAGTTCGTCGGCGAGCTCATCCTGGACCGGTACGCGCGCACGGCACGCCAGGCCGCCGAACTCCCCTCACTGGTCGGCCGGGACACGGTGGCGGGCAACCTCCTCACGGTCGCGCTCGCGCTGATGACCTCCGTGGACCCGGCGGTGGTCGCGCTGGCGATGACCCGTCCCGCGGCCTCGCTGCACACGCGTCAGGGGCTGGAGGCCGGGGCTCCCGGGTTCTCAGCGATCCAGGACGCGGTCACCGCGTACCTCGACGCCGAGCGCCGCCTGGGCCGGCTGCCCGCCGCCGCCGACACCGCGACGACGGCCCTCGCCCTGGTCGGGACGGTGCACCACCTGCTGATGACCCACACGATGACCCGCACCCCGGGCGGACCGGAGCCCCGCGAGATCACGGAGCGCCTGGTCACCCTCCTGGTCGGCGCCCCTCCGCCCCACGACGCCCCCGCTCCCTAGGTCGTCACCCCCGGGGCCCGGTCGTCACGAACGGGCCCCGACCGAGCCGTACATCTTCGCGATCACCGCCTCGATGTCCGGCTCCCGCACCGACAGATCCACCAGCGGGTACTCCGCCGCGATCGCCGCCACGATCGGCGCCGCCGACGAGGAGGCCGGGAACGCCAGCCACTGCCTCGGCCCCTCCACCCGTACCGGCCGCGCCCCCGCCACCTCGATCGGCGGCAGCTCCCGCTCCAGGTCCACCACCAGCATCCGCTCGCTCTCGCCGATCTCGTGGAGCCCGGCGAGGGGACCGTCGTACATCAGCCGGCCGTGGTCGATGACCATCACCCGTTTGCACAGCTGCTCGATGTCGGTGAGGTCGTGCGTCGTCAGCAGCACGGTCGTCGCCCGCTCGGCGTTCAGATCCCGCAGGAACTCCCGCACCTTCGCCTTCGACACGACATCGAGGCCGATCGTCGGCTCGTCGAGGTACAGCACCTCCGGGTCGTGCAGCAGCGCCGCCGCGATGTCGCCGCGCATGCGCTGGCCGAGCGAGAGCTGCCGTACGGGGACGTTCAGCAGCTCGCCCAGGTCCAGCAGCTCCACGCACCGGTCCAGGTTCTCGCGGTAGCGCGCGTCCGGGATCCGGTACATGCGGTGGACCAGGCGGTACGAGTCGATCAGCGGCAGGTCCCACCACAGGGTGGTGCGCTGGCCGAAGACGACACCGATGCGCTGCGCCAGCCGCGTCCGCTCGCGCGACGGGTCGATGCCCGCGACGCGCAGCCGCCCGCCGCTCGGCGTCAGAATGCCCGTCAGCATCTTGATGGTGGTGGACTTTCCGGCGCCGTTGGGCCCGATGTAGCCGACCATCTCCCCGCGCGGCACCCGGAAGCTGATCCCGTCCACCGCCCGGACCTGCGTCTTCTCACGGCGCAGCAGACCGGCCCTGCGGCGTACGTCGAAGACCTTCTCCACGCCGTCCAGTTCGATGAAACTCTCAGTGAAGTCGTCGATGTGGTCCATAAACGCATCAGCTCCCCGTGCTCCGGTACGAACGAAGGCCCGCCCGCCACACCAGCCCGGCGAGCCCACAGCACACCGCCGCGACCAGCGGCGGCGTGAACGCCAGCCAGTGCGGCACATCCAGCGGATAGGGCCGCCCGAGGACGTACAGCGCGGGCAGCCAGTTGACGAAGGCCAGCGGCACGACGAAGGTCACGCCCCGCACCAGCTCCTTCGCGAAGATCGTCGGCGGGTACTGGAGCAGCGTGTTCCCGCCGTACGTGAAGGAGTTCTGCACCTCGGCGGCGTCCTGCGCGACGAACTGGAACGCCGCGCCCGCCACGAAGACCGACCCGAAGATCGCCGCCCCGCTGATCACCATCACCGGCACCATCGCCACCCGCACCGGGTCCCAGGCGATGTCCAGCGTGACGAGCGCGTAGCCGAGGACGAACAGCCCCTGGGTGATCCTGCCGAGGCGGCGCAGCGCGAAACGGTCCGCCGCCACCTGGGCGAGCACCGGCACCGGCCGGACCAGCAGGGTGTCCAGGGTGCCGTCGCGCACCCGCCGCCCGACCCGGTCCATCGACCCCAGCAGCAGATCGGTCAGCCCGAAGGCGGTGCTCGACACCCCGTACAGCAGCGCGATCTCGGGCAGGCTGTACCCGCCGAGCGCCTCCGTGTGCGCGAACATCAGCAGGATCACGACGAAGTCGAACGCCGTCCCGGCGAAGTTCCCGAGCGTCGTCATCGCGAAGGACGCGCGGTACGTCATCGTCGAGCGGATCCACATCACGGCGATCAGCCCGTACGCGCGCAGCCCATGGCGTACCCCGTCAACCACCCTGCACCACCACCCTTCTCGTCGCGGCCGACTGGAGCACCCGCCCGGCGCCGAGCAGCACCACCGCCCACCCGGCCTGGAAGGCGTACGCCTCCAGCAGCTCCCACCCGGTGTGCTTGCCGAGGAGGACGTCCGCCGGGACCTGGAGCAGCGACGACCACGGCAGCATCAGCGCCAGCTCCCCGAGCAGCCCGGGGAAGAGGGTGAGCGGCAGCAGCTGCCCCGAGAAGAACAGCGCGGCCAGCATGCTGAGGTGCGCCACCCCCGCCCCGTCCAGCAGCCAGAACGTGGACAGCGTCACCAGATAGCGGATCGCGAAGCTCACGACGCAGCCGAGGGCCACGGCGAGCAAGGCCGCCGCCCAGGTCAGCGCGTCGCTCGGGAGCGCCAGGTCGAAGGCGAGCGCGCCGACCAGCATCGGCACGACGCCCCGGCCGAGCAGATGGAACGCCGCCCGGCCCAGGTCGCCCGCGAGCCACCACAGTTGGAGGTCGACCGGGCGGTACAGGTCGATGGCGACGTCACCCGAACGGATCCGCTCGGCCAGCTCGTCCTCGAAGCCGCCGCCCATCATGGCGCAGGTCATCAACAGCGCCTGGCCGAGCCACACATAGGTGAGCGCCTGGGAGAGGTCGTATCCGCCGAGCTGCGGCCGCTCGTCCCAGAGGGCGATAAAGGTGTACGCCACGATGAACCCGAAGACGGTGTTGGTGAACACTCCCGCCGCTGTCGCCACCCGGTACGTCGCATAGCGCCGGAACCCACCCGCCGCGACGACCGCGTAGAGCCGCACCATATGCCTCCTTCCCCCACGTCTGCCCGCATGGACCAAAGCGCCCGACCTTAGTCCAGTCGAATCGGCCGCGCGACCGTATTCCGACCGGGGGTCCGGGGGTTAGGAGGGCGAGACGTGCACTATGGGCACGACAAGCGAATCGCCCGGAATGACACCGTTAGTGACGCAGGGTCGAGGAGTCCCCACCGACATGAGCGACGTGCAGCAGCAGCAGCTACGGCAGCCCGCCGACACGGGCGGCAGGCCCGGAAAGGACCCGGCTCCCCGGCGCCGCCGGCGCCTCCCCTCCTGGCGCGCGTTGCTCGGTACGTTCCTGATCACCGCGCTGCTGCTCATCGGCGGCTTCGTCGCGGGCTACATGCTCGTCGACATCCCGCCCGCCAACTCGGCCGCCACCGCCCAGTCCAACGTCTACCTCTACAAGGACGGCACCCAGATCGTCAGCGACGGCGAGGTCAACCGGGCGAACGTCCCGCTCGCCCAGGTCCCGAGGACCGTCCAGCACGCGGTGCTCGCCGCCGAGGACCGCGACTTCTACTCCGAGCGGGCCATCGACCCCGAGGCCACGATCCGCGCCGGCTGGAACACCCTCACCGGCAAGGGCAGGCAGTCCGGCTCCACGATCACCCAGCAGTACGTCAAGAACTACTACCTGGGCCAGGAGCAGACCATCACCCGGAAGGTGAAGGAGTTCTTCATCGCGATCAAGCTGGACCGGGAGGAGAGCAAGTCCGACATCCTGGAGGGCTACCTCAACACCAGCTACTTCGGCCGCAACGCCTACGGCATCCAGGCCGCCGCGCAGGCCTACTACGGCAAGGACATCGGCGAGATCGGCACCGCGGAGGGCGCGTACCTCGCCTCGCTGCTGAACGCCCCCAGCGCGTACGACGTCGCCACCCACCCCGAGAACCAGCCCAAGGCGCTCGCCCGCTGGAACTACACCCTCGACGGCATGGTGAAGGAGCGCTGGCTGACCCCCGCCGACCGGGCCGCCATGGTCTTCCCGATGCCGCAGACCGCACGGCCCCAGGCCGGTCTGTCCGGGCAGCGCGGCTATATCGTCCAGGCCGTCGAGGACTACCTGACCAGCAACGACATCCTCGACGACAACGCCCTGGCGGGCGGCGGCTACCGGATCACCACCACGCTGGAGAAGGCGAAGCAGGACGCCTTCGTCAAAGCCGTCGACGACCATGTGAACTCCAAGCGCGACGAGAACCGCCGGCCCGTCGACCGCAACGTCCGCGTCGGCGGCGCCGCCATCGACCCGGCCACCGGCAAGGTGCTCGCCATGTACGGCGGCATCGACTACACGAAGCAGTACGTCAACAACGCCACCCGCCGCGACTACCAGGTCGGCTCCACGTTCAAGCCGTTCGTCCTCGCCGCCGCCGTCGAGAACGGCTCCCACACCCAGGACGGCCGCAAGATCACCCCCAACACCGTCTACGACGGCACCAACCGGCGGGAGGTCCACGGCCACGCCGGTCCGACCGGCTACGCCCCGGAGAACGAGGACAACCGCTCGTACGGCCCCGTCACCGTCCGGATCGCCACCGACCACTCGATCAACGCGGTCTACGCGCAGATGGCCCAGGACGTCGGCCCGGCGAAGGTGCGGGACACGGCAGTCGCCCTCGGCGTCCCGTCCGCCACGCCCGATCTGACCGCCTACCCGTCCATCGCGCTCGGCGTCGCCACCGCGAGCGTCCTCGACATGGCGGAGGCGTACGCGACCCTCGCCAACCACGGCAGGCACGGCACGTACACGCTCGTCGAGACCGTCACCAAGGGCGGCCAGGAGATCGAACTGCCCACCGCGGAGAGCCGGCAGGTCGTCAGCAGGGAGGCCGCCGACACGATCACGGCGGTCCTCCAGGGCGTCGTCGAACGCGGCAGCGGCAGGGCGGCCCAGTCCGCCGGGCGGCCGGCCGCCGGGAAGACCGGCACGGCGGAGGACGACAAGGCGGCCTGGTTCGCGGGCTACACGCCGGAGCTGGCGACCGTCGTCGCCGTCATGGGGCAGGACCCGGTCACGGCGCGGCAGGAATCGCTGTACGGGGCCCTCGGGCTGCGCCGGATGAACGGCGGCGGGCCGCCCGCCGCGATCTGGGGCCAGTTCACGGCGGCGGCACTGGCGGGCAGCGAGCTGCGCGGCTTCGAGCTGGAGCCGGCGGAGGGGACGGACGAGGAACTGCCGCCGTCGCTGCGGGACCGGCGCTCGCAGGGGCCCGACGACCGGCGGGACCCCCGGGAGCCGGGGGACCGGCAGCGGTCCGCGGAGCCCACGACGGCCCCGCTGCCCCCGAACCGGCGGCCCACGGCGCCCCCCGTCGCCCCCACCCCCGGTGATCGCGCGCCCGGCGAAGGCGCCGCGGAAGGGGGGTTCCCGGACGACGGTGGCCTGCTGATCGGCGGCGCGGACTCGGGCGGGAGAGAGGACACGGGCGAGGTCTACGACGACCGGTACCCGCCCCGCCAGTGACCCTCAGTGGCCGGACGTCGCCTTCAGCCCCACCACGGCGACCAGCAGGAGCACGACGAAGAAGATCCGGGCGGCGGTCACCGGCTCGTTCAGCACGAGCATGCCGACCACCGCCGCACCGGCCGCGCCGATGCCGACCCATACGCCGTACGCCGTGCCGATCGGCAGCGACTTGGCGGCGTACGACAGCAACAGCATGCTCGCGACGATCCCGGCCCCGGTGAACACGCTCGGCCACAGCCGGGTGAACCCGTCGGTGAACTTCATCCCGATCGACCAGCCGACCTCGAGCAGACCGGCGACAACAAGCAGAACCCAGGCCATGACGGCACCTCCGAGACGCGGACTTCGTGCGGGGTGCGTCGTCTTTGCGATGCCCGGTACGGCGCGTCTCGTCGGGTTCCCTCAAAAGTAGCAAACGGCGGACGGACGGATACGAGAAGGCCCGGTGACCCCGGTCACCAGGCCCTTTTCGTACGCACCCGTTCTCTGCGGATTTCTCTACAGATACAGCCCGGTCGAGTCCTGCCCGCCCTCGAACCGGTCCGCGGCGACCGCGTGCAGATCGCGCTCCCGCATCAGGATGTACGCGACCCCGCGCACCTCGACCTCGGCCCGGTCCTCGGGGTCGTAGAGCACCCGGTCCCCCGGCTCCACCGTCCGTACGTTCTGACCGACCGCGACCACCTCGGCCCAGGACAGCCGCCTGCCGACCGCCGCGGTCGCCGGGATCAGAATGCCGCCGCCCGACCGGCGCTCGCCCTCCGGGGCGTCGGACCGGACCAGTACCCGGTCGTGCAGCATCTTGATCGGCAGCTTGTCGTGCGTGTTCTCGCTCACGACCACGAACCTACCTGGCCTGACCGGTTCCGCACCCCGCAGGGGTCCGCGGCCTCACGCCCGGCGCTTCCTGACCGACAGGGCCAGCAGCCCGGCCACCCCGACGACCAGCAGCGCCGCGGGCACCACCCGCTCCAGCCGGGGCGCGCCGTCCTGGTGGACGAACCGGCCCTTCACATCCGTCATCGCCCGGTTCGCGGCGACGAACGCGCGCCCCAGCGTCTGGTCCACGGTCGAGGCCACCCTCGCCTTCGCGTCCCCGACGATCGTCTTCGGGTGCACCCGCACCCCGATCTCGTCGAGCGTCTCGGCGAGCCTCTCGCGCCGGCGGACGATGTCCGCCTCGATCTGCGCAGGGGTCCTGGAATCCGACACCGCGCCGCCTCCGTGGTCGTATCCGGTGGTTCTTGGTCAACTGCTACGTCATCGACAGTCTGTCAGCTCGACGCCCGCCATACCCCCTCGGCACCCCTCCCCGACCCGGCCCGCACGGTCCGAGCCGTGCCGAGCATTACGCTCGACGTCGTACGCGGCCCGTAATCCTGAGGAGAACCCAGCATGAGCGAGCGACTCCAGCCCGGCGACACCGCCCCGGACTTCACCCTGCCCGACGCGGACGGCAACGAGATCTCGCTCGCCGACCACAAGGGCCGCAAGGTCATCGTCTACTTCTACCCCGCCGCCCTCACCCCCGGCTGCACCAAGCAGGCCTGCGACTTCACCGACAACCTGGAGCTCCTGACCGGCGCCGGCTACGACGTGATCGGCGTCTCCCCGGACCAGCCCGAGAAGCTCGCGAAGTTCCGCGACAAGGAGTCCCTGAAGGTCACGCTGGTCGGCGACCCGTCGAAGGAGGTGCTCACCGCGTACGGCGCCTTCGGCGAGAAGAAGCTGTACGGCAAGACGGTGACGGGCGTGATCCGCTCGACGGTCGTCGTGGACGAGGAGGGCAAGGTCGAGCGGGCCCTCTACAACGTGAAGGCCACCGGCCACGTAGCCAAGATCATCAAGGACCTGGGCATCTGACCCGCCCTTCCCCGACGGAGCGGCCCGCACCCAACCGGTGCGGGCCGCTCCGCTTATCAGGCAAATCGACCCGTAACTGTCCGGCTATCGACCCGTTACTCCGTACGAGGACCGCACGGGTGGCCGAGAAAAGGAGAGGGCCGGGGATGCCGATCAGCCCGCACACGAAGGAACGCCTCGCGGAGGCGGCGCGCACGTCGCGCACGCTGACGGAGGCGCTGGAGAAGTTGGGGGTGGACCCGAAGGGCGGCTCGCGGCGCTATCTGCACGACCGTATGCGGAAGCTGGGCGTGGACGTCTCCCACTTCGAGAAGGAGGGTGTGAAGTGGACGAGGGAGGTCCTGGCAGAGGCGGTCGCCGCCTCGAGGACCATGTGCGAGGTGCTCCGCCACCTCGGCCTCGACGTCGTGGGCGGCTACCACACGCACATCAGCCGCCGAGTGAAGGCCTTCGGCAGACACCTCGCACTTCGAACTGCCGTCCCCGGCAGGTCGCACCAAGGTCCGCCGAACCCCTGAGAACCTTCTGGTCATGCGCGACGGCCCCTATGCCCGGCGCGCGCAGAGCGAGCAGCTGAAGCAGGCGCTGACCGCGCTGGGCATTCCGAACGAGTGCAGGATGTGCGGTATCCCCGCGACCTGGCAGGGCTATCCGCTGCCGCTGGAGGTGGACCACATCGACGGCGACTGGCGCAACAACCTGCCTGAGAACCTGCGGCTGCTCTGCCCCAACTGCCATTCCACCACCGACACATACCGTGGCCGCGCCAAGGGGCGTCGCCGGTGAGCGCCGGGAACCGCTACACGCGGGAGATCCTGACCGAGGCCGCAACACGTTGCGGTGACATCGACGAGGTCATCGCCTACCTGGGCACGAAGCCGTATCCCCGGCTCGACAGGTACCTGCTGGAGCGCTTCCGCCGGTACGACATCGACGTCACACACTTCACGCGCCGAAGCTACCGAAAGCGCGTGAAGCCCGACGGGGCGCGCCTGCGTGAGGCAGTAGCCGCATCGCAGTCGCCGGCCGAAACACTGCGGCGCCTGGACATGCCCGCAACGGGCAGCCTGAACAAGGCGCTCAAGCAATGGATCCACGAGGACAGCCTCTCGACCGCGCACTTCCTCGGGCAAGCACATCAGCGCGGGAAGGGCGGGTTCAGGCCGGTGAGGTCGGCAGCGGAGATCCTCGTCAAGCACGAGGGAACCCGACGCACCCGCACCCGTCACCTCCGGCGCGCACTGCGGGAAGCCGGGGTTCCGGAGTGCTGCGATATGTGCGGGACGTCGGCCGAGTGGGGCGGGCGGCCCATGACCCTTGAGGTCGACCACGTGAATGGTGACTGGAGCGACGACCGCGCGGAAAACCTGCGGCTGCTCTGCCCCAACTGCCACGCGGTTACGGACACCTGGTGTCGGGGAGGCCGGAGTAGTCGCTAGACCGCAGGTGCATCAGCCACAGGTGCGGCGTGCGCAGTAGAGTGTTCCTGGCTTGCGCCCGTACGCCACCCGGTGAGCGGCGGTCTTTAGGTGGCCGCGTATGTCGGTTCGAATCCGACCGGGCGTACTCAATCAGGGCCTGGTCTCCCGCATGCGGGAGACCAGGCCCTGTCCCGTCAGCCCAGCAGCTCCCGCACCACCGGCACCAGCGCCCGAAACGCCTTGCCCCGGTGGCTGATCGCGTTCTTCTCCTCCGCCGACAGCTGCGCGCACGTCACGTCGTACCCGTCCGGCTGGAGGATCGGGTCGTAGCCGAAGCCGTTCGTGCCGACCGGGTCGTGGCGCAGGACGCCCCGCAGCTGCCCCTCGACCACCCGTTCCGTGCCGTCCGGGAGCGCGAGGGCGGCCGCGCAGGCGAAGTGGGCCGCGCGGTGGTCGTCCGCGATGTCGGAGAGCTGGGCGAGGAGCAGGTCGAGGTTGGCGCGGTCGTCGCCGTGGGTGCCGGACCAGCGGGCGGAGAAGATGCCGGGGGCGCCGTTCAGGACGTCCACGCAGAGGCCGGAGTCGTCGGCGACGGCGGGCAGGCCGGTGGCCTTCGCGAGGGCGTGGGCCTTGAGGAGTGCGTTCTCGGCGAAGGTGACGCCGGTTTCCTTGACGTCGGGGATGTCGGGGTAGGCGTCCGCGCCGACGAGGTCGTGCGGGAGACCGGCGTCGGCGAGGATCGCGCGGAGTTCGACGATCTTTCCGGCGTTACGGGTGGCGAGGATCAGGCGGGTCATGCGCCCAGTATCGCTGCGCTTTGGTGGGCGCCGGTCCGGCCGGGGGTCCGGGGGTCGCCCCCGGAACAGCACAGCGCTGGGGGCCGGTGGGCGCCGGTCCGGCCGGGGGTCCGGGGGTCGCCCCCGGAACAGCACAGCGCCGGTCCGGCCAGGGGCACCCCCGGGACAGCGCCGCTACGGCGTGCAGACCTTGCCGATCTCCGCCGCCGCGTCCGTGACCGGCTTGATGTCCGGTGTGGTGTCGCCGTTCTCGACCGACGTGCGGACGTTCTCGACGCCCTTGGACAGGTCGTCCACGGCCTTGGACAGGTCCGCGTTGTCGGTCTTGTCCTTGAGGCTGCCGAGTTCCTTGTCGATCTCGTCGAGGGCCTCGGTGAGCTGGGTCGGGTCCTCGGACGCGGTGTTGACGGCCTGGGAGAGCTTGTCGACGCTCGCGGCGATGGCCTCGGCGGTCTGGGCGCACTCCAGCGCCTTGTCGAGGGCGCCGCAGCCGACCGCGCCGGTGGTGAGGGCGAGCGCGGTGACGACGGCGAGTGCTGTACGACGCAGGCGTATCGGACGACGCATGGAGCTGGTACCTCCCGGGTGTACGGACGGGCGTACGGTTCGGCCCGTACGCCCGTATGCGTAGGGACGCCCGGAACGGCGTCCCTGGTTGCTCAGAGCGTGCGGGCGAGCGCCTCGGTCTGGAGGGCCGCCAGGTCGGCGCAGCCTCCGGTGGCGAGGTCGAGGAGGGCGTTGAGCTCCTTGCGGTCGAAGGGCTCGGCCTCGGCGGTGCCCTGGACCTCGACGAAGCGGCCGTCGCCGGTGCAGACGACGTTCATGTCGGTCTCGGCGCGTACGTCTTCCTCGTAGCAGAGGTCGAGCAGCGGCGTACCGTCCACGATGCCGACGGACACCGCGGCGACGGTGCCGGTCAGCGGCTTGCGGCCGGCCTTGACGAGCTTCTTGGCCTGGGCCCAGGCGACGGCGTCGGCGAGGGCGACGTACGCGCCGGTGATGGCGGCGGTGCGGGTGCCGCCGTCGGCCTGGAGGACGTCGCAGTCGAGGACGATCGTGTTCTCGCCGAGGGCCTTGTAGTCGATGACGGCGCGCAGCGAGCGGCCGATGAGGCGGGAGATCTCGTGGGTGCGGCCACCGATCTTGCCGCGGACGGACTCGCGGTCGCCGCGGGTGTTGGTGGAGCGCGGGAGCATCGAGTACTCGGCGGTGACCCAGCCCTCGCCGCTGCCCTTGCGCCAGCGCGGGACGCCTTCGGTGACGGAGGCGGTGCAGAAGACTCGGGTGTCGCCGAAGGAGATGAGGACGGAGCCCTCGGCGTGCTTGCTCCATCCGCGCTGAATGGTGACCGGGCGGAGCTGTTCGGGGGTGCGGCCGTCGATTCGAGACATGGTGAGGAGCCTATCCGTACATGGGTGAGGGGCCGGTTCCAGTGTGGAACGGCCCCTCGAAAGGTGAGCGCGCGGGCTCACATCATGTCTTCGATCTCCCCGGCGATGGGGTCGGCGTCGGTGCCGATGACGACCTGGATCGCGGTGCCCATCTTGACGACGCCGTGGGCGCCCGCGGCCTTCAGCGCGGCCTCGTCCACGAGCTCGGGGTCGGCGACCTCGGTGCGCAGGCGGGTGATGCAGCCCTCGACCTCTTCGATGTTGTCGATACCGCCGAGCCCGGCGACGATCTTCTCAGCCTTGCTGGCCATGTTCTCTCCCTAGGTCCTTCAAGTCCTTCGGCAGCCCCGGCGCTGAATTGTCACGCTAACGCACGATCGGCCCAACTTCGCGAGCGAGTCGTGTCCTCGTATCGAAGGATGACGATCACCGGCCGACGAGCTTATCGCAACTGGTCTACACCAGTCTGCACGGATCGAAGGGGGCTGCCATGGCAAGCGGGCTCCTCCCCGGGCTCCAGAAGATCGGCCGCAGCCTCCAGCTGCCGGTGGCGGTCCTCCCGGCCGCCGGTCTGCTGGTCAGCCTCGGCAATCTCTTCGGCGCGTATCTGCACGGCCCGTTCTGGGAGAAGACCTCCGAGGTCCTGACCAAGGGCGGTACGGGCATCCTGAACGGCGAGACCGGCCTGCCGCTGCTCTTCTGCATCGGCGTCGCCATCGGTTTCGCGAAGAAGGCCGACGGGTCCACGGCCCTCGCGGCGGTCGCCGGCTTCCTCGTCTACCAGAACGTCCTGACGGCGTTCCCGGTCGAGGGGAGCGTGACGGCGCAGAAGCCGGACGGCACTCCACAGAACCCCGGCGTGCTCGGCGGCATCCTGATCGGCCTGCTGACCGCCGTGATCTGGGAGCGCTATCACCGCACGCGGCTCGTCGACTGGCTCGGCTTCTTCAACGGCCGCCGGCTCGTCCCGATCATCATGGCGTTCGTCTGCTGCGTCCTGGGGGTGGTCTTCGGGCTGATGTGGGAGCCGGTGGGCGCGGGTCTGGAGTGGTTCTCGAAGCAGCTGATCGGCCTCGGTTCCTGGGGCGCCGGCATCTTCGGCGTGGCGAACCGCCTGCTGATCCCGGTCGGCATGCACCAGTTCCTGAACACGTTCTTCTGGTTCCAGGCCGGTTCGTACACCACGCCGGACGGCACGACGGTGCACGGCGATCTGACCCGCTTCTTCGCCGGGGATCCCACGGCGGGGCAGTTCATGTCGGGCTTCTTCCCGATCATGATGTTCGGCCTGCCGGCCGCGGCGCTCGCGATCACGCACTGCGCCCGCCCCGAGCACCGCAAGCGGGTGGCGGGGCTGATGGTCTCGGTCGCGCTGACCTCGTTCGTGACCGGGGTGACCGAGCCGCTCGAGTTCGCCTTCATGTTCGCGGCACCCCTGCTGTACGGGGTGCACGCGCTGCTCACCGGTGCGTCGATGGCGATCACCTGGGCGCTCGGCGTGCACGCGGGCTTCAGCTTCTCGGCCGGGCTCATCGACTACCTGGTCAATTGGCACCTGGATACGAAGCCGTGGCTGATCCTGCCGATCGGCGCGTGCTTCGCGGTGGTCTATTACGTGGTCTTCCGTTTCGCGATCACCGTGTTCGACATCCCGACGCCGGGGCGCGAGCCGGAGGAGGTCCAGGAGGAGCTGGAGCGCGAGGCGACCGAATGACGCGCGAGGCGACCGAATACCGACCCGAGTCGACCGAATAACGAACGAGAATCGCGGGTTCCTTATCCCTTCCTCACCGTGCTACAACTGGTCTACACCTCTCAATGGTGTAGACCACGCGGTACTGGAGGAACTTGTGACCACGGCGAGCGCCGCACCCGCGGCCGACAAGAAAAAGGGCGCCGGCGCGATGGCCGTCCTTCAGCGTATCGGCCGCAGCCTCATGCTGCCGGTCGCGGTGCTGCCCGCCGCCGCGCTGCTGGTGCGGTTCGGCCAGCCCGACATGCTCGGCAGCGAGTCGCTCCCGGCCTTCGTCAACAAGATCGCCGGCTATATGGCGGCCGGCGGCGGCGCCCTGCTCGACAACATGGCGCTGCTGTTCGCCGTCGGTATCGCGATCGGCTTCGCCAAGAAGTCGGACGGCTCCACCGCGCTCGCGGCCGTGACCGGCTACCTGGTCTTCCAGAAGGTGCTGGCCACCTTCACCGACAGCAGCCTGCCGAAGAAGGAAGCCATCGTCGACGGCAAGATCGTCATGGTGGCACAGCCGGTCGACGCCAAGGTCCTCGGCGGCGTCGTCATGGGCATCATCGTCGCCCTGCTCTACCAGCGCTTCTACCGGACCAAGCTGCCGGACTGGGCGGGCTTCTTCGGCGGCCGCCGGCTCGTGCCGATCCTGTCCGCCTTCGCCGGTCTGCTCGCCGGGATCGTCTTCGGTCTCATCTGGCCGTGGCTCGGCGCGGGTCTGCACTGGTTCGGTGAGGCCCTGGTCGGCTCCGGCGCCGTCGGCGCGGGCGTCTTCGGTGTCGCCAACCGCGCGCTGATCCCGGTCGGCATGCACCACCTGCTGAACTCCTTCCCGTGGCTCCAGGCCGGTTCGTACGAGGGCAAGAGCGGCGACATCGCCCGCTTCCTCGCCGGTGACCCGACCGCCGGACAGTTCATGACCGGCTTCTTCCCGATCATGATGTTCGCCCTCCCGGCGGCCTGCCTCGCGATCGTCCACTGCGCCCGCCCCGAGCGCCGCAAGGTCGTCGGCGGCATGATGTTCTCCCTCGCGCTGACCTCCTTCGTCACCGGTGTGACCGAACCGATCGAGTTCACGTTCATGTTCATCGCGCCGGTGCTGTACGCGATCCACGCGGTGCTGACCGGTGTCTCCATGGCCCTGACCTGGGCGCTCGGCATGAAGGACGGCTTCGGCTTCTCGGCCGGCGCGATCGACTTCCTGCTGAACCTGGGCATCGCCTCCAACCCGTGGGGCCTGGCCCTGGTGGGCCTGTGCTTCGCGGCGGTCTACTACGTCGTCTTCCGCTTCGCGATCACCAAGTTCAACCTGCCGACGCCGGGCCGTGAGTCCGACGAGGAGCTGGCCGAGCTGCGGAAGGCCGAGGCCAAGTAGCCGTAGCCGCCCGGTCCCCGCGCCTCCCCGCGCACGAGCCCCCGCGTTCCGTACGCCCTGCGTACACGGGATGCGGGGGCTCCGCTCATCGAGCGGCTTCCGCCGGTACGCACAGCACCGGCACCGTCGACAGGTGCAGCAGCTTGTGCGGGGTCGAGCCCAGCAGCGCGCCCCGCATCGGGCTCTCGCCGTACGTCCCGACCACGATGACCCGCCCGCCGTGCCGGGCGGCCGCGACGAGCAGAGCCTGCGCCGGGAGCTCGTCGAGGATCTCGACCGCCGTCGGCACGCCCGCCTCGTCGGCCGCCTCGACGGCGTGCGCGAGCGCGGCCCGTGCCGCCTCGCGGATGGCCTCGCGGTGGGAGGCGTACTCCTCGCCGAGAACACCCGGGGCGGCGGCGCCGTAGACCAGGACGAGCGGCTCGCCGAACGCCACCGACACCTCGATCGCGATGCGCAGCGCGCGCTCGGCGCCCGGCGACTCGTCGTAGCCGAGGATGACCGCCATCTCAGCGCTCCTTCGTGCCGCGTACGACCTCGGGGTCGGCCACGCCGCGGCGCTCGCGCCAGAACTCGGCCGCCGTGAGGCGCCGCGCGACCATCACGACCAGCCCCACCACCGCGATGAAGATGCCGATGACGAGCGGCGGCCCGAGCCCGAACCACGAGACGCCGCTGTAGGAGTTCGCCGGGTCGGACATGTCGATGACCGACTCCGCGAGCAGCCAGAGCAGCAGACAGGCACCGACCAGCGGGCCCACCCCGATGAGGAAGAAGTTGCGGGCGCTCTCGGTCAGATGGCGGCGGTAGTACACGGCGCAGGCGATGCCGGTGAGCGCGTAGTAGAAGGCGATCAGCAGGGACAGCGCGGTCAGGGAGTCGAAGAGGGCGTTCTCGCTGATCTGGTTGACGACGACGTACCAGACGATGGCGACGACGGCGACGCCCCACGTGCTCACATGGGGCGTGTGGAACCGTGGGTGGATCTTCCCGAACACGGACGGCAGGGCGTGGCGCCTGGCCATGGACAGGGCCGTGCGCGAGGACGGGATGATCGTCGTCTGCGTCGAGGCCAGCGCGGAGGTCGAGACGGCCAGCAGGACGACCCAGTTCCAGCCGCCCATCACCTCACCGGCGAGCTCGGCGAAGACGAACGCCTCGTCGTCCGCGTTCTCGGCGAGGAACGCCGGTCCCGCGTAGGCCACGACCGCGATGCCGACGGACAGGTACGTCACCAGCAGGATGATCGTCGACCAGATGCCCGCCCGGCCCGGGGCGCTGGCGGAGTCCCTGACCTCCTCGGTCAGGTTGACGGCCGATTCCCAGCCCCAGTACATGAAGACGCCGAGCAGCAGGCCCGCGGTGAGTGCCGCGCCTCCCGCCCCGAAGGGGTTCAGCCACCCGATGTCCGGTTCGAGAGGTTCGAGGGTGCCCGTGCCGGCGTAGACGCGGGAGATCGCCACGACGGCGAAGGCGAGCAGGAAGACGATCTGGGCGATGATCAGGACGTCCTGCACATGGGCCGACGCCTCGGTGCCGATGACGCATACCGCCGTCATCGCGAGGATGAGCAGGACCGTGAGCAGCTGGCGGACGAGCTGGTTCGCGGCCCAGCTGTCGAGGCCGACGGCGAGCATTCCGAAGCTGACGGCGACGTCGGCGAGCGAACCGACGACCAGCACGCCGGTCATCATGATCGCCCAGCCGCCGAACCAGCCCACCCAGGGGCCCATGGCCCGGGTGACCCAGGAGAAGGTGGTACCGCAGTCCTGGTCGGCCCTGTTGAGGTAGAAGAACGCCGAGGCGATCAGCAGCATCGGCACGAAGGAGGCCAGGATCACGCCGGGGGCGTTGATGCCGACGAGGGCGACGACCGGGCCGATGACGGCGGCGAGGGAGTACGCCGGGGAGGTCGAGTTGATGCCGATGACGAGGGCGTCGAGGAAGCCGATCGCGTTGTGTTTCAGTTCAACGTCATCGGCCATCTTTCCTCGCAGATCAGGCGGCGATGTGTCGTGTTTATGTAATTTTACGAGGAGGGCCGCGGGGCGGCCTCCCGACTACGCCACGTGGACCTGCGCGGACGGGCACGCGTGGGCGGGGGCGCGTGGGCGGCGCCTACGCGGGCGGCGCCTGCCTCGACGGGCATCGACGGACGCCGACGGTGCCTGCGTGGCGCCTACACCTGGTAGACCGCGCCCGGAACGGCCAGCTCCGCCGGGCCCCCGTACACCGCACGGGCGTCCGCCAGGTTCCGCTCGGCGTCCGTCCACGGCGGGATGTGCGTCAGCACCAGCCGCCCCACCCCGGCGCGTGCGGCGTGGGCGCCGGCCTCGCGGCCGTTGAGGTGCAGGTCCGGGATGTCTTCCTTGCCGTGGGTGAAGGCCGCCTCGCAGAGGAAGAGGTCCGTGCCGTCGGCGAGCTCGACGAGGGGGTCGCTGACGCCCGTGTCACCGGAGTACGTGAGCGAACGGCCACCGTGCTCGACGCGGATGCCGAAAGTGTCGACCGGGTGGGCCATCTTCTCCGTACGGACCGAGAAGGGGCCGATGTCGAAGGCGCCGGGCTTGAGGACGTGGAAGTCGAACACCTCGCTCATCGACTTGTCGGAGGGGGTGTCCGCGTAGGCGGTGGTCAGGCGCTGCTCGGCGCCCTCCGGCGCGTAGACGGGGATGGCGTCGCAGCGGCCGCCGTCGTGGCGGTAGTAGCGGGCCACGAAGTACCCGCACATGTCGATGCAGTGGTCCGCGTGCAGATGACTGAGGAAGATGGCGTCGAGGTCGTAGAGACCGATGTGGCGCTGCAGCTCGCCGAGGGCGCCGTTGCCCATGTCGAGGAGCAGCCGGAAGCCGTCGGCCTCTACGAGGTAGCTCGAGCAGGCCGATTCCGCGGAAGGGAACGACCCCGAGCATCCGACGACGGTGAGCTTCATGGAGCTTGAACCTCCGTGGACAGGAGCGGGGAAGGAAGGGTGCGCGGGCGGGTTCGCGGGGAGGGCGTGCGGTGTGTTGAGCGTAAGGCGCGAAAGGGGGCGCCGCTCCTTCGCGGCGGCCCGTTGTGGGGGAACTCACCTGCGCTGTCACCGGTTAGGACGACGCCCCCCGCGCGTGTGCGGGGCGCGCCGGTACCGTCGGAGGTATGGACACGTCCTGGTGGCTCGCGCTCGGTGCGGTGGTGGTGCTCGCGCTCGTCGTCGCGGTGGCGGACGGGCGCGGGCGGATGCACCGGAGGCTACGCCGTCGCCCCCGCGCCCGGCTCCGGCCGCCCGGCAGGCCGGATGAGCGCGGGGCCCGGCCCCGGCCGGGCGAGATCTGGTGGGCGAACGTCCCTTATGAGGACGGCCCCGGAACCAAGGACCGCCCCTGCCTCGTCCTGCGCGTGCACGGCGGCGAGGCCCGCGTCGTCAAGATCACCAGCAAGTACCACGACGAACGGCCCGGGGTGATCCCGCTGCCGCCCGGCTCGGTCGGGGACACCCACGGGCGTCCCAGCTTCCTGGAGACGGACGAGCTGCGCGAGGTGCGCGTGGGCGACTTCCGTCGCCGGGTGGGGGTGGTGGACCCGCTGCTGTGGGACCAGGTCCGGCACCTGTCGCCCTGACGGGGGGTGGGGCGGGTTGCCGTGGTGGGGCGGGCCGCTGCGCGGGGCTTTGTCCCCTACCCGCCCCTTCCCGAAACTGGGGGCAAGCCCCCAGACCCCGTACGGCCTTCGGCCGTGTCCTCAATCGCCGGACGGGCTCCAAAGGAGACCCGCTGGGGGTCCCCCCACGCCCGCCAGGGCGTAGGGGGAGATTGAGGAGCTGGGGTTCGGGGGCGGAGCCCCCGCAAGCAGGCGCCCCATCCGCACCCGCACGCGACGCGCTTCAGGCCCAGAGCTGGCCCTGGAGCGTTTCGATCGCGGCCTCCGTCGTCGGGGCCGTGTAGACGCCCGTGGAGAGGTACTTCCAGCCGCCGTCGGCGACGACGAAGACGATGTCCGCCGACTCCCCCGCCTTGAGCGCCTTCTTGCCGACACCGATCGCCGCGTGCAGCGCGGCCCCCGTGGAGACGCCCGCGAAGATGCCCTCCTGCTGGAGGAGCTCACGGGTGCGGGTGACCGCGTCGGCCGAGCCGACCGAGAAGCGGCTGGTCAGGACGGACGCGTCGTACAGCTCGGGGACGAAGCCCTCGTCGAGGTTGCGCAGGCCGTAGACGAGGTCGTCGTAGCGCGGCTCGGCCGCGACGATCTTGACGTCCGGCTTGTGCTCGCGCAGGTAGCGGCCCACTCCCATCAGCGTGCCCGTCGTGCCGAGGCCCGCCACGAAGTGGGTGATGGAGGGGAGGTCGGCGAGGATCTCGGGGCCGGTGGTGGCGTAGTGCGCGCCCGCGTTGTCCGGGTTGCCGTACTGGTAGAGCATCACCCAGTCGGGATGCTCGGCGGCGAGTTCCTTCGCGACGCGGACGGCGGTGTTGGAGCCGCCCGCGGCGGGGCTGGAGATGATCTCGGCGCCCCACATCGCGAGCAGCTGGCGGCGCTCCTCGCTCGTGTTCTCGGGCATGACGCACACCATGCGGTAGCCCTTGAGCTTGGCCGCCATCGCGAGCGAGATCCCGGTGTTGCCGCTGGTCGGCTCCAGGATCGTGCAGCCCGGCGTGAGCCGGCCGTTCTTCTCCGCCTGCTCGATCATGTGGAGCGCGGGGCGGTCCTTGACCGAGCCGGTCGGGTTGCGGTCCTCCAGCTTGGCCCAGATGCGGACGTCCTCCGAGACGGAGAGCCGGGGCAGCCGGACGAGCGGAGTGTTGCCGACCGCGGCGAGCGGGGAGTCGTACCGCATTACTTCGAGCCGCCTGCCACGGCCGGAAGGATCGTGACGCTGTCGCCGTCGGTCAGCTTGGTCTCGATGCCGTCCAGGAAGCGGACGTCCTCGTCGTTGAGGTAGACGTTCACGAAGCGGCGCAGCTGGTCGCCGTTCGCCTTGTCGATGAGGCGGTCCTGGATTCCGTTGTGCCGGGTCTCGAGGTCGGCGAACAGCTCGGCGAGGGTGTCCCCGCTGCCCTGGACGGCCTTTTCGCCGCCGGTGTAGGTGCGGAGGATGGTCGGGATGCGGACCTCGATGGCCATGGCGTGGGCTCCTGTCGAAAGGGACGTAGGGGCGTTACGTGAAGAGGCGCGCGGCTCGGCCCCCCGCGCGGGGGTTTGGTGCAGGGGGTCGTGCGCTCGGGGGCCGGGCCGGTTGTTCAGGCCGTACGGCGGTCCGCGCAGCGCGCACAGGTACACATCGCGCTGGCGAGACGGCACAGGTCGACGTGCAGCCGCGCCACGAGCAGCAGCGTGCCCGGCGTCTTTTCGCTCACGTCGTTCGAAACCATGCGGTCATCGTAACGATTCCCGGTCCGGCTCCCGGAATGTGATCTCGCATCGCGGACGTGATCTGTTCACCAGGTGGACGCCCATCGGGCGCCGGAAGGCGCATGGAAGACGCACGGAAGGCGCTCGGAGGGCGTCAGTACGCCTCGACGACCTTGACGTCCTCCTCGGTGACCTCGCCCTCGACGATCCGGAACGACCGGAACTGGAAGGGCCCGGCCTCGTCCGTGTCCGCCGTCGACACGAGGACGTAGTGCGCGCCCGGCTCGTTGGCGTACGAGATGTCGGTGCGGGAGGGGTAGGCCTCGGTCGCCGTGTGGGAGTGGTAGATGATCACCGGCTCCTCGTCGCGGTCGTCCATGTCCCGGTACAGCTTCAGCAGATCCGTCGAGTCGAACTCGTAGAAGGTCGGCGAGCGCGCGGCGTTCAGCATCGGGATGAAGCGCTCGGGGCGCCCCTCGCCGACGGGTCCGGCGACCACGCCGCAGGCCTCGTCGGGGTGGTCCGCGCGAGCGTGGGCGACGATCTGGTCGTAAAGGGCCTGGGTCAGGGTCAGCATGGTGACGAGAATAGGCGGATGGGCCTCGGATCTGAGATCCGAGGCCCATCTGATGAGACAGCGCCTGAGACGGCCGCCGGCCGGGTCAGCGAACGGCGTCCTGCTTCGGCTGCTCCAGCTTCTTGGCCTTCTTGGCCTTCGCCTTCAGCACCAGGTAGCCGACCGCCAGGATCGCGCCCCACAGCGGCGCGCAGTACAGCGAGATCCGCGCGTCCTTGTCGATGCCCATCATCACGATGACCATGCCGATGAAGGCGAGCGAGAAGAGGCTGAGCCAGATGCCGCCCGGGGCCTTGAAGGAGGACTGGGGCAGTTCGCCCCGGTCGGCCTTGAGGCGGAAGCGGACCTGACAGACCAGGATCATGATCCAGGCCCACATGCCGGAGATGGTCGCGAAGGAGACGACGTAGTTGAACGCCTCGCCCGGCCACTGGTAGTTGATCCAGACGCCGACCATCATCAGCCCGGCCGAGAACGAGGTGCCGACCAGCGGCAGGCCGTTCTTGGTCAGCTTGGTGAAGAACTTCGGGCCCTGGCCGTTGAGCGCGAGGTCGCGCAGCATCCGGCCGGTGGAGTACATGCCCGAGTTGCAGGAGGAGAGCGCGGCGGTCAGGACGACGAAGTTCACGATCGCGGCGCCGATGCCGAGGCCCATCTTCTCGAAGGCCGCGACGAACGGGGAGACGCCGGGCTGGAAGTGGGTCCACGGCACGACCGACAGGATCATGATCAGCGCGCCGACGTAGAAGACGGCGATGCGCCACGGCACGGTGTTGATGGCCTTGGGCAGAACGGTCTTCGGGTCCTTGGACTCGCCCGCGGTCACACCGACCAGCTCGACCGCGAGGAAGGCGAACATGACCATCTGGAGGGTCATCAGGGTGGAGCCGATGCCCTTGGGGAAGAAGCCGCCCTCGGACCACAGCAGGGTCATCGTGGCGGTGTCACCGGCGTCGGAGAAGCCGATGGTGAGGATGCCGGCGCAGATCAGGATCATGCCGATGATCGCGGTGACCTTGACCATCGAGAACCAGAACTCGAGCTCGCCGAAGAGCTTGACGGAGATCAGGTTCGCGAGGAACAGGACGACCGTGAAGATCAGGGCGAAGACCCATTGCGGCTGATTGAGGATGCCGTCCGTGTTCTTGGTCCAGTACTGCATGTACTCGGACGCCGCGGTCACCTCGGTGATGCCGGTGACGACCCAGAAGAGCCAGTACGTCCAACCGGTCACGAAGCCCGCGAAGGGGCCGATGAACTCGCGTGCGTACTCCGAGAAGGAGCCGGACACGGGGCGGTACATGAGGAGCTCGCCGAGCGCCCTCATGATGAAGAAGATGACGAGGCCCGCGATGGCGTACGCGAGGATCAGGCTGGGGCCTGCCTTGGAGATGCCCTTGCCCGCACCCAGGAAGAGCCCGGTGCCGATGGCTCCGCCGATCGCGATCATCTGGATCTGACGGGCCCCGAGGCCTCGCTGGTAGCCCTCGTGGCCGTCGCCGGAAGCGGTTCCCGCGGCCTCATTGCCGTCGTGTTGCTTGTCGACCTGCAAAGAGGTCATGGTGATGCGCCCTTTCTCCATGCGATCCGCGCCGGACGCGTACGAGGCGTACTGCGTGCGACTGCGGATCAGGTCCTGATCCCCCCGGATGTGGATGGAGTGCCACCGGCGGTCCGCCGGTCCAAGCGCCCCCGGGAACAGGGGTGGCGTCCCGGGCGGTCGTGAAGATCTATCACGCACCGGGCGCTGATCCATTCAGGACTTTGTGACGCACCACACAGCAAGAAGGGGACAAAAGGCGCCCCGCCGGGCAAAGCGGGGCGATAGAGTGACGCGATCGTTATTCGGATTTGAGCGTCCGCTGAGCGAACACTCCGTCCGGTCAGGGCATCAGCGTCTCGACGAGCGTCTCCTGGAGAGCCCCGAGCCAGAGGTAGGCCATCACCATCGGCTTGCGCGGATCGGAGTCCGGCAGCCGGTACAGATCGCCGGTCTCGTCCTCGTCGGCGACCTCCAGCCGGGTGCCGATGGTCAGCCGCAGATCGTTGAGCGCGCCCAGCCAGTGCAGCGACTCGCCGGCGGTCAGCTTCAGGACCGCGCCGCCCTCACCCTTCGAGGTGAGCCCGTCCAGACTGCGCACGACGGCGAGGGCGTCGTCGCGCTTGCGGGCGCGCAGGTCGTTCTCCGTGTAGCGCCGGAACTCGGCGGAGAACTCGCGCAGGTCGTCGGTCTCCTCGACCTCCGGGTCGTTGTACGCGTCCGGGAAGAGGCGCGCCAGCGCGGGGTCGGACGGCGGCTCGCTCGGACCCTGGGCGAACAGCGCGGCGAGCGGGTCCTCGCCCTTGGCGGGCTCGTCGCCCGGCCCGATCAGCTCCAGCAGCTGGACGGCGAGCGAGCGCAGGATGGAGATCTCGACCTCGTCGAGCGCGGCGGCCGCGCCGCCGCCGGGCAGCGCCTCGAAGTGGCCGGCCATCAGTTGCGGTCCTGGGAGAGCGTCGCCCACAGCCCGTAGCCGTGCATCGCCTGCACGTCGCGTTCCATCTCCTCGCGGCTGCCGCTGGAGACCACGGCCCGCCCCTTGTGGTGCACGTCCAGCATCAGTTTGTGGGCCTTGTCCTTGGAGTAGCCGAAGTACGCCTGGAAGACGTATGTGACGTAGCTCATCAGATTGACCGGATCGTTGTGGACGATCGTCACCCACGGGACGTCGGGTTCAGGGACGGCGAACGTCTCCTCGGCGGATTGGGGACGTTCGATCTCTACGGGCACAGTCACTCCACCCATGCTGCCACCCGGGGAGCCGCGTCGCACAAACGCCCCCGGCCCTCCCAGGACATCTCGTCAGTTTGACGAAATGTGCGCTACCATGGCCGTCATGAACACTGCGGATCTGGGTCTGCCGGTGGACGTGCCGTCGACCGCGCTCTTCACCGACCAGTACGAGTTCACGATGCTCCAGGCCGCGCTGAAGGCGGGCACCGCCGACCGGCGATCGGTCTTCGAGGTCTTCACCCGCCGACTGCCCGAGGGCCGCCGCTACGGCGTCGTGGCGGGCGTCGGACGCGTCCTGGACGCCGTGGAGAACTTCCGCTTCGACCCGGGCCTGCTCGGCTTCCTGCGGGACCGGCACATCGTCGACGAGCCCACGCTCCAGTGGCTGGCCGGATACCGGTTCAGCGGGGACGTCTGGGGCTACCCGGAGGGCGAGGTCTACTTCCCCGGCTCGCCGATCCTGCGCGTCGAGGGCACCTTCGCCGAGTGCGTGCTGCTGGAGACCGTGATCCTGTCGATCCTCAACCACGACTCGGCGATCGCGGCCGCCGCCTCCCGGATGTCGGCCGCCGCGGGCGGGCGCCGGCTCATCGAGATGGGCGCCCGGCGCACGCACGAGCTCTCCGCCGTCGCCTCCGCGCGCGCCGCGTACGTCGGGGGCTTCAGCTCCACCTCCGACCTCGCGGCCGGCTTCCGCTACGGCATCCCGACGGTCGGCACCAGCGCCCACGCCTTCACCCTTTTGCACGACACCGAGCGGGACGCGTTCCGGGCCCAGGTGGACTCCCTCGGACGGGGCACGACGCTGCTCGTCGACACCTACGACGTCGCCGAGGCCGTACGGACCGCCGTGGAGGTCGCCGGGACGGAGCTCGGGGCCGTCCGCATCGACTCCGGGGACCTGCTGCTGGTCGCCCACCGGGTGCGGCATCAGCTGGACGAGCTGGGCGCGCGCGACACGAAGATCGTCGTGACGTCCGACCTGGACGAGTACGCGATCGCCTCGCTGGCCGCGGCGCCCGTGGACGCGTACGGGGTGGGGACCCAGCTGGTCACCGGCAGCGGCCACCCGACCTGCTCGATGGTCTACAAGCTGGTCGCCCGCACGGAGTCGGCCGATCCGCGGGCGCCGCTGACCGCGGTGGCCAAGAGGTCGACGGGCGGGAAGCTGTCCGTGGGGGGCCGCAAGTGGGCCGCCCGCCGGCTCGACGAGGAGGGCGTCGCCGAGGCCGAGGTCCTCGGCACCGGCCCGGTGCCGGACGAGCTCGCCGACCGGCAGCTGCTGGTGGAGCTCGTCAAGGGCGGCGAGGTCGTCGCCCGCGAGCCGCTGGACGCGGCGCGCGAGCGGCACATCGCGGCACTCGCGGGGCTGCCGATGTCGGCGATGCAGCTGTCGCGCGGAGAGCCGGTGATTCCCACGGAGTACCACGTGTGACGTGACGTGTGGCGTGCGTGAACCAATCACCACTAGCAGTCAAACGCCCCCTCCCACAAGGCGGTTGAAGTCTCTACCCTCAGAACATTGCCGCCTCCCTCCCACGAAGGACACCCGCCATGCACCGCGCATTGATCGTCGTCGACGTTCAGAACGACTTCTGCGAAGGCGGCAGCCTCGCGGTCGCGGGGGGTGCCGATGTCGCTGCCGCCATCACCGACCTGATCGGGCAGGCCCCGGCGTGCTACCGCCACGTCGTCGCCACCCGCGACCACCACGTCGACCCCGGCGATCACTTCTCGGACCACCCCGACTACGTCGAGACCTGGCCGGTCCACTGCGTCGCCGGGACGGAGGGCGTGGGCTTCCACCCGAACTTCGCACCGGCGGTCGCGAGCGGCGCCATCGACGCGGTGTTCGACAAGGGGGCGTACTCGGCGGCGTACAGCGGCTTCGAGGGGGCCGACGAGAACGGCGTGGGGCTCGCGGCCTGGCTGCGCGCCCGCGATGTCACGGAGGTCGACGTCGTCGGCATCGCCACGGACCACTGCGTCCGCGCGACCGCGCTGGACGCGGCGCGCGAGGGCTTCCGCACGCACGTCCTGCTCGACCTGACGGCCGGCGTCTCCGAAACCACGACGGACCGGGCGCTGGAGGAGCTCCGGGCGTCGGGGGTCGAGCTGAGCGGCAAGCCGGTGGTGTGAGGGCGGGGGTGGGGTCGGTGGCGCCTGTGGCGGAAAGAAACGCCCGCCGCAGGCGCCACCACCCCCGCTAGGCCGTGTCTGACAAATACCGCCGTCCGCCCGCAGGGCGCCAGGCGGGAT
>NZ_JBEPDM010000043.1:0-42399 GCF_040300305.1 Streptomyces sp. NPDC000410
GGGTCAGTTCCTGTCGACGCAGACGCATGTGATGGCGGACGGGAAGATCGTGCCCGCGTTGCTGACCGAGGTGAAGCCGTGGACGCTGCACCGCAAGGGTCAGGATCCGCAGCCGCTGAAGAACGATCTGGTCGAATCGCTGCGCGAGCTGAACCTGAAGCCGGAGGCTGCCAAGCAGCCGTTCAAGAGCGCCGACCACGGGCAGATCATCAACTTCCTCCGGAACGACGCACACGCGGGCGGCGTGCCGACGCCCGGTCTCTGGGTCAAGCCCACGCAGGCCGAGGTCGTGGCCTCGATCCGGAAGGAGTTCGGCACGCTTGCCAAGGACCTGCGGTCCTTGGGGGAGAAGGCGCACGTGGCCCTGGCGCAGGACCTCAAAGCGGGCAGGCTTACTGAGGAGAAGCTCAGGACACGCGCCAACGAGTACCCGAAGTTCGTCGACACTGGTGACGGGTCCAACGCGCACGGCATGACCCCTCAGCAGCACAAGGACCTGCTGATGATCGCGCTCGCCAAGGAGCAGTGGGCTACCCAGGGCGCGGCCGAGCAGTACCGGTCCACGGCCGAATCCTGGCTCGCGCTGCACCACACACTGCCCGTGCCCTCCACCCCCGACGCGCTGACTCAGCGGCTGGAGAAGGCGTACGCGATCCTGGACGGCCACCACGGATCCTGGGCGAAGACGAAGGTGTCCGCGTCGGAGATCCGGTACAAGGTCCTCACCCTGGCGAGCGTCATCGGGGATTCACCCCAGGGCGACCAAGAGGCGATCCGTACGGCGAAGGCCTGGGAGAAGACGCGCTACGGATCCACCCCGATCGGACCCTTCGCGACGGAGGTCTTCCCGACCTCGTCGGATCTGGCGAAGGTCCTGAACTTCCTGCCGGAGCAGGAGCACAAGGGCGATGCGCAGAAGTGGAAGGCCCACGATCCCGAGACGAAGCCAGTGCTCAAGCTCACTGACAAGATCGTCCCGTTGGACCGTTGGGCCGGTGAGTTGGCACTCTACGTCGACCTGCACGGATCGCCTGAGATGCTGGCGCCCGCTGTTCGGGACTCCAAGGCGGACGGGACCCGCGGCTTCATAGCGGTTCCGCCCGAGCAACTCGCGGACATGGTGGTCGACTCCGCGGTGTTCCAGGAGTTCCTGGACCTCTCAACCCTCGGTAAGCGACTCAAGGAGCTGGCGCAAGCCGGCGAGCATGAGATGTTCCTTCGATTGACCCGCGAGATGAGGCCGGGCTGTTCGCTGGACGGGTTGGTCAAGGGCCGAGGCCGGAAGCTCCTGAACCTTGTCTTCCAGGGCAAGGGCGATGAAATTCTCGGGCTGGCAAAGGCAATCAACCGCGCGCCGAGAAGCGGAGGGGATCCTGCCCGACTCCACGAGCGACTCCACGAGCGATTCCGCGAGCTCGCCGAGACGGGCACGATCCCCCGATTCAACACGGTGCTCTTCTCATGCAACACCATGGGCGAGCGCGGACAGTGGCGCACCGCCGCGCAGGCCTTCACGCAGCGGCTCGGCGCCAGGCTTCCCGGCCTCGAGGTCCCCACACGCGTCTTCGCATCCGCACACACGGTGGCGCTCGGCGACGCCGGGAGCCTGTTCGTGGAGGCGTACTCCAGTGCGCCCAACCTGATGGTCGGGCTCGAAGTGAAGCCGCCGGGTCCCACGGTGCTGGACACTTCCTCGGACTTCGTTGGTGGCATCTCGTTCCGGTCGTCCGCGGAGGAGGCGTTCCGCGGCGAACTGGGGTTGTCGACAGGGCTGAAGCGCGTGCTGGACACGCTGCCGAGGGGACTCGGCGAGCCCCTGCTGGTGGACGTCAAGCGGTCCGGCCAGGGAGTCCTGCTCTTCGACTCGGACGACCCGACAGGCCCTGGCCAGGAGATGGCGATCGGGCAGTTCGTCCAGGACAAGATCCTGCCGGCACTGCCGAACTTGGTGAAGCCGGGCGCGCGGCCCCCGTTGGTACTCGCTCTCGCCGACGCGGCGCACGGGCCCGTACTGTCCGATCCGGGCAAGCCGCGCAAGTTGGGGCCTGGAAAGCGGTTGCCCGTGGCGACGGTGGCGTCGGACGGTAGCCTGCAGCCGTCGCCGGCTGTCATCTCTGCCGCGTCGGCGAAGAAGCGGGGGGTGCCGGAGAACACGCTGGTCGATCAGGGTGCGCTCAAGTCCGAGCCGGTGCGGGGCACGTCACCTGGGCAGCTCGCGGCGAATGCGTACGGCGGCCCCGTGGTCGCCCCGGTCGGTAGCCTCGGGCAGCTGCCGATGGGAGTGGCGACGCTGCTCATGGTCGAGGGCGGCGACGGTGTCGTCCTTCCGGACGGATGGGTGGTGTTCCACCCGGAGGCCGGCGGCACCGGGGACTATTCGGCCGGGACTCGTACGGCGCGCGAGTCTGTCGTTCGAACGGACAGCAACCCGGGTGCGACCATCCGTTTCGCCCGGGGAGACAAGGCCCTGGACGGGGCAGCTGTGGGGCAGATCGCCAAGCTGGCCAGGGAGGCCGCCGAACAGATCGTCTGGGAACATCAGCGGCGCCCCAAGCACGATGCCAGGCGCACGGAGCTACCGCCCCTCCCCACCATCGAGATCAAGAGCACACGGGCCGATCGTGCGGAAGCGGTCCGCGCGACGTTCATGAAGCTCCTGGACGCGGAACTCCGGAGCGTCGCCGAGCGGCGGGGCGAGCGTGCCCGCATCCCCTCGGCCGATCAGCTGAAGATCTCAGTCGTCTCCAAGGGCAGGGTTCGCAAGCTGCTGACCGGGGGCGCCCCATTCGAAAAGCAGCGCAGGGGTGTGCTGGTCTCGCTCCTGCCTGTCGATGTGGACGCCCTCGTGGCGGCGAGGCGGAAGGAAGAGGCGAAGGACGGCAAGAAGGCGCCCGTTCGGAAGCTTCCGGCCGGCTCCCGGCGGGACAGGGGCATAGACGTAACCAGTACCGGCGCGGACCTCGCAGGCGGGAGCGAGGACCTCTCGCAGGCGGTGAACCTTGTGGATGAGGGCATCGCGGACGGGACCGTGGCCTTGTCGAAGGCGCTGACGCTCGTGGACGAGGTCGTAGGCCAGGCCGATGCTGCCGGCGAGGACGTCCAGCAGAAGGCCGTGGCGTACGGACTCGAGCCCGACAAGGCTCCGTCCGCGGCCCGCTGGACCAGCGAGTACACGGTGATCACCGACGCCGGATCCGGACTGCGGCCCGGCTCGGACGACGAGTTCGATCCGCCGTTCAGCCTCGTGGAGGACCCGGAGGTGTCGGACGAGGCGGACACGAGTGCCGTTGTGCCTCTCTACTACCCGCAGCAGGTTTCGACGTACATGTTCCAGCCGAAGGTGTTCGTCTCGGCCGACGGCACGGTCGCTTACCCGGAAACGGGCCGTGAGTTCTTCGCGACGCCGAAGGTGGCCGAACACGCCATCCGCAGCCTGGAGCTGAGCGGGAGCAAGAGCGGCCTCACGGTCGACTCCGGCACGAAGATCCGATTCGACCACGGAGGGGAGACCCGGGAGCTGGTCCGGGTCGTGCCGAAGCTGGGGGACAGCCCCGTCGACCTGTCCAAGGAATTCGCTCAGAAGGTTATGGGCGGCCACCAGACCCATGCGGTCCTGCGGCCGCTGTCGGAGGACGGTGGCGAGAGCGGCCGGACGATCGCGGTGAAGATCAACACGGCGAACAAGTTCGAGATCTCGGGGACCTCCGGTCTCGCCGAGGTCTTCGCCCAGGCGGTGTACCAGGGCGACGGACCGGGCGATGGACAGGGCGAAGGCCAGGGCAAGGGGCAGAACCTGGTGACTCCGCAGTCCGCTGGCCAGATCATGAGCGCTTCCCTCAAGCAGCTGGTGACGGACGGCCCCGCGCCGGGCAAGGAGTACGTCGAGGCGCAGCGCAAGAACCCGGGGGCGGCGAAGCGGCAGTCGGCGCTGCTCGGGATCAACGAGGCGGCCTGGCCGAAGAAGCCCGGTGAGGGTCTGGTCTCCCAGACCGTCCCGTTCCTGGAGGACGGGCAGCGCTCCGGGGCCAAGGACCTGACGACAGGCGTAGCGGTCAAGGACAGCTACGGGTACCACTTCGCCGGCGTCGTCGCCGTCAGCGAGGACGGGCACAGCGTCATCACGCTGGAGAACCTGGCCCGCAACGACATCGCTTCGGTTGTCAAGGACGCGCTGGAGAAGAACATCGAGCTCTACTCCGACCCGGCCCGGCGTGAGGAGGCACGGGCGGCGCTGAGCAAGGCGGGTGTGAAGGCCGACGACCGGCGGTTCGAGCTGCTGAAGCGCGTCGAGGAGATCACGGAGGTACGGCGGAAACTCGCGGACCCGGAGTCCGTTGAAGAGGAAGGCGCTGATGTGCTGCGGCAGCGCGAGACCACAGCTGTGATGGCAGCACGCGACGACCTGAAGGCGATCAGCGGCAAGCAGCGGCTCGGTGGCAAGGGTGACCGCTGGTCCTTCGCCTCGTACACGCGGGAGGAGGGAAAGACCTACCACGAGACGGTCGGCGTCGTCCCCAACCCGTTGACGATGGTGGTGGTCTCGGATCATGGAGACCAGAAGAGCTACCTCGAGGTCGGCCCGGAGACCGACGAGCAGAAGCTCGCGCAGCGCGACGAGAACCAGCGCAAGTGGATGCGCTCGATGGCCGACAAGATCGCCAAGGTCGCGGTGTGGCGGGCCGGCGAGGGACTGCCGCTGCCCAAGGTGACGGTCAGCGGGACCGAGGCGCCGGCCGCCGACGGGGAGCCTTCGGCGCACCAGATCGCCCTGGGACAGCTGCGGGAGCGGCTGGAGGAGCAGCTGGGGAAGTGGGCGGCGCTGTCTCCTGACGCGCCGGCCCTGACCAGTCGCGACATCGACATCCGAGTGGATGTGGAAGTGAAGCTGCCCAACTCGTCCCCTGGAGGCGATGACGAGGGCTTGGTCCTGATGGTCCAGGCCCACATGGAGGGCGCGCCGGAGACGAGTGTCGAGCAGCGGACCGTGTCTGTCGCCGAGGGAACCAGGCAGCGCGCGCTCCAGACCAACGTCGACCCGCGGGCCGTGACCTTCGCGGAGGGTTCCAAGCAGCTCAGTCCGGAGATGGAGAAGAAGCTCCAGCGCATTGCCAAGGACCTGGTGAAGCAGTGGCTGCCGCAGTGGGTCGAAGACGCACAGCAGGGACAGCCGCTGTCCGCGATCGAGATCATCGGATACGGCAACAGCCGGCTGAACGCGGACGACACCGGCCATGAGCGTTCCGAAGCCGTGTGGGCGAAGCTCCGCGGCCACCTGCGGGCGGAACTCGAACTCCTCGCCGGAGCCGCGGCTCGTACGAAGGACATCGGCGGGGCTGACTGGCTGCGGAACATTCCGGTTCCCGTCAGAACCATTTCCCGCGGACGTCATGCGCACCCGGAGACCTTGGGCGGCAGCCTGCAGGAGCGTCGCCGAGAGGTCCTCGTAAAGGTGGTGCCCAGACACGGCACCAGGACGTCGGCGCAGGTCAACCAGTTGCTGGGGAGCCTGAGCGAGACGAATTACCGCGCGCTGTACGCGGAGGCCAAGACCATCAGCGACCTCCACAACCCGTTCGACAACACGCAGTCGGTCCGTAACCAAGAGGCCATACGCACGGTGGCGTTCGAGCTGAAGCGCCTGCGTGACCAAGGCCTGCCCGCACTCCAGGCCACGGCTTCGGCCGAGGCGCTGGCCGTCCGCATGGGCGGTGCGCGAGGTGTGGTCCCCGAAACGAAGCCCCCGCTCGGTCTGAAGTCCCCCGAAGAGGTCTTGAACTCCCCGCCGGGGCCTGGTGTTCAACCGCCGTCGCGCCTGACGCAGGAACACCGGCTGGCCGCTACCGACCATGTCATCAGCGTTTCCCGGAACGACACCGCTGTCTGGGACCTGATCGAGCGCCGGCTGAAGAAGAACTTCGGCGACAACTGGCCTCAGGTAGCGGCCCAGATCAAGCCCCACGTCACTGGCAGCGCGCTCAGGTCCAACCTGTCCGGCATGAGCCGCGGCGAGCCCCTGACCGTGCCGGTGGAGTACCAGGGCTGGGCCGGGACAGTGACCGTGGACGGAGCTGTCGGGCTCTTCGCGCTCGCGGGCGAGATGCCTGTGTACGAGTTTGAGGGCGGCTGGGAGTCGCAGTCCACCGTGGGCCTGTACCAGGACGTACGCCGACGGTACGGCGCCGCCTTCCAGGGCACGGCCGAGCTGGGCGCCCAGAGCCTCAGCAGCCGGCTCGGCAAGCAGTGGCAGCGGCTGCGCGGCACCTCGCAGTCGGTAGGCGGCAGGGTCATCAACAAGGCGAGGCCCTCCGAGCCCGCCGCGCTCTTCGACGGGCAGGCCGTCCTCGGGGTTGCGATCGATGTCGCGGGACCGGGCGCCATCGAGAGGATCCGACTGAAGCGCACCGAAGTGGTGGTAGGTATCCAGGTCGCTGTCCCGCTCGCCGAGTGCACGACCGAGGACGGAAGCCAGCGCCCTGAAGGACCGCACTACGGTGTCCCGCAGCGCATCAAGGACGGGCAGCGGCTCGGCTCCACCGACGTCCTGGTCGACCTCCACCCGCTGACCGAGCCCCCGTCCGGGACCGGAGAGCAGCCCCGGAAGATCGGGCGGGACACGGGCATCCCCCAGTTGCTGAATGGCATGGACGACAGCGGCGGCCAGGTCTTCGGCCGTGGCTGGGAGCAGGTGAAGCGGGAGCTGAACAGCCAGCTCTCACTGGACGCCCTGCACCAGGACCTCAAGTCGATGATGTCCGGGCAGCCGAAGTCGGTACCGCTCACCGACGGTGGTTCCGTGGAGATCACCGCACGGCTGACCGAGCTCGAGCACCTGAGGAGCGCGCGGAAGGTCGAGGTCTTCGTCGGCACCGAGATGGGCAGCTTGGGTGGCAAGCAGAAGGTCTCCTCCAAGGTGTGGCAGGTACCCCTGCCCGGGACGTGGGGCTTCCAGCAGCTGGGCGCGCTGGAGGAGTCTGTCGGCACGACAGGGCAGCTGGGCCGGGACCGCTACGAGGGCGACGACGACGGCGCGGGAACGGGTTCCTCCACCAAGTCGAGGACGACGGGCGAGTACTTCGGGGGAATCGCGGAACTTCAGTTCGACTTCCGGAAGGACGCCGGCAGCAGCGTCGCGGACGGGACCGGAACAGCCCCGATCGGTGTGAAGGCGGTCATCGAGACCGCTGGGGTCGAGCCTCTGGCCGACGGCGAACCGGTGCGCTGGACGGCCGGCATCGACGCCGGCACGGCGTCCGCCACCGAGAAGGCGAAGGCGAACCGCCACACCGCCGAAGGACAGGCCATACCTCCCAAGCGGGTCTGGGGCGAAGAGAAGGGCACAGGACTCAAGGACACCGACGTCATCCGTGACCTCGACAAGTTCGGCGCCGCGCGCGACGCGCTGGAGACGGCGGGCAAGGAGTTCTTCGGCGACGAGTGGGCGAAGGCCCGTACCACGGTGCTGGGGGGGTTCCACCACGACCAGGTCATGGCCCACCTACAGGGGATGACGCGTGGCAAGCGGCTGGACGGTCCGGACCTGACAGACCTCCGGCTGAAGCTGAAGGGCCTCGGCGACGTGGAGATCTTCGCCACCGCCAAGGTCAAGAAGATGACCTACAACCGGAGCGAGAAGACCGACATCCAGACCACGGCCCACCGCCTCGCCGGCGAAACCCGGCAGGATCTCTCCTGGTGGGAGCTGATCGGTCAGGCCCGAGGCGGTATCGGCGATCTCGTCGGCTCCACCCAGCTGTCCGTACACGGCGGCGTCGGCGGCGCGGTGCGCGGCCGCGCCGGCAGCAAGACCGCAACCATGGGCATGGCCCTGGCCGACTCAAGGACTCCCACGAAGGTCGCCGTGTTCGACACGGACTTCGAGCTGAGCTTCCACTTCGCGGCCAAGGGCAAGACGACGGTCACACAGAGCGCGACCGTCGTTGGAGAGACCGCAATCGCTGAGGGCGACTGCGCGACCGTGACCGCGCAGGGGCTGCCGCCTGTCGCTGTCACGCCCGTCGACCACGACGCGGTGATCGCGGAGTACGGGGACAGCGTCCAGGAGGCGACCGGGCTCATCAGCGGTCCGCCCAAGGAGCCACTGCTGCCGCCCAAGCGTGCCGCGGAAGGGCGCATCGGCGCATCCGACATCGTGCGCAACCTCTTCCCCGACGACCAGGCCGTGCGTCGGCATGTCAGCGACGACCTCGCGGGGATCCTGGGGGAGCGGCGGCCCGAGGTGGAGAGGAAGCTACGGGCAGAGCTCGACGCGGACCTGCTCAAGACGCGGACCTCCGGACTCACGCGAGGCGGCCGGATCAGGTTCAAGGTCAAGGCCGGTGACACCACGGTGAAGGTGGCCGTCCGGGCCACACTGACCGATGCGAAGCACCGTGAGACCCTGCCGAAGGTCGAGGCGGAGACCGGGACCGAGGTGCAGACCACCCTCGGCCACCGCAGCGACACCCGAGTGCGCGAGACCAAGCTGTTCCAGTTCAAGGGCAAGGCCCCGCACGTGAAGTTCGCTGTGTCGGGAACGCATCACGGCGACCAGATCGACGGCCGGACGAGCACGAGCTCCGGGCGCTCCGTCGACCGTGGCCGGACGGTCGACTCGATGGGCGCCTTCGACGGCACGATCCGTTACGACATCGACTACGACGTCAATCCCGGCCTCCTACGCCGCAAGTTCTCCCGGGCGACCTCGGTGAGCACCAAGGCAGAGCTCTTCTTCCCGGTGCAGGACTGCGTCAAGAGTGACGGCAGCCTCGGCCGAGCGCTCGATGCGCGTCTCGACCCGCCGCCCCGGATCACCGAGCGCCAGGCGCTGGGCTCCTCCGACGTCGTCCAGGACGTCTGGGTACTGCCGGCACCTCCCGCCAAGGATGGTGCGCCGAGCACTCCGCGCACCCTTGAGGACGACCTGGACTCCCTGGACGCGAAGGCCGTCAAGGTCATGGGAGCGTCCGGGTGGGAGAAGATCAAGGCGAACCTGCTGAAGAAGCTGGATCCGGCGAACCTCCAGCTGAATCTCAAGACCATGACGAACCGCGTGCCGATCTCGGAGACCGTCGGTGCCAACACGGTCCTCGTCACCGCCCGCGTGGTGCCCGACGATCTGCAGCACGCCAACAACACCGCGGCCACGGAGTTCACCACAGGAGCCACGCTCACCCGGGTGCGGTTCGGTGCGGACAGCGCACTGCTGCCCAGCACGGCGAAGTCGGGTGAGGCGAGCGGTTCGGTGATGGGCACGACCGACCCGACGGGCCTGGCGCCGGCAGCATTCGTCGGCGGCGTCCAGCTCGGCGAGCAGGTGGGTGAGGACCATCTGGGGTCCACGGGTACGAGCGCCAAGACCGGCGCCTACATGAAGGTCAGGACCCCCGGCTCCACCTTCGACGGCGTCGTCGCCCTCGACTTCCGCTTCGAGCACCGGGGCGGACTGTTCACCAAGGACCGGTTCGGCCACGGCACCTTCGACATGGGCGTGAGGGTGCTGACCGAACAGGCATCGACCATGCCGGCCGCTAAGACTGACGCCAAGGCCGATGCGAAGGCTGACGCGAAGTCGGGCACCAAGACCGAGACGGCCCCCGTGGCCGGCCGGACCGAGGTCCGCACGGTGAAGCAGCCGCCCTCCTGGTTCGGCGGCAAGCGCCTTACGTCCGATGACACCGAAGTGGCCCCCCCGAAGCGGGTGTTCGAGGCAGGCGGACTGCGGGACACCGACGTGTCGCGTCACATGCCTGAGCCGAAGGGGATCCGGGACGCCCTGGACGCCTACGGTAAGCAGATGTTGGGCGACAAGTGGAGCGAGGTCGCCGGACAGGTCCTCGACAGCGCGTCCCCCGCCCTGCTGATCTCGCGCCTCCCGGAGATGACCCGGAAACCGGTCGCGGACAGCCCGCTGCCGGACAGCAACCCGCTGGACAAGCCTCTTCAGATCTCGTACTCGGCCAAGATCGACCGGCTGCACTACCGGCAGACCGACCCGGGCGCCGAGTTCAACGGAATCAACGAGAGCAGCAGCACGTCCATCCGACAGAAGCAGACCTGGACGGCAGGTGAGGTACGGCTCCAGGGTGGCTTCACGACGGGAGCCGGCGAGGGGCTCGGGCAGGCCGGATACCAGCAGCGCAGGCGCGAGGGCGAGCTTCTCAGCAGCAGCGGCGCTGTCCCCAACAACTCCAGGTACTTCTCCTCCATCGCGGTGTTCGACGCCTACGCCGAGATCGAGGTGAAGCTCGGCTACGGCTCCGACAGCCGGACGTTCACCGTGGCGCTGCCGGTCGAGCTCGGCATCGCGAAGGACGAGTGCACGCCTCTCGGTAACGACCGGAACCCGCTCTTCACCAGGACTCACCCCTTGGGCGAACCCAAACCCTCTGGTAAGCGGAGCGCGCCGGCCACGATCCTGGAGACCAAGGAGCCGGTCAGCGTCGACACCCTGTGGGGCTCGCTGAGCCTGGTGGACACCGGCCGCAGCAAGGTCCTGGTGATCCCGGACAGCAGCGCCACGAAGGACGGCGCGCCTCCGGTGCCCAAGGTCGAGCAGGGGTGGCTGGGTATCCGGGTCACGTCGCAGGCCAAGACGGCCCGTTACGACGGCAAGCCGGTCTCCGAGAAGGTGATCGGGGACATCGCCGCGGAGTATCTGAAGATCAACAGCGATGACCGGCGGGATCTCCGGGGAATCCACCTGCTGCTCGACGAGTCCTGGCCCGAGTTGACCAAGGTGGTCTCGGACGCGACCGGCCTGGACGTACAGGCGGACCACGGCCTCTCCTACACCGCGCGGACGACCACCAGTGAACCGATGTTGCAGACCCTGGGCGTGCATCCTTCGGGCACGGTGACCGTGCAGCCTGCCTCCACCGTGCTCCACGGTGCCCCGCGGGCCGAACCCCTGGGCAGCGATGGCGTCTTCTTCCCGCGGGCCGACGACGGCCAGGCGATCCGGGACCGTCTCGACTCGATGCCCACCGCCCCTGGCCTGACCACCATCCTGGGCCACGGCGACGACGGCAGACTGGTCGCGGAAGGTATGGAGCACGACCCGCAGTGGTTGCTCTCGTACACAAAGGACAACGAGCTGTGGAACGCGCCCGCGCAGGGCGACCAGATCTCCATCAACGGGATCACCGGCAAGCGCAAGGTCCTTGTCCTGGCGGCCTGTGGCATCGGGGGCAAGGGCTCGTTCGCCGCCCAGAGCGCCAGGAGCGCTGGCTCCTGGGTGATCGCGCCGACGGGTGCGGTCTCGGGCGTGCAGCCGACGACGGGCAAGTTCGTGTCCACACAGACGCACGTGGACGACAACGGAGTGATCAGGCCCCACACCGACCTGGACGTGAAGCCGTGGGCGGCACACGGTCCCAACGGCGAGTTCATACCGCTCCACAATGAACTCGACGCGTCGTTGCAGCAGCTCGGCATCAAGACGTACACCCACAAGCAAGCGACGCCGACGGGTCAGGGGCCGCTCATCAACCTCTTCGTCCCGAAGCGCAAGCTGCCCGTGAACATCACTACGCAGACGCATGTGCAGACCGCGCGACGCAAGGACAAGGGATCCGGGAACGGGTACATCTCCGGCGGCCACTTCGACTACAGGAATCTCGATGCCAAGTATCAGCTGACATCCGTCTCGGGACTGCCTTCCCATGACAAGCCGGCCGACAACATGTGGTTCGCCGCGCGGATCGACACCAAAGCGGGCGGGGAGGAGATCGACCCGAAGCGGCTCCACACCTTTTTCCCGCAGCATCTGACGTACGCGCAGGCGTTGGAGTCGGCGCAGCAGGCGTGGGCGAACGCCCTTCAGATCGACAAGCAGCGAGAGGGAGGGACCAACCCGAGGAACGACGCCGGGTTCACGCACTTCGATGATGGGAGCGCTCGCTGGCTGGGCCGGGACAAGTGGGGCAACTGGATCGAGGGGCAGTGCAACAAGGAGGGCACGGTCACGTCGTTCTATCCGGCTGCTCGTGCGGCTGCGGGGCCGCTGAAGGGGGTCGACCCGACGAGTAATCCGTGGCTGGAGCCTCTGAAGGGCACACAGGTGGTCACGGAGCTGTCGCCGCCCCCCGACACCTTGCTGGGGGAGGCGACGCCGGAGTCGGGACGGCCGGACGAGTCAGTGGCCGATGCGTCCGGAAGCGCCTCCAAGCCCGAGTCCGAGCCCAGGCCCCATCCGGGCGAACCCGCTGCGGTGGTCGAGTCCGCGGCGAAGGCGGAGCCGGAGTTCACGATCGAGTGGGAGTACGCGCCGGCCAAGGAGTCGTCGCTGAAGCGGTTGGAGCGTTGGGAGCGTAATCTCGCGCGTCATCTGGCGACGGAGAGTCCCGACCGCTCCGACCTGCAGCAGGTGCACCGGCTCGCCGACCAGGAGAAGCTGCTGGCAGCCGACTGGAGCACTCCGCCGGGCGACGGGTATGACACCTTCGCCGAGCGGCTGGCGCTGCTGCAGAGCGACCTCGACGTGGTCGAGTTCCTGGCCACCAAGAAGAAGGGGGCGGCCTGGCCGGACCGCTTCGCCGAGACACGCCTGGAAGTGCTCCTCACCAGCGCGCTGTCCGTCCGGTACGACGGCAAGCTCACGGCTGGCGGCTGGCGGGGGCGGATGCAACAGCTGATGGCGGCCAAGCTGGCAGACACCAAGAACCCGAGCCAGTTGATCACGGCGGCCCGCGGTGCCCTGAAGGTGCAGCTCGACCACGTCAGCCGGGATCGGACGGTTCCCCTCACGACGGCGGAGCTGAAGGCGTACACGGACACCATGTCCAAGACGTACAGCGTCTTCTCGACGGTGAACTGGAGCATGGACGAATGGAGCATGGATCTCATTCATGCCTATGTCGACCTGGCGCATCTCCACCCGGACACCGACATCGTGATCCAGGAAAACCGCAGGTTCAACCGGGAGGGCGCCGAAGGCGAGTGGCAGGCCGCCTGGCAATACGAGATTCCCAAGCTGGAGCAGGCGAAGCCCAGGGACATCGTGACTATCAGCGATTACATGGCCTTCTGCCTTGCGTCGGCGGGCACGACGGGGCTGTCCGCGGTGAGGAACGGGCAGTTGGCCAAGCCGGTCGTCAAACAGTTCATCGCCGAGTTCGACGCCGCGTTGCAAGTCTTGGACAAGGCCCTGGACAAGTGGGGCACCGAATTCGAGAAGGCCAAGGCCAACGACGCGTATTGGGTCGGACAACACGCGGCCAAGGTCCGAAAGTCCACCAGGATGGCCAGCGAGCTCAACGAGTTGAAGCTGGATCTCGACCTGCTGTACACCAGTCAGGAAGCCCGGGCCGAGGCCAGGACCCAGGCCGCGAAGGCGACAGCCGCCGCTCAAAAGGCGGGCAAGAAGAACAAGGGAGGCAAGAACAAGGGCGTCGCCGCCGCCACCGCCAATACGATCGAGTTCAGGGACGACCGCACCGAAGAGAGGCGCGTCGCCGGTGCCATGGCCCGGATTCACGCGCGAATCAGATCCGTATCCCCCTACGACCGTCCGGCCACGTACATCACCTCCCGCAGCGAGGCCGTTCGCAAGCGCTACAACCTTCACGAGGCCGTGCTGAGTTCCCTCGAAATGGCAGACAGCTACGCGAAGGTGCTGGAGAAGCCGCTGGGCGAGGTCCATCTGCAGCTCGATGAGTTTCTCCGTAAGGTGTTGACCCATCACAGGTCGGCACTCTCGGGGAATGCGCTGGTCCCCCGCCTCATCAACGAATGGGTCGTCGGTGCCGAGAGGTTGGCCACCGCCGGCACAGGTTGGCCGACGCCTGAGGCCAAGGCCAAGTTCCTGACCGGTCTGAGCCTGTTCCGCGCCACCCTGTGCAAGAGCCTGTGGGACGACACCCCGCAGGGGCAGCCGCCAGCACGGTCCGTGCTTTCCAGCTCCTCCCTCAACAGGGCGTGGCTCCACTCCCTCAAGGACTTCTCCCTCATAGCCGAGGCCAAGGCCGACTTTCTGCTGCTCCACGCCTTCGACCGGGTCAAGATCTCTCAAAAGGAGTCGTTCAAGGAGGAGTTCGACGCACTGGTCCAGGCCATACCCCAGGAACACCCGTTCCGCGCCGAATCGGTCGCAGATCTCAAACGTGCCGCCGTGCTCGCCGATGCGCTCTGCAAGTCGCTGATCAAGGGGGACTCGACCGCCCTGGTGTCCGCCATCCGGGACCACGGACTGGACTGGGCGCAGTATCAGTACTTCCAGTACGAGGAGGACACCACGAGGTCCCGGCTTCTCGTACTGGATCAGTGGATCCGCCACCTCGACACCCCGAAGGTCCTCGACACGTTGAGTCAGGATCTGGTTGAGGTCGTCCGCGATCTCCGCAAGGTCAGCAAGAAGCGAATCCAGGAATCCTCCAGGAGACCCGAACTTCACCGTGCCTCCATGGAGAAGGACGAGCCCGACGTACTGCCGCCGATGATGAGCGACGAGCTCGTCCTTGCCGGGCGGCCGGGGCTGAAGCGCGAGGACGTTCCGAGGACGGCCTATCTGAGGGCGTCTCAGCTGGAGCGCATCTGCCTGGTCACGGGAGAGCAGTATCAGGCCCACAGCGTCGGCGCGACGCTCGACATGGCGATCGCACTGTTCCGTTCGGTGGACCCGTTGGTGCTGTCGAACGCGCCGCTGCGGTCGATCGAGCGTGAGGTGGAGCTGCTGAAGGGGGTGGCGAATCCCAAGACCCTCTATGGCAAGGCTGCGCTTGCGCTGTGTGACTTGGCGTTGCTCGAGGCCGAGCGGATCGGACTGCTCGCCGACGGGCATGGACTGAGCCAGGAGCAGATCGCCCGCCATCAGAAGGAGCTTGACAAGCACGGCAAGACCCTGGTGGCCGCCCAGTTGGTGACCGACGAGCAGGTACGGGAAGCGCAAGCCGCGGTGGCTGACACATCGTCACCGGATGTCGTTCGTCTTGGTTCGGGGCGGTCGTTCTTGCCGGGGCCTGAGGATGGGCGTGAGGCTCATGACGCTGTGAAGTCGTTGCCGAGTGGTGTGGGTCTGTCGGTGATTGCCGGGCATGGGCGTGATGGTGGTGTGCTGGTCGGGGATGAGCGGTATGGCGCGGAGAGTTTTGGTCTGTTCGCGAAGGGTCATGGGTTGTGGGGCCGGCCGGAGGAGGGGTCGGGGGTCTCGATCGATGGGGTGACCGGTAAGCGGAATGTGCTGGTTCTGGAGGCGTGTGGGACGGGTGGGCGTGATTCGGATGTGGCTGCGTTGGCGCGGCAGGAGCGGTCGTGGGTGATTGCGCCGACGGGTGCGGTGTCGGGTGTGGAGCCGACGACGGGCAAGTTCGTGTCGACGCAGACGCATCTGTTGGCGAACGGTGTGGTCAAGCCGGTGGTGGATCTGGTGGTGAAGCCGTGGGCGGCGCATGGTCCCAATGGTGAGTTCAGGCTTCTCGACAATGACCTGGCGACGTCGCTTCGGCAGTTGGGTATCGAGGCCGAGGTGCCGACGCCGGAGCCGACCGGCAACGCGATCATCAACTTCCTCCAGCCCACGCACGAGAGCTTCGTGCCGGGTGCGAAGTTCCCGGCAGACATCACGACCCGGACGCACGTGGACACCGCGCGGGTGAAGAAGAACAAGTACGGGGAGCCCTATGTCTCGGGTGGGCATCTCGACTATGAGGATCTGGATTCCAGGTTCGTGCTGACGCCGGTGCAGTGGCAGACGACTTCGGGCGCGAAAGCGGATGACCGGTTCATCGCTGTCCGGATCGAAACCAAGCCTGGTGGCGAGAAGGTCATCCCGAAGCCGCTGCACACGTTCTTCGCCCCGCACCTGACGTACGGGCAAGCGCTGGAGTCGGCGCAGCAGGCGTGGGCGAACGCCGTCCAGGCCGACAGGCAGCGACGGGGTGGGACGAATCCGAAGAACGACGCCGGTTTCACGTACTTCGAGGAGCGCGTGACATGGCTCGGCCGGGACAACTGGGGCAACTGGGTCGCCGGCCAGTGCGAGAAGGACGGCACCGCCAAGTCGTTCTATCCGGCCGCTCGTGAGGCGGCGAAGCCGCTGAAGGGCGTCAAGACGCTCAATCCGTGGCTGAAGCCGCCGGAGATCGCCTCGTCGGTCACGGAGCTGTCGCCGACCCCCGATGTTCCTCCCACGGAGCCGCCGCGCAAGCCGGGGCCCCGGGACGAGCAGACGGCCGAGCCGGCTGGGAGCGGTTCGCAGACCACGCCCGAGTCTGAGTCCGTGGACGAGTCGGACGAGCCCGCTGCGGTGGTCGAGTCCGCGGCGAAGGCGGAGCCGGAGTTCACGATCGAGTGGGAGTACGCGCCGGCCAAGGAGTCGTCGCTGAAGCGGTTGGAGCGTTGGGAGCGTAATCTCGCGCGTCATCTGGCGACGGAGAGTCCCGACCGTTTCGACCTGCAGCAGGTGCACCGGCTCGCCGACCAGGAGAAGCTGCTGGCAGCCGACTGGAGCACCCCGCGGGGCAAGGGGCGTGAGACCTTCGCCGAGCGGCTGGCGCTGCTGCAGAGCGACCTCGACGTGGTCGAATTCCTGGCCACCAAGAAGAAGGGGGCGGCCTGGCCTGACCGCTTCGCCGAGACACGCCTGGGAACGCTCATCACTGACGGCCTCACGCTCCGGCATGGCGGCAAGCTCACCTTCGGCGGCTGGCAGCACCGGATGCGGCAGCTGACGTCGGTCCCGCTGGTCGACGCGAAGAATCCGAGCAAGCTGATCACTGCAGCGCGAGGCGCCCTGAAACTGCAGCTCGACCACGTCAGCCGGGACCGGACGGTCCCGCTCAAGACGGCGGAGCTGAAGGCGTACACGGACGCCGCATCCGAGGCGTTCAGGCTTCTCGCGAACGAATCGTGGGTCGTCGACGACTGGGTCGCGGACCTGAGGCACGCCTACATCGACCTGGCCCACCTCCACCAGGACACCACTTTTGTGCTCGGGGAGCTGAGCAGGTTCGGTCAGCGGTGCGCGGAAGGGGAGTGGCAGTCCCTGTGGCTGCGCGACGTTCCGAAACTGGAGCAGGCGAAGCCCGAAGACATCAAGCGGGTCATGCACTACTTGACGATCGCGCTTGGGAAAGCCGCCACGACGGAGCTGGCCTGGGTGATGGGCGGTCAGCTGGGCAAGCTGGAGATGAAGCAGTCACTGGCTCAGTACGACACGGCGCTGAAGTCGATGGGCGAGGCCCTGGGCAAGTGGGACGCCCAACTCAGGGAGGATTCCGAAGAGGACCTGGACGCCCTGGTTGAGCATTTCGCCCTCGACGAAGAGCATGCTGGGCTGGTCAGGGCCCACGACGCGCTGATGACGGACCTCGAGATGCTGTACACGCCCGAAGAAGCGCAGGCCGAGGCACGGGCCGAGGCCGAGAACGCGGCAAGAGAGGCTCTGCGGTCGGGTAGGAAGGGGAAGGGCGTCAAGAACAAGGGCGTCGGCGGCACCGCCGGAACAGCTCGACATCATGGCCGCCAGAGCGATGCGCAGCTGGTTGCCAAGGCGCTCAACTTGGTCTACCAGCGGGTGGGAAGGGTCTCGTCCTACGGCAGGCCCGCGACGTTCATCACGGCCGGGACAGTGGCGCTGCGTCAGCGCTTCTCGCTGACCGAGCCGGTCAAGGCCGGCCTCGCGGTCGTCGACAGCTACGCGAAGGTCGCGGAGAAGCCGCTGGACGAGGTACACCTGTACCTCGACGAGTTCCTCACCACGGCGATGAGAGAACACAAGTCGGCTTTGACGGCGCAGGCGATCCCCACGTCGGGTCTGACCAGATGGCTGGCCTCCGCCGAGCGGTTGGCCACGGCAGGCACGGGCTGGCGGACGCCTGAGGACAAGACCAAGTTCCTGACCCGTCTCAGCCTCTTCCGTGCCACGCTGGCACGGCGTCTGTGGGACGACACGGCGCCGGGAACCGCCTCGAAGTACCCCCCGCTGTACAGGTCCTCCCTCACCCGGCACTGGTTCTCCGCCCTCGGCGCCGACCGGATACCGCACGTCAAGGCCGACCAGCTGTTGAGCCACGCCCTCGACTGGGCCAAGCTCTCCAAGTCTCCGATCGAGGACCATTTCGAGACGCTGATCCAGGAGGTGCCCAAGGAGCATCCGGAGTACAAGAAGGCGGTGGAACAGCTCCGGCGGGCGGGGAACCTTGCGCGGGCGGTGACGCGGGCGGTGACGTCGAAGGACCCCGCCGGCTTGCTGAATGCCATCACCACCGACGGCCTCGAATGGGGGGAGGGCAGACTCCTCAACGTGGTGAGTGACGGGCAGATGCTCATCGTCGATGAGTGGCTCCGTCACCTGGACACCCCGGAGAACCGGCTCCTGCTGAGCGAGACGGACGGCGTGCTGCTCAATAAGCTCCGTCATCTGACGAAGTCGGCGATCCAGGACGGGAGCTTCAGCCCCGAGGTGCACCGTGCGTCCATGGATGCGGACGAGCCCGATGTACTGGAGCCGACGAATGAGATCGAGCTCGTGTGGAGTCCCGGTAACGAGCCCGAGGACAGCCGCCGGCTGGCGCAACTCCGTGAGACTCACATGGACCGGATCAAACTGATCCTCGAGCAGCCGAACAAGGCCAACAATGCCTTCTCGACCTTTGACATGGCGGTGTCACTGTTCGATGACATCAGCGCGTTGGTTCTTTCGAACGCACCATTGCGGTCGATCGAGCGTGAGGTGGAGGCGCTGAGGGGCGCCGCGAATCCGAAGTCGGTGTACGGCAAGGCCACCTATGCCTTGACTGAGTTGACGCTGCTGGAGGCCGAACGGATCCGCCTCCTGTCCGACGGCCGGACGTTGACCCCTGAGCAGATCGCCGGCTACCAGGAGGCGTACCAGAAGCAGGGGGAGGCGCTGGTCGATGCCCAGGCCGTGACCGAGGACGAGGTAGCAGACGCGGTTTTCGCCCTGGCAGAGACGACGACCCTGGACGTGATCGCCCCAGAGACAGCAGACGAGGACCCGGATTCCTTCGTCGTTCGTCTTGGTTCGGGGCGGTCGTTCTTGCCGGGGCCTGAGGATGGGCGTGAGGCTCATGACGCTGTGAAGTCGTTGCCGAGTGGTGTGGGTCTGTCGGTGATTGCCGGGCATGGGCGTGATGGTGGTGTGCTGGTCGGGGATGAGCGGTATGGCGCGGAGAGTTTTGGTCTGTTTGCGAAGGGTCATGGGTTGTGGGGCCGGCCGGAGGAGGGTTCGGGGGTCTCGATCGATGGGGTGACCGGTAAGCGGAATGTGCTGGTTCTGGAGGCGTGTGGGACGGGTGGGCGTGATTCGGATGTGGCTGCGTTGGCGCGGCAGGAGCGTTCGTGGGTGATTGCGCCGACGGGTGCGGTGTCGGGTGTGGAGCCGACGACGGGCAAGTTCGTGTCGACGCAGACGCATCTGTTGGCGAACGGGGTGGTCAAGCCGGTGGTGGATCTGGTGGTGAAGCCGTGGGCGGCACATGGTCCCAATGGTGAGTTCAAGCTTCTCGACAATGACCTGGCGACGTCGCTTCGGCAGTTGGGTGTCGAGGCCGAGGTGCCGACGCCGGAGCCGACCGGCAACGCGCTCATCAACTTCCCCGGTGCACCCATGGGCCCAGGCAATCGGCTGGCGAAGTTCCACCCCGCGAACATGGCTCTGGCCAACCATCTGGAACAGGGCAGGCCGAAGCCCAAGGAGTGGGGAGCCGGCAACGAGCTCTCCGGCCTTCACCTGTGGAGGCCGTTCAAGGGGGTCTGGTACTCGCTGGCCGCCGTGCGGGGCAAGCCCAGCCTGGAGGAACCCGCACCGAACGGGTACTTCGTGGCGGACGTCACGCCCGGACCACGTTCGAAGGACACGTACGACAGCACGCGCAAGACGTTCTTCCCGAAGCACCTCACGTATGCCGAGGCCAAGCAATCGGCGATCGAGGCGTACATGGAGGCGGTGGCGAGCGAGAAGACCAAGCCGCCGGTGAAGCGGGAAGCCGGGTTCGGTCTCGATCAGAAGGGGGACCCCAGTCGCTGGCAGGGTCAGGACCGTTGGGGCAACTGGGTCGGCGGTCACGTCGACAAGGAGACCGGCAGGATCACCACGTTCTTCCCGCTGGACAAGGCCGCCGACAAGATTCACGTTGACAACCCGTGGATCTCACGCGCCGATACGGCGGCGCAAGCTCAGACACCGACGGCCGCCGCACGACTGCCGCAGGCCAAGCCCGCACCGGTCGCTGTGCCAGTGGCCGCCACCGGGTCCGAACAACCGCCCGCACCCGTGCCTGCTGCACTGTCCGAGCCCGACCAGGCACCCACGACGATCGTCGCCCCCGTCGTGGCGAAGGCGTCCCAGGTCGAGGTCCCCTGGGTGAAGGCCAAGCCGAACGAGACCGTGCAGGAGCGCCTGGCCCGCATCGAAGCCAACACCAGGTCCTACTTCGAAGCCCCGGAGCTCAACCGCCTCGAAATGCGTGCACTGCACCGGCACATCGAGGAGGAGGACGTGCGGGGTCAGGACTGGTCCACCGGCGAGGCCCTGCCGGAGCTGTTCTGGGAGCGGCTCACTCTGCTGGAGAGCGACCTCGACGTCATCCAGCTCTACGGGACGGGAAAGATCAGGAAGAACGCTCCTGCCAAGCCGCCCACCTGGTCCCACGGGGCCGCGGAAACCCGTGCACACATCCTGCTGACCGCCGGCTACCAACTGTCCACGTCGCACCAGTTGCCCCTTTCCGCATGGGGCTCGCGCGGCCTTCGGCTGATGGACGTCTTGAAGGGATCCGAGCAAACGCCCGTGCTCAAGGCCGTCCTCGGCTCGCTCCAATTGGTCACCGATTGCACGACCCTCCCCGAGCTGGGCGCCCAGTTGGACGCTGCCACCCTGGGCAAGTACACCGATGCCCTGTGCGAGATGCTCGTAGTGCTGCCCAAGGCGGGTTGGGAGGTCCAGTTGTGGGCGCGGCACGTCCTGGGCGATTACGTGAGTGCCATCCACAAGCCCCAGAACGTCGTGGGCCTGGCCAAGGCGATGAGCAGGGCCCACCAGGCCATGACGGAGGCGGAGTGGGCGCGGACACAGAGAGACCTCGAAAGGGTCAAGAACGGCGACTTCCAGTTGCTGGGGAGGGCATTGATCGGTGCCTACGAGGTGGTGGTGCGGTACGGGAACGTCGGTCTCGGCCGGGTGATCGAAGGCGATCTCGCCAAGAGTCACGTCAGGGACTACATCAGTGAGGCCCGGACCGCGGACAAGGTGTTCGAGGAGGCGCTCAAGACCGTCGGGGAGAGCGTCAACCGTTCCTCGGACCAGGCGGTGCACGACGAGTTCGCCTCACTGACGCAGCGCCACACCGTCTTCCGCAAGCTGCTCGACGGCCTGGTGCAGGACCTCGAGATTCTGTACACCCCCCAGGAGGCCCAGGAGGCCCAGGAGGCGAGTAGGAAGCTCACGGCCGGCCACACCATGACCGCCGGGGGGCGGAAGAAGGACAGGGGGGCGGGAGGGCGCCGCCTAGCGGCTCGGCAGGGTGTCGGCGAGCCGCTGCAGAACGAGGACTGGACCGCCAACGTGGCCCTCGGCGCGCTCATGGCGCGGATGCGTGAGGTGGCCTCCTCACACCGTCCGGCGACGTTTGTCACCGAGCGGATCAAGCTCTACCAGCAGCGGTTCAGCAGCCTGCCGGGCCGGGCCGAGGCTGAAACCGACGTGCTGGCATTGATGAGAGTCACAGTCAAGGTCCTGGAGTCGCATCTGCGCGATGTGCACGTGCCGGCAAGGGAGATGCTTGCCGAACTCAGGTCGGGCAAGGCCGTTGCGATGCTGGAGAAGGGACTTCTCCCGACCAGCACTCTGAATGAGTGGCTGGTTGAGCTCGAGCGCATCGCGGCCGCGGGCACAGGCTGGGTGGACGAGAACGCGCACCGCACGTTCCTGACCGACCTGCGGACGTTCCGCGGAGAACTGGGCAGGAACCTGTGGCTCCGGCCGAACCTCATCTCCGCCCTTGCCAGGGAACAGGACGAGGCGATGGTCCTGCAGATGAGAGCGGACATGCTTGTCGCGTTCGCCCCGGACTGGGGCAGCCTCCCTGGCGGGAGCAAGGAGATCGCCGCCGCGTTCGATGACCTGAAGAAATCCCTGCGAAGCGACGCCTTCAGGAAGAACCCGTTGTTCGTCGACACGATCACGGCCATCGGAAAGGCGGAGCAGCTCGCGAAGGCCATGGCCTCCGGCGACCCCGTGACACAGCTCGACGCGCTCGAGACCCACGCGCTGAAGTGGGTGGCGTACGAGTTCCTCGAGCCCGCGTGCATGTGGCGGAGTTCGCATGTCGACGAGTGGGTGCGGACTCTGGACAGCTCTCAGAACCGCGAGAGGCTGAGTGAGGCGCAGCAGGCCAAGATCACCGAACTCAGGGCGAAGCTGCGGACGAAGATCGAGTCGGCCTTCAACACCACAGAGATGCGCGAGGCATCCGTGACCCCCGGCAACCCGCAGCCCCCGCTGCACTTCGAGTACCAGATGAGGCTCGGATGGCGCCCCGGGGACGAGTACATCGGTGGCGCGGTGGACGCCGTCCGCCCCGAGCACCTGAACAGGGTCGGAAGGCTCACCGGTGAGCCGTTCGGCGCCCTGCGGGTGGCTGACATACTCTCCGCCGCCATGCAGCTCCACCGGGACCTTCCCAATGTGCTCGCCCACGGGGCGTCGAGCCTGAGACTGGTCCAGTACGAGGCCGGGCTGTACGCGCGGGCATTGGACGCGGACTCCGCTTACGGCAAGGCGCTGATGGCGCTCGGCAAGCTCACGATGTTCGAAGTCATCCGCATCAACGATGCGATAAAGAAGGTCGAGCCAGGTCCGGCGAAGATCGCCGCTTACCGGCGCGCCTTCGAGACCTACGGCAGGGACCTGGTCGAGGCCAAGCTGCTCAGTCCGCAGGAGCTTCAGGCGGGGCTCGCCCGGCTTCCGGCTCTGCAGCCGTCGAAGGTCGCCCCGGTCGACCTGGGGGAGAACCGGGTGTTCTTCCCGGGCGCGCAGGACACACAGGTGGCTTTCGACGGAGTGAAGAACCTGCCCTCTGCGCCGGGGATGACCGTGCTCACCGGGCACTCGTACGACAGGGAACCGGCGATCGAGGGGGTGCCGCACTCCGCCGATCAGTTCATCGCGTACACCACCAAGGCCGGCGTGTGGAACACACCGCCCGAGGGCGGCCCGTCGATCACCGTCGACTCCGCCGACGGCACGACCAAGGTCACCGGCAAGCGCAACTTCCTCGTCATGTGCAACTGCGGGGTCGGCGGCGAGGGCTCGGTGGCGGCGAAGACGGCGCGGCTGTCGGAGTCGCTCGTGCTGGCACCTTCCGGGGAAGTCTCTGGCATCCAGCCGCCCACCGGCAACTTCGTCTCCACGCAGACCCACGTGTACGCCGACGGAAAGATCCGGCCGATCGACAACCTGGTCGAGAAGCCGTGGGTGCTGCACTACCCGAACGGTGAGATGAAGCCGCTCGCCAACGGGCTTGTCGAGTCGCTGGAGATGCTCGGGATCGAGCCGAAGGTCTACGAACCCCAGCCGACGGGCAACACGATCGTCACCTTCAAGGAGCCACTGAGCCAATACACGGACTCCACGGGCATCGCCGAGGCCCATGTGCAGGCGATGGTGCCGAAGGAGGACGGCTCCCGGCACGGGCGGGTGACCGGCGGCCACTTCTTCGACGAATCACTACGGGAGGAGTTCGAACTGCAGGACCTGGCGCCCTACACGATCGACACCCCAGCGCCCAACGGCTGGTTCGCGGTGAGTGTCGCCCCGCTTCCTGGTGGGAAGCAGTTCGCAGTCAAGCCGTACCACACGTTCTTCCCCCGGCACCTGACTTATGAGCAGGCGCTCACCTCCGCCCAGCAGGCATACCTGAACGCGGTACAGATCTACAAGCAGCGCAGGGCCCACAAGACCCAGGACAACGAGGCGGGATTCTTCGAGCGCTGGGACGGCACATCCACCTGGCTCGGGCGAGACGAGTGGGGCAACTGGGTCGCCGGCCAGTGCGACGGGTCCGGCGAGGTGGTCTCGTTCTATCCCGCCCAGCATGAACCGTCGAAACCGCTGAAGACGTGCAGCACGGTCAACCCATGGCTGAAGCCGACCGAGGCGACGTCGCCCACCCCGGTGCTGAAGCCCGCCCAGGCGAAGTCTGTGCCCCCGGCGTTCGTGGTCGACGAGCCGGTCCAGCCGCCGCTCTCCGCGCCGGCCCCGGTACCGGCCACCGCGCCTGCCCCGACACCTACCTCCGTACCCGCCGAAGTACCCGCCTCCCTCACCGCCGAGACGGACAGCCGACCCGAGCCTCCGCCCACGAAATCCGTGAACGGCCACGTCTGGTCGGACCGCCCTGAGCACCGTGAGACCCCCCTGGAGCGGCTCGACCGACTGGAGCGCAATCTGCGCCCCCACTGGCAGGAGCGTGTCCCCGGCCCTGCCACGCTGAGGTCGCTGAACGCGTTCGCGGAGGGCGAGCACCTCAAGGGCATCGGATGGAAGCCGCCGAAGGGCGAAGTCAAGAAGACCTTCACCGACCGCCTCCGCCTGCTCCAGAGCGACCTGGACGTAGCGAAGTACGGCAGCCGCGGCACTGGCAACAAGCCCGTCGCGTGGCCTTCGGACAAGGCCGAAGCGAGGGCCCGCCTCCTGATGACCGAGGGTTTCGCCCTCGTCCAGCAGGGGCAACTGCCCCGCGACGAGTGGCTGACCCGCATCCGGCAAGTGACGGAAGCCAGACTGCTGGGCGGCGGCACCCCCGGACCCCTGCTCGACGCGGCCCGGAAGATGTTCGCGCTGCAACTTGCGCAGCGCGACAGGCGTTCGGGCGCCGCCTACAGCGCCAAGGAACTCCAGCGTGATACGAACATCGTCTGCGACGGCATGCAGCGCCTGGGGGAGGCCGGATGGGGCGCGCGGTCCTGGTACGTCGACGTCATCGCTGTCTTCGCGGACCGCGCCGACCGCCACCAGAGCATGCAGGCGATCGCCAAGGCGTTCAGGCGTGTCCACCACACGAGCTGGGCAGCGGAGTGGCGCCTCGCCCAATACGGTCTCGAGGAGTTGAAGTCCGGCGACCTGACCTCCCTGGGTTCCGTGCTCGCGACTCTGGTGCCCATCGTGGAGGCGTACTCGGCCGCGGGCATCGGCATGGCCGCCATGGGTGAGATCGACAAGTCCGAGATCAAGAAGTTCCACACGGAGGTCGCTGAAGCAGACAAGATCATTCACGCCGCCCTCACGGAGTACGCGGCCAAGGTCGGCGACAACCCCGATAGAGAGACGGCTGCCAGGATCGAGGAGTGGAAGGAGCACAGGCGAGACGTGCTGGACGAGCTCTGGCACACGGAGCGGCATCTGGAGATCCTCTACACCCCGGCCGAAGCCCAGGCGCGGCGGAGACTCGCCAACGCCGCAGCACACCGCGGCGGGGGCCAGGGCAGAAGGAAGGCTTCTTCCGCTGCACAGACCTCCACTCTGTCGCAGCTGGAGTCGGACGTGACACTGGCCCGCAAGACTCTGGATTGGCTGACGGACCGGATCGGCGACGTATCCGTCCGGAGCCGCCCGGCTCAGCACATCGCCGGCATCGTGTCCCACACCCAGCGCCGGTTCGAGGAGACGCTGGACGCCGAGGAGCGCGATCAGGCAGAGCTCTACACGGTCTACGCGAACATGCTCGAGGCGCATCTGAACGACGTGCACGGCCCGTTGCATACGCTTGTCGACAAGCTGTCCAGGAGCCTTCCGAGGTCGTTGCAGCGCGGAGTGGTGGTCGGGAAGACGTGGCTCGAATGGCTCGCCGTCACCGAGCGGTTCGCCGTCGCCGCCGATGGTTGGCCGAAGCCCGAGGAGCGGAGGCGCTTCCTCAACAAGCTTCGGAAGCTCCGTTTCAACGTCGGAGAGATCCTGCGGGCGGAGTACGGGTCCAGGATGGGCGAGGAGGAGGACGGGGAGACACGTCGGCAGATGGCCGAGGATCTGGCCGACGTTCTCTTGATGTTCGTCCCGGACAGGATGGCCATGGCCCAGGACCCCGATGTGGTACGCGCCCAGATCGTGGCCGACTTCGACAGCGTGCTCGCCGTCGTGGCAGACGACGAGGACAGACGGCACACGATTGGACGTCTGCGAGAACTCGCCATCGGACTGACGGCGAAGGAACCCCTGACCCGGCTCAGGGCGCTGGAGGAGCACGGCCTCGCCTGGGCGGGGGAAGAGTTCAACACGGCACCGAGCGAGGTACGAGACCTCTTGCTGGACCAATGGCTCCGTGAACTGGAAGCGACTGAACACCGTGAAGTCCTGACCGCGGACCATCTCAACAGGATCGCCGAACTCCGTCGTGAGACCCGCGCATTCATCGAGGAGTCCTGGAACTCCCCGGAGATGCGCAAGGTGTCCCTGGGGTCGGACGAGAAGCTTCCCGATGAGCCCTTCGCCAATCTCGTCCAACTGTTCGCAGGGCTCGGCGAGGAGCAGGACGCCGAAACCCATCCGGGCGACCTGGCCTACCGCCGTGTGATGACCATCGGATGGAACACCGGCCAGCCGTACGGTGCTCCGAGTGTCATCAGTGTGATCAAGTGGGCGGCGGAGCTCCACGAGAGCCTGCCGAGTATCATCCGAAGCGGCACTCCGATGCACGTGATCAAGAGTGAAGTTCAGCTGCTGGCACAGCAGTTGAAGGCCGAGTCCGCGTACGGGAAGGCGGTGAAGGCCTTCGGGGAACTGATCGTGATCGACGCCGAGTGGCTCTATGCGGTGAGTGGCGCGGAGCCGCGGAGTGTCGGGCAGCTGCAGAGGATGCGCGAGGGCTATCAGACCCACGGCAAGGTGCTCGTCGACACGAAGCTCCTCCATCCCGACGACTGGCAGGCGGCGCTGGCCAAGATTCCGGAGGTCACATCGACCACGGAGAACACCACGACCACCGTCGAGGAGGCGGCGCGACAGCCGGCCTCCGAGCCTTCCAGTGTGGAGTCGGCAGCCGCAGGCCCGAAGCCCAAGAGGAACGCAAAGACGAAGGCCAAGGAGTTCCCGGCAGGGGTTCCGGACTTTTCGTCACCGCCCCCCGGTACCGACGGAACGGTCCCGACCGTCGTGGGCTCCATCGGCCTGGACGCCTTCCACTGGACCCAGGTCACCACCGCCACGGAGGGCGTCAGCGCGTTCGTACTCAGCCAGACCGGCGACATCTCACAGGAGGACGCCGGCTTCTGGCGCGAATTCCACTCGGAACAGGGCGCGGTCTTCGGCTACTACGACTCGGTCGACGCCGACGGCAACGCCGTCGTGGGCGACTGGGAACCCCTGCCGTGGATGGCTGGTGACGACGGCGACACAGCCCCGAGCACGGATGCGGACGTCGTCTATGTCAACATCCACGCGGAGTACGACCACCTGGTCGCGGCCCTCAAGAACGGCACCATCTCCGCAACCGGCGCCGCCGAGGGCACGGACGCACCGATCGGCCCCGAGCACCTCGCCGAAATGCTGGCCGACCGGATCACCGCCGCCCTGGACGGGCGGACCCCCAGCCCCGACCGGCCGCTGCACCTGGTCGTCGCCGGCTGCGAGACGGCCGTGGGCTCAGCCCTCGCCGCAGCCCTGGACAACCGGTCGATCACGGTGTGGACGAGCCCGCGCCGCGTGGCCACCACCCACGAGCTCGGCGTCCTGGCCGTACAGGGCAAGCCTGGCGACGGGCCGGCCTGGCAGCCCCACACCGCGCCGGAACCGGGACCCCGAAGGCTCAAGATCGCCGATGACGCGAGCGAGCTCATCACCGGAGGTCTCTGGCTGAGCGGTGGCAGTCACCCGCTCTCCGACGCCGAGCTGAAGCCGTCCGCGGAGTTGACGCGGCTGTTGAAGGAACAGGGCATCTCCAAGAGTTACGTGGTGGCCGGCGAGCGGTCCGGGTCGATGATCAAACTCTCCGAAGCGGGTCCCGACGGCACCACGAAGACCGTCACCGTGACCATGGAAGACCTGCCCGACGTGCTCTCCCGCTGGGAGGTGCCGCAGGACGCCGCCCTCATTCTCGCGATGGACGGCGCGGGCCTGCCGCCGGCCCGGTCGGAGTCGGAGCCGTACATCGGCTCTGCCGCCGAGCGGCTCGCCGCGAAGCGGAAGGCCGCAGGACACTCGGTGCCGCTGGTCATCGCTCCCCGCGGCTTCCGCGGCCTCGGCCCGGACCCGGAGACCGGCGAGACCGTCCTCACGGTCGACGTCGTGGCGGCCAAGGGTAGCGACCAGGCGAGCAGCTGGGCCGTGTTCGGTCTGCCTGTCGCCGAGGCCGCGGACACCGGCCCAGAAGGCTCCGCCCTGTCCACGACGCTGCCCCAGGCGGTGGGGACCGTCGAGCCGGATGACGTCGGCGCACCGACGGATCGTGACGCGCTCCTTGAGCGAGCGGTACGCACCGCACGTCGGGACGAGACCGAAGCACACGCGGCCACCATCGAAGCGAAGGCGCGGATCTCCCGCGCGCTGAACGACAAGACCCTCACCATCGAGGCGTACCGGACGGTGGCCGCGGAGCTCGAGCAGGTCGCCGCCGCCCAGCACCCGGGGTGGAGCGCGCTCGACGTGGCGCAGAAGAAGGAGCGTCTGCTGCGCGTCGTCGACGTGGCCATCAGCGACAGCCCCGGTGCCGCGGAGGCGTTCGCCAAGCAGATCCGGGCGCAGGACATTCTCTCCGCCTACGACGACACCCAGGTCACCGCTGTTGCGGACATGGCGTACCAGGTCCTCGACACGCACTATCCGCTCTGGCACGGCATGCCGTCCGACCAGCGCAAGCTCGGCATCCTGCTCGACCTGGCTGCGCACTACGCGGTGAACGGCGACCGGTCGGCGATCGAGGCGCTCGCCGGTCAGCAGCAGAGGTCGGACTTCGGAGTGGAACCGGGCACGCTGAAGCCGACCGCGGAGTCGACTCCTTCGACCAGTCAGCCCCAGCCCACCCAGGTTGCCCGGCAGACGTCCACGTCGCGCACACCGCAGCCGGCACAACAGCCGACTTCCCGGATCCCCGCCCAGCCGCTCACCGGCGCCACCGACCAGCATTCCGCGACGACCCAGGAGGGCCGCAAGCGCGTCCGAGTCAAAGAGTGGCCCGGCGACGGCTCCCGTGTGCGGACGAGGTCCTTGGAATCCCTTCTGCTGGAAGACCGGTCACTGGAACCGGTAGGGCAGATCGTGCCGTCGGGTTCGACACAGCCGACGGTGATCCTGGGTGAGCATTTCAACATCCAGAGCGCACAGTCGGGCCTGGTGAACGTCCTCTCCCATGATGACGGCCCAAGGACGTCGGCCTGGGAACTTCTCCTGCAGGGAGGCAAGACCGAGATCAAGACGGCCACCGGGAGCGTGAGCCGGACGACCGGAGCGGGGGCGTACAGGGTCGCGAGGACCGTCAGGGCGCCGCTGTGGACGTCCAAGGACACGGAGGGCAGCAGCGAGGCCGTCTTCTACGTGGACGTGGCGGGCCTGCCCGGCTCCAAGCCCGGACCGGCGCTCCAGCACCAGTCACTGGACTGGAGCGCCGTGATGCCCATGGTGACCTCGGGTCAGGCCTTCAGCGAGACGATCCGGACCGCGGAAGAGGCTGGGACGAAGGTGCATCTGGTCTTCGTGTCCACGGATGCGGCGAATCCGACCGACCAGACGGGCGGCCTTCCGCCCGCGCGATGGGCTGCCCAGATCGTCAACTCTCCGGCGCTGGTCGTATGGGGGTCCAACGTGGCATCGGGGATCAGCCACGGGGGCGACCTACTGCTGCTGTCGCCCGAGGACCCCAAGGTGGTACCGACGTTCGAGGCGTTCACGAAGGGCGAGGGGGAGCAGCCCGCGAAGACCGGCGACGAGCCTCCGAGCGACCCGTTGGGCGGCAACGGGGACGGCGAGGGGCCTGAGCAACTTCCTGAACCGGACCAGTTGCGTGAGCCTGACCAGCTGCCTGAGCCTGACCAACTCCCGGAGCCAGTGCCTCAGCCGGAACAGCTCCCCGAGTCGGACCAACTGCCGGAGCCGGATCAGGCGGTGGATCCCGAGGTCGTGTGGGCCATCCAGTCCCTGTTCCACGACCTTGAGCACAGCACGGCTCTTGCCGACGACGCGGCGGTCGCGGTCGATGACGCACTGGACGACGGGAGACTGGATCACGCGACTCTGGACGCTTTGCGGGACGAGGTCGAAGACCTGGGCAAGACACGCCATCCGTTCTGGGACCTGGAGGAGATGGAAGAGCGGCGAGGGGACCACGTCATCCGCGTCGTCGCCGAGACGGTCACGAAGGGGCCGGATGCGGCCGAATGGCTCGCGGCGCGCCTGCTGCTCCAAGACCTCTTGTACGACCACCAGGCTGCCGGCGGTTCGGTCGAGCAGGCGGTCGCCGATGCGTACGCCATCGTCCAGGTCCACTATCCGAAGTGGCACGAGCTGAGCGCTGGCGACCGCAAGCGTGTCCAGTTGCTCGACCTTGCCGTCGCCTGTGCTCAAGGCAGATCCGATTGGAGTGTTCAGCAGGCGAAGCAGCTTCAGGCGCAGAAGTACGGGTCGCTGTCGCCGGATCGGTTTGCCATCCGGAAATCGAAGACCGGCTCGAAGCACTCTGCCGTGTGGTTCCTGGAGGGCTCCAACCGTATGAGGCCCATGATCGAGCGCTGGGACTCGATCACCAATGAGGAAGGCGACTCACTCCGCCTTGAACTCGAGGCCCTGGACGCTTCCACGGGGGTCAAGGATCCCAAGACCGGCAAGGTGGATCCCCGCACATGCGACCAAACTCATGTCCGTGACGTGGTACCACCGTGGGCCGGGAAGCCCACCGCATTCGTTCAGTCGCACGGCAGGCGGGACAGCTTGCGCGTCGCTCTTAATCCGGACGAGCCGAAGTCGGATGGTGACCGTCGGTCCGAGCTTGTCAGCATCGGCGGTGACGAGACGGTAGGCCTGATCGGGGAAGAGCTCCTGAACGATCTGCTGGAGCGGTCACGGAACCTGGAGGGCGCCCCGCCGCACATCGTGCTCTTGGGCTGCTGGTCGGGGCGGGACGACGCGCAGGCGATTCTGTACGCCCAGTCGTTCGCCAACGCGATGGCCAAGCTGACCGAGGAGCGAGGGCTGCCCCCGATTCCCGTCCACGCCTTCGAGTACGCCACCCACACAAGGACCGACGGACGCATCGGTGTGTACGTGTCCAGCCGTGAGCACGCGCTCAAGCCAGGATTCAAGGCCTTCACAACGCACTACCCCGACCCGATCGGCCGGTCGGCACTGCATGTGAGAGCCCCACTCAGCAAGGGGGTGTCGCTGCGTAGCAGCCGGGATCAGAGTCAGCCGTTCCGCCACCCGGTCGCCCTGACCGTGGAGCACGAACGTCTGCTGACCGCGCTGGGGCTGCCGCTGGACGCGTTCGTGCTCGACGCGCCGCGCAAGGGCTCAGGCATCAAGGTCTTCTCAGAAGTGGCGCCGGGGAAGTGGGCGTACCCGCCGGAACCGGTCGACATGATCGGCTTGGCCCAGGAGCTGATCGAGGACGGGCTCGACTCCGGCCTGCCGGTGCTGCTGCTGATGGATGACGCGGGCCTGCCCCGGTGGGAGACCGGCGGCGTCCGGCTGCCCCCGCCTGCTGCCGAGCTGAGCTACCTGCTCGGCGACAACGGCAATGTCGTGCTTTCGGCCCGAGGGTCCGTCGACCAGACCACTGGACTGGAGGAATCGGCGAACCTGGACGGCGGCTCACAGACGGCGTACAGCAATGTCGTACTCAACGTGGGCACGATCGAGTCGGAGCCGAGGCAGGATCTTACGTGGGCGGCGTACGGAGCGGAGGGGAATCTCCTCGCTCTGGCCAGCCGGAACGAGACTGTGACGGACCCCGACGTCCTGGCAGGGGTCAACGGCGACGTCGACCCCGTCCCCGAGGCGACACCGCCGCTGTCGAGCACGCAGGCGCTTTCCACGCGATCGGGGGATCAGCGGCCGATGCCGATGCGGGTCCACCACCTGGTCACTCACGGTGATCTGTCGGCTGTTCACATCACCTCCGCCTTCGACCCTATGCGGGTAGCCGCATGGACGCGCTTCATCGAGCAGGGAGCGAACCGGATCAAGGCGGTGACCGTGCGGCGGAACCAGTTGAATGGTCAACCCGTGTTCGAGGTAGCCGGCAACAATCCTCCGCTCTGGAAGCTGGGAATGAAGGGCGAGCAGGTCTACTTCGTGGACGTAGAGCTGCAGGGCGCGCAGCTGGACTGGAGAGCTGTGGTGAACCAGGTGGCCTCGGACAAACGCTTCCGTATCGCACTCAGGTTGGCGAGGGCCCGAGTCAGGACGCTCCACGTCGTCTTCGTGGGTATGGACGCGGGCAACGCGACTTTGGGTACCGGCAACCTTCCTCCGGCGAAGTTCGCCGCGCGTATGTTCGACTCCCCGAACGTGGTCGTGTGGGGGGCGAACGTGCAGTCGGCGATCACGCTTCAGGGCGACCTGCAACTCCTGTCGCCGGAGGAGTCGGGCAAGGCGCCGGTGTTCGAGGCGTTCACCACGGTCCGCGGATCTGCGTATTGGTCGTCGTCGGAATCAGACGATGGTGACGTGTTGTTGGACACGCTCACTTTGAAAGACGAGGGGAGGGACGGGGAGGGGACGGATGACGGGGCGGACGGCGAGGAGGCCGCCCCTGGGCGGACCGGCAAGCGACGGCGTGACGATGACGACCGGGGGAAGGAGGGATCCGTTTGGTCGTCGTCGGAATCAGACGATGGTGACGTGCTGTTGGACACGCTCACCCTGAAAGACGAGGGGAGAAACGGGGAGGGGACGGATGACAGGTCGAACGGCGAGGAGACCGCCCCTGGGCGGACCGGCAAGCGACGGCGTGACGATGACGACCCGGGGAAGGAGGGATCCGAGCGGCGGGGACGGCAGAGACTCTTCGACCGGTCCACTCCACCCCCGCCCGTTCCGGCACCCGTGGTCGACTGGGCTGTGAGTGCCCTGCAGGAGGGCATCACCCAACGGCGCCACAACACCCGGGTAGCTCAGCAGCGGATCAACAAGGCGTTGGCGGACGGGCGCACTTCGCAGGCCATGTTGAGCGAAGCGGAGCTCGCGATCGTGAAAGTCGCGGCTGAGTATCACCCTCTGTGGCATGGACTGACGCTGAGGCAACGGCAGGGCCGCATGGATCGCGTCATCGAGGCGACGCTCACCCACGGCCCCGACAGAGGCGGCCTACTGGCCCAGCGGATCCGTGTGGAGGACATGCTCGGGTCGTACGAGAGGAAAGGCGGGTCCATCGAGTGGGTGGTCGGACAGGCGTACGACATCATCCAGAACCACGCATCGAAGTGGCACCGGTCACTCGGCAATGAAGAGCAGCTCGTGATGCTGCTGGACATCGCCGTCGACTGCGCCGATGGAAAGCCCGAGGTGGGGGTGGAGAAGGCCCGCTCGCTGGAGGCTAGGACATTCGGATCGATGCCGGCCGAGAGGTTCGCCATCAAGCAGGGTGAAACGGGGTCGCCCCACTCGAGGGTGTGGATGCTGGAAGACCCCGAGCGCATGAAGCAGGCTGAAATCCTCTGGACGTATATAACCAACACAGCGACCGACTCGCTGCGCATCGAGACCGGAGTGGAGACCGAAACCGAGGATTTCGTCCTGGTCGGAGAGGTCGGATCGGACTGGGCCGGCAAGCCCACCGCCTTCATCCAGTCGCATGGCGCACCTGGCCGGTTGATCGTTGCGCTGGAGGAAGACGAGCCGAACCGGGAGACAGTGAGCATCGGCGGCGATGAGCTCGTGGACCTCGTCGGCGGGGAGGTCCTTGACTACCTCTTGGAGGAGTCGAGGAAAACGGGGCTTCCGCCACATATCGTGCTCTTGGGCTGCCGGTCCGGGCGAGACGACGCGCAGGCGATCCTCCTTGGCAAGTCGGTGGCCAATGCCATGGGGAAGCTCACGGACGCCCGAGGCGTCGCCCCTGTCCCCGTGCACGCGTTCAAGTACAAGACCGAGAGCCGAGGAAGTGACGGACGCGTCGGGGTGTACGTCTCCCAGCACTACCTCGGCAAGTCCACAGAGAAAGCCTTGGACGTGTACACGACCTTCTATCCCGAGGAGGAGGGGACGGCGAAGCTTCGCGGACGGGGTTCGATCCGCGGGGGCTTGTCTCTCCGTGACAGCCGGGACCAGAGTCAGCCCTTCAGGCATCCCATCGCGTTGACGGTGGAGCTCAAGAATCTCCTGACCGAGTCGGGCCTGCCGCCCGACACCTACGTGCTGGATGCCGTCCGAAAGGGAAGCGGTGTCAAGGTCTTCTCGAAGGCGCCGTCGGGGAAGTGGGCATACGAAGCCGAGACCGCTGACATGTCGCGGCTGGCGCAGGAGCTGAAGGCCAGGGACATCCCGCGGGGATGGGCCGTGCTCATGCTCACGGACGACGCCGGACTGCCCCGGTGGGGGGACGATGGTCGGCGTCTGCCCCCGCCTGCCTCCGAACTCAGCTCCCTGCTGACCCAGAACGAGAACACCGTCCTCGCGCCGCGTGGCCAGGCCCATCAGAGCACGGGCCTGGACGAGCTGCAGTACGGCGACCACGGCTCGCAGACCGCCTACGGCTCGGTCCGGCTCAGTGTCCTGACACGTGCCGGAGAACCCAGGCCGGACCTGCACTGGGCCGCGTACGGGGCCGACGGCAAGCTCCTCGCTCTGGTCGGCCCGGGCAAGACGGTGACGAACGAGACAGACCTGATGGAGATCACCCGTGGTCTGACACCTGCGCCACCCACAGCTGCGCCCGTCGTGGATGTGGCCCCGATGACGTCGCTGCTGGAGCTGGGCCAGGAGGCCACGGTCCAAGCCGTGGAGAGAACGGCCGGCAGGGGAATCACCTCTCTCCTCCTCGCCGTAGCGATGCCCAGTATGGCGCGGGCCACGGCTTGGGATCTGCTGCTGGAGCGCGGCGGGAGCGTGGTCAACACGGTCACCCTCACACGGAACGGGTTGACGGGGCAGCCCGCGTTCACCATCGCCGGGGTGGTGCCTGATCCCCCGTGGCAGGGTGATCCGGCCGACCCGAACCCGGTCTACTACGTGGATGTCGCGGGACTGCCGGGCGCAAAGCCTGCCCCTGGCCTCCACAAGGCGCAGCTGGACTGGACTGCCGTCAGCTTGGTGGTGACGACCAGGCAGAGCTTCCTTGACGCACTCTCGTACGCGGAGCAGAGCGGCAAGTATCTCCATCTGGTCTTCGTCTCGACGGATGCGGCGAACCCGCACGGCTCAGACAGTGATGCTCCCGCGCAGACCCTTGCCACTTACGTGAACTCGCCCAACCTGGTTGTCTGGGGCTCGACCGTGCCCTCGGCGATCTCACACCGAGGCGACCTGCAGCTCATGTCGTCGGAGCGGCCGGGCACGGAAACGGCGCCGGTGTTCGAAGCGTTCACCCTAGGGGGATGGGGTCGGCCGCGAAACGCCAAGCCTGAGCTTCAATCGCTCGAGAGCCACAACACCGGGAGCACCTCCCTGCGGGGCACCGGAGGTCAGCTGATCAATGGCTCCGATGCGGATCTGGCGGACCAGGTGTTGGAGTCCGTACGGGACGAGGCGACTCAGGGCGAGGCGCTCGGAGTGGAGGCGCAACGGCGCGTATCGGCCTTCATCCTGGCCAAGGGAGTCACGCGGATCGAGGCGCACGCAGCTCTTGACAAGGTGATGGCGCTGGGGGAGAAGCAGCACCCGTTCTGGAACGACCTGACCCTTCGCGAGCGGCGGGCCAGGGGCTGGCGGGTCCTCGCGGCCGGCTACGAACAAGGGGGCGAGGCGGCTACCGCCCTGGCCAAGAAGATCATCACGCACGACACGCTGAACATGACCTACGGCAGCGATGAGGGCGACCTGCGCGACGCCGTCGACCAGGCCCTGGAAGCCATCGACGAGGCGTACCCGAAGTGGCACGAACTCTCCACCGACCAGCACAAAGTGGACGTGGTCCTGGCGCTCGCGGCCGAGTACGCCGAGCATGGGAACAGTCGTAAGGAGACCGAGCTGGCCGCCGAGGACCTCCAGTACGAGCGCATCGGATCTGCGCCGCTGGACGACTTCAACTGGCTCACCATGCCCGCTGGTTCGAAGGGCGACCGGTCTCAGGTGTGGCTGCTCGAGTCGCCTCGGCGGATGTACCTGACCGGGCACTGGGCAAGGCATGTCAACAAGACTGATTCGACGTTCAAGTACATGACTGATGAAGCCGTGAGGAAGGATGACAAGGCTGGGTTCTTGCGGGAGGTGCTGCCCAACGGCGGCAAGCCGACCGCGTACATACAATCCCACGGCTTCCCGGAAACACTGGATGTCCCCCGTGCGTCCGCCGACGAACCCGCCACGGTCAACGATCTTCGCGCGGACTTCTCTGAGTACGTCAACCTCGGTGGCGATCACCTCGTCGAGGCCCTGGGCCAGGACGTGATCGCTTTTCACAAGCGTCAGTTCGGCAGGAAGTTCTTGAAACAGCTCGGCGCGCGCTGGCAAGGAAAGCTCCAGGGCGACGACGTGCCGGACAAGGAGCTCGAATGGGGGCACGTCTTCCTGATGGGCTGCATGGTGGGCCGTGAGAACGCCCAGGAGATCCAGTTCGCACAGTCGGTGGCCGACGCGTTCGCAGCGCTCACGGACGAACTCGGGTTGCCGCCGCTCAAGGTGCACGCCAGCCCCTGGGAGACGATCACGCCGGAGGACGGAGAGCTGGCTGTCCTTGTGCCGGACTGGCGGACGCGGACGGGTGGGGTGCGGACATTCGAGCCGGCCCCCTTGGGGCGTGCCGAGCTGACCTACAAGGAACCACTCAAGGAGGGCTTGTCGCTGCGTAGCAGCAGGCACCGTCCCTACCGGCACCCGATCTCGCTGCCGCCGGAGGTCGACGCCTTCCTCTCGAAGCAGGGGCGACGGGACGCCTTCGTGATCGATGTGGTCCGTGACGGCGGAGCCCAGATCTTCACCTACGACGAGGACGACGGCACCTGGGTGTACCTGCCGGATCTCGTCGCCGACCTCGGTGGTGTCGCGAGGGAGCTGCGCAAGCCCAAGCGTCTGGAGCCCGGACAGCCTGTCCTCCTTCTGATGGACGGAGCCGGTCTCCCCGCATGGGGGGCGAACGGTCAGCGCAAGCCTTCAGCGGCTGAGGGGCTCTCCAAGACCTTGAAGTCCGGTGGCCATCAGGTCATCGCACCACGAGGTATGCCGCACCAGACCACAGGTCTCACCCAGGCGCATCAGAGGGCCCCCCTCGCAGGTGACACGGCCTGGAAGCACCCCGTGGAGCTGAAGGTCAAGGTGCCTGGAGGAGAGCCCGCCCCTGATCTGACCTGGGCGGTGCTCGGGCCCGAGGGCACGACCCTGCTGGGCCCCAACCGCACGGTCTCGTCACCCGCCGAGATCAACAAGATTCTCGGTGACCAGCCGCCCGTCCCGAGGCCCGCGTCACCGGTCGCAGACCCGGATCCCCAGGCCGGCGGTGAGAGCTCACCAGGACAGCCGCAGTCGGAGGTCAAGGCGTACGACGTCCCCCTGACCGGCGGCTCCCATGCCATCGTCCTCGGACCGCAGACCATGGACCCCAAACGACTCGCCAGTTGGGCACAACACGGCGCTCGTGCCCAGTCGGACCCGACGTACAAGACGGTCATTCACGCGGAGAACCCCACGGGCACGGGGGTGAGCGGGCCATGGGTCATCGGCACCACTCCGCTCCCGGGCTCTCAACTGCCAGGCGATACCGCTCTGCTGCCCGGACCGAAGCCCGCGGTCCTCTATGTCGACATCGCCCTGGGTCATCTGCCTGAATGGCCAGTGGTGTCGCGCATCCTGAGCCGGCACCGGCAGTTCGGGAGGATGTACTCCGATGCCCTCAAGGGCGGCAGGTCACTCCACGTGGTGCTGGTGTCCAAGGACGCGGCGAGCGGGACGGGAGGCACCTCGGGTGCTCAGTACCTCGTCTCCCAGTTCAAGGACCCCGTTCTGAAATTCTGGGCATCGACCGTCCCCTCGTTCATCGCCGTCGACGGAACACTCCAGGTCCACGGCTCGGGGTCGCCCAGGGAGGTTCCGCTCTTCAAGATGTTCACCCACCAGGAGTGAACTCACCGGTATGCGCGGGCGTATCCGAAGTACGCACGTGTCATAACTGGTGGAAGGAAATTCCGCAGTGGTCCCCCAAACGCCGGATAACCAGGCTGCCGAGGTCGGCCGTACAGGCCGTTCTCGGCGGCTCATTCCGATACTTCTCGCAGCCGCCGGACTGGCCGCGCCGGCAGCCCTGCCGCAACTCACGGACGAAGCCGCGGCGGCCGGCGAATCGACTGCCGGCAAGGCACACGTCCCCTACATCGTGGTGAAGACCAAGGACGACTACGTCTGGAATCTCGCAGAATGGTTCCTCAAGGACGGCAACCGATATCCCGAGATCGTCGCCCTCAACAAGGGGCGTCAGCAAGCCAATGGCGGCAGCCTCCAGAACGAGACACATCTGGAGATCGGCTGGCACATCATTCTCCCCTGTGATGCGAAGAACTATCACTGGGACAAGGACCAGGACGTGGAGCTTCGCTGGGATCCGCCGACTTCGGCCGTACCCGCGGACTCTGTGAAGTCCTGCTCGGGCGGCAAGAAGTCGTCCGGTGGCGCCACGGCCGCCGCGCTGTCCGATTCCTCGACGAAGTCCGCGACGACGTCCACAGCGAGGGCGACGGCGCCGGCGGAGAACGCAGCGGCGGACGCCGAGCCGAAGGCGGCGGCGGAACCGGCGACGAAGGCCGCTCCCAAGCCCGTGATGCAGTCTGAACCGAAGCCTGCGACGAAGGCGGCGGCGGAACCAGCGCCCCAGTCCGAACCGAAGTCCACGACTCGGTCCGAACCGAAGGCCGCCCCTCAGTCCGAGACATCACAGGCGGAACCGTCGACGGCGAAGAAGTCGGTGACTCCCTCGGAGGGTGGTTCGTCCGCCTCCGAGGACAGGGGGCATTCCTCTGAGGGCTCCGGCAGCGGTGCATCTACGGAGGCCAACCCGCAGGGGAAGCTGACGCCGAAGCTGGAAGTGGCACCGCAGTCGAACCAGTCTCAGCAGTCGACGCAACTCTCCCCTCTGCTCTCGACCCCGGGCACGCCCGCCGGCCCGGTGCCGCTGCAGCAGGCCCCCGACACCGGGCTGACGCCCGTGGTGCCGGGCGGGGCGACCGGGCCGCTGCAGCAGACACTTCAGCCTCAGCAGACCGATCAGCAGCACCAGTACCTACTGGAGGCTCCGCTGATACAGGACTCGCAGCTGCCGTCCCAGTCGAACCAGGGTCAGGATGCGGGTGAGGGCCAGGGGCGGGATGCCGGACAGGGCGAGAACCGAAACCACCAGCCGGCGAAGCAGCCGGCACCTGCTTGGACCGCACCTGCGGATCAGCAGGTGGTCTTGTCCACCAGCGCGTCCGAGACGGCGGCCGCGGGCGAGGGCCTGAGGGCCACCGGCATCACGGCCGGGAGCCTCCTGCTCCTTCTCCTGGGCGTGCGGTACGCGGCAGGCCGACGGCAGAAGATCGCCGGCGCACCCGGTGCGTCCGATGTCCACGGGAGCACCGATCAGCTGACCGTGACTGCTGCGGCGCCGCCGACCGCCCCCCTCGTGGCTGCCCATACGTCTGCCGCCACTGCCGCTGATGACGTACCCACCACGTCAGGGGGCCTGGCAGTCCCGCCGTGGGAGTCGGCGCGACCCGGATCCTCCACCACCAACTGACGCGGGGCCGAGAGTTCCGGGTCGCCAGGCATTCGTCAGAAAGGAAGAGGGTACGGGGATGCGTATCCGGCAGACGCGCACGATGTGGGGGGTGGGCGTTCGCATTCTGGTGCTTGTCGTCCTCGCACTCGTGGCCTTCGTCCCGAGACATGCGGTGAACCCGGGCGAGGGCTCACGCTACGTACCGATCGCCCAGAAGTGCGCCACCCCCGCCACGACGGTTGTCGCCCAGCCCGGCTGGGCGCAGCTGGCGCAAGGCGCCCACCTCGTGTGGGGGCTGTCGCGCGGCGAGGGCATCACCGTCGCCGTGGTGGACACCGGAGTGGACGCATCGGTGCCCCAGCTCAACGGGCACGTACTGCCGGGCAAGGACGTACGGACCAAGGGCGCGGCCGCCAACACCGACTGCTTCGGCCGCGGAACGTACGTTGCCGGTATCATCGCAGCCCAGCCGGCCAAGGGAGTGGGGCTCGTCGGTGTCGCGCCCGGCGTTCGCATCCTCCCCGTCAGGGAGACGACCAACGAGGAGGACGGCAGCCCCGCGGTGATGGCAGCGGCCATCGTCGCCGCTGTCGACGGTGGGGCGCAGATCATCGCCGTGACCGCCGACCCGGTCCTTCCGAGCGCCGCTCTTCAACAGGCTGTCGCAGCCGCGGAGATGGCCGGAGTGGTGGTGGTCGCGGTCGCTGGCGGCACTGGGCGCTCCGGTTTCGTCGATGAGTCGCTGAAGGAGCTCCGCTACCCCGCGGCCTATCCGACGGTGCTGTCCGTCGGCGGGGTGACCAGAACGGGGCAGCGGTCGAACGAGAACGGAATCGCGCGGCGGGTGGACCTCGTCGCACCCGGCGAGGAAGTGATCGGCGTGGGCACCGATGGGCCGGGACAGGTGCAGGGCGGTGGAGACGCCCCAGCAGCGGCCTTCGTCGCCGGAGCCGCCGCGCTCGTACGGGCGTACTACCCCGAGCTCGACGCGGCGGGCGTACGAGCGCGTCTCCTCGCCACCGCCGACGTACCTGAGTCAGGACAGCGCGGCGGTCTGCACGGGTGGGGCACGGTCAGTCCGTATGCGGCGGTGGCCGCCGTCCTCGAACCGGGTGTGATGAAGCCCAGTCCCAAGCCGGTCGGGGACGTGGTGCCCCCACCCCCGGACACGGCCCCGATGCGTACCGGAACGATCGTGGCCTCTGCCGCGGTGGTCGTCGCCGCCCTGGGGGCCGTTGCCTACGGGGTCTCGGTACGGGGCCGGGCACGCCGGTGGAAGCCGGCGCAGTGAACTCCTCTGTAGATACCGACGTATCGAAGACAGCGGAATCCCGCCAAACCTCGAAAGGTGATTGCGCATGGCCAAGAAGACTGTCAATACCCAGGCGATGAACGCGGCGGCCACCGAGTTCGGAAATGGTGTGGTGGATGCCCAGGGCATCAAGACACACATCATGAGCGCGGCGAACGACCTGAGTAGGGCCTGGACCGGGCAGACGGCAAACACGTTCCGGAGCGTCATGGACGGGCTCGGGAACCGGCAACAGGTTCTTATCAACGACCTCGAAACGCTTCGAGCGGCGATGGTCAAGGGCGCGCACCAGTACGACGAGGGCAGCGCAGCCAACCAGGGACTCGTGACCAACCTCGGCAACAGCGTCGGCGGCGGCGAGTTCGGATCGGGCTCCTCCGGGAGCGGCGGTCACATCACCAACACTCTGGCCGGTAACAAGTAAGCCGAGCCAGCACGAAGGGAGAGCACATGACCAACTACACCATCGAGACAGAAGAAGTCGACTACATCTGCCGGGAGATGCACAAGTCTGCCAGCGATCTCGACGCTCTGCTCGACCGCATCAAGACGCGGATGGCCAGCACCGTGATGGACAAGTCCCATTGGGACGACGAGGCGCAGAACGTCTACGAGGAGAAGCAGCGCCTCTGGGACAGCAAGTGCGCCGCGATGCACGCGTACGTCGAGGAGTCCCGGCAGACGCTGTATCTCATCTGTACGAACTACGTGGACACCGAGAAGTTCTCCGCAAAGATCATGCACAACGCGTGACGGAGTCCGCCACCTGCGGATTCCGGTGAATTCGAAGCCGTACCAGGAGGAGTGAAAGATGGAGCCCAACGCCGCCGGGGATTCTCCGGTGCCCGAGTTTGACGGGGCGTCCCCGGTGGCGGGAGGCGACAACTTCGCCTCGCCGCTGGACGGACTGCCGGTCTTCGACGCCGTCGACCGGATTGGTGATCTCGTAGAGGACATCGTCGAGGACGTTCTCCACGATGTCCTCGACCATCTCAACGTGCCAGGCCAGTCCAAGCCCGGCCCGGACGCGGCCGTCCTGCCGGGCACCCCCCACGTGGTGAAGGTGGAGGTGGTGACGCCCGCGGTGCCAGCACCGGGACATGTGGAGCCGCCCGAGCCCCGTCTGCAGGCGATGCGAATGACAGAGCCGCAGGAGGAGGGGGGCAATGGGGACGGGGACGGCAAGGGCAAGGCGCAGGACGACGACGGCAACGGCAAGGGCAAGGCGCAGGACGACGACGGCAACGGCAAGGGCAAGGCGCAGGACGACGACGGCAACGGCAAGGGCAAGGCGCAGGACGACGACGG
>NZ_JBEPDM010000043.1:42496-58345 GCF_040300305.1 Streptomyces sp. NPDC000410
CGGCAACGGCAACGGCAAGGCGCAGGACGACGACGGCAACGGCAAGGGCAAGGCGCAGGACGACGACGGCAACGGCAACGGCAACGGCAATGGGCAGTCCGGCGACGGCCAGGGGAATGGCAACAGCAACGGGCAGTCCGGCGGGGATCGCGATTCCGGTACGGGCCCCTCGAACGGCTCACCGGGTGCGGGGAACTCATCGAATGACGGAGGCCCGTCCATCAGCGATGCGCTGCGTGGCGACAACAAGAACAACAGCGGGGGTAATTCCACCGGTGATGACGGTGGTGCGGGCGGTGGGGGTAATTCCGGCGGAGTGAGTGAGGGGACGCCGGGCGAAAAGGGCGGGACGGTTTCGCCTCCCGTGGACAAGAAAGAATCCGAGGTCAACGGCGACGGCGGCGGTCCAGCCGGCAGCTCTGGTGGCAAGGGTGGGGGGACGCCGACTCAGGGGGGCGACTCCTCGACCTCTTCGCCGAGTGGCCCGCCGGTGTCCAGCGGTGGCGGAGGTGGTGACAGCGTTGGTGGCGGTACTGGCCCGGGAGGTTCTGGTGCCGGCTCTGGTTCTGGTTCCCCGACCACGGGGACTGGGACCGCGACCGACGATGGCCCAGGAACCGGCTCAGGTTCGGGTTCCGGCAGTGGTAGCGGTAGCGGCACTGGAACGAGTGACGGCGGCGGCTCGGGCTCCGGGGGAGGCACCGGCGGATCCGGAACCAACTCGGGTAACGCCGGCGGGAGTAAGGACGACGAAGACGAAGACGAGGATGAGAAGGGAGACAAGAAGGACGAGGAGGACGAGGAGAGCGTCGAGGACGACGAGGACGGGAAGGACGACGACGAGGACGACGAGGACGACGAGGACGGGAAGGACGACGACGAGGACGACGGGGACAAGGGCAAGGACGGGAAGGACGAGAAGGACGAGGACGAGAAGGAGGAGCGGCCGCACGAGGCCGAGAAGGGTGACGGAAAGGAGGACGGGAAGGGTGATAAGGGCGACGAAAAGGATGATGACGAGGACAAGGGCAAGGGCGAAGGCAAGAGCGGCGATAAGGGGGACAGGGACGAGAAGGGGGATGATGGCAAGACTGGCAGTAAGAGCAAGAAGAAGATAAAGGTCACCCCCGAAGCACTCGACACGTTCATCAAGGCGCTGCAAGCCGTATCTGCCGACCTTGAGTCGATCATGATGCTACTCAAGACCGCGCATCTCCTACCCGGCAATTTCGAAGAGGCGAACAACGTAGTCAACACCATCATCGGTTGGAGCTCCGGTGGCCGCGCCGATCAGTACTACGTCAACCTCCAGCAACTCCGAACGGCGATCGACGAGTTCATCAAATCCCTCCAGGTGATCGCCGCCAAGTATCGCGAGACCGGCGAGTTGAACGACGCCCTGGCGGATGAGCTTGAGGGCATCATCGGTTTCGTGCAGCCGCTTCTGCCCAGTTCGTTCGCAGATCCTGGGGCGGGTGGAAAGAGTAGCGGCGGCTCAACGTATACACCTCCGGGGGCGCCGCCGCAGAACATTTCCAAGAAAGATGACATCACCCACCCCGGATGGTTCTCTCCCCCTAAGGAGAACTAGCCGGGCGGGGGCAATAATTGAAGCCGAGGGCGCCTGGATCTCAAATCCGGGCGCCGAAGGCCTCATCGACAAGTGAGAAACTCGAGGACCATCTAGCAGGAACTGGATGATGAAGTATGGCTGATGACGACAAGGATGCGAAGCCGAGTTCCTCCGACTATGACCAGTGGGAGTGGGCTCAGTGCATGAGTGCCATTCTCGGGTACGGGAGCGGATGGCAGACCGATACAGACTCGATCACCAGGGGTGTCAGCAATCCGGAGACGCTCTGGGCGACGGCTCTGATGTTCCGGAATGTGGATGGCCAGCTCGAGCAGGCACACGAACTGCTGCGGAGGCACATGGCTCGACTCTTCGGCGACACCGCGAGTGATGTCGATTCGGCATGGAGTGGGGAGGCGGCAGATTCAGCCAAGGACCTTTTCGTCGAAATGGCGAACACGATCCGCTACTGGCGTATTCCGCTCGCCACGGCACCTGCTTACGTCGACGTCATCTGGGCCATGGGTGACCGGCTGCATCAGGCCATCATCGACGTGCACACGGTGAACGAGCGAACCCAGCAGTACATTCGTGACCTCTGGAACGCCGGCTACTGGCCCGATCGGGGCAAAGGATTCAGGACTCCTTTCGCAGATGAAAAGGGGGGGACGATCTACTACCCCTCTGCCTATCATGCGACGTATCAGTACATCACCGTGGGTATGCGAAGTGTTCTGAAGCACTTGGCCGCCGAGTACCTGCTCCTCCTGCGTGACATACGTAAACCGATGCCGGGCAAGGGTGCCGGCGCGGGTGGCGCAGGCGGCTCAGGGAATTCGTCCGCCAAGCCCCCGAAGATCGACTTCGACAGCCTCGGGGACGGTTTCGATAAATTCGGGAAGGGCCTGAAGGACGGCCTCGGGAACTTCGGGGACGGTCTCAAGGACGGGTTGGGAGGCATGAAGCTCCCGCCTACTCCTTCGATGCCCGACCTGGACAACCTCACCAGCCCCGGCCTCGGCGGTGGTGGGTCGGTCCCGGTCCCCGGTATGCCTGGCCTCGGCGACCTGGCAGGTCCCGGCGGTGGTCCGTCCGTCCCGAGCCCCGGGATGCCCGACTTCAGTGCCCCGGACGTGCCAGGGCTCGGTGCTTCGCCCGACATCCCCGGGCTCGGTACTCCGCCCGACGTCCCCGGGCTGGGCGACCTGAACAGCACGGGGGGCCTGAGCGGTAGTACTCCCGGGCTCGACAACCTGATCACCCCGCCCAGTGACGTCCCGATGCCGGAGTATCCGCCGCTGGACACCTCGCGCTTCACTCCGCAGGAGGTCGAACAACTCGGGCTGAACAAGGGGTTCGGGGAGCCGTTCGCACCCTCCCCGCTGACCCAGGCAGAGCTCGACTTCGCCCGGCAGAAGGCAGAGCTCGAGGGCACGCCGGGATATCCCCTCGGCAGCATGTACCCGACTACGGGAGGGCTGTTCCGGCCGAACTCCGACCTGCCGGCCAGCCTGCCCGGCGCCAACCCGAAGCTTGGCAAACTCGTCGACAGCGGCACGCTCAGTGACGGATTGAAGAACGGCCTGACCGTTCCTGGCAAGCCCAAGGGCCTGAGCGACGACACGTCGGGTGCAGGCAGCGTCACCGGTGTCGGAAACCTCAAGACCACGGACCTCACGCCTGAGGAGTTGGCCGAGCAGCAGAGGAAGGGCCAGGCGGAGGGGGAGGCTGCAGGAACCGACGGCGTGGCGGGAGCCAACGGCATGTCCGGGCCGGGTAGCGGGATGCCGTTCATGCCGCCGATGGGTGGCATGGGCGGAGGGGTTCCGCCTCAGCAGAACCGCGATGAGGAGCGGGTGACCTGGCTGACGGAGGAGGAAGAGGTGTGGGGCGCGGAGCCCGAGGCGGGAATCGGCGTCATCGGGCACGGCTGAGGACGGTCCGCCCGTGAGGTTCGAGAAGACGGAGGAGGCGAACGCGCGCCATGGCTGACAACGGCGGTCACTATGTGCCGGGTAACGGGAACTATGGGTCCTGGACTTGGCAGGAGTGCTATCTGGCGATCATGGGTGCGTTCAACAACACCACGGCCGAGAACCTCGACCAGGCCCTGCAGCAGACGAGTAACCCCCAGAGCTTCTACGACACGGCCAACGTCTTCCGGAAGGCGATGTTCAACCTCTCGGACGTGCGGGACAACCTCTTCTCGGCGACCGAGAGGCTGGTCGGTGACAACGGGCAGTGGAGCGGTCCCGCAGCCGACGGACTCCACAATCTGATGTGGGCGAACCTGACGTCGATGGACGCCCACCTCCGTGTACTGTCCACCTACCACGTGCCTGTCGACGGTCTGGGAGACGCACTCGGCAAGGCGATCGCGGAGGTCCGGGAGGCCGAGCGGAAAGCGGTCCTGGACACGATCACCACGTATCAGCGGGATCTCAAGGAGTGGTCCAGCAACCCCCTCAACGTGGCGGGGAACGCGATCCTGCCCTTCGCGGTGAAGCCTCCGGAGGCACCCTGGCACGGCGATCCGCCCAACGAGATCGTCCACGTGTCGAAGTATCCGAAGGTCAAGGAGGCCTACACCAACGCCCTGCGGGACATCCTCACGAGGCTTGCCGGCCGCTACCGGGACGGCCAGGAGGCGCTGGCGCCGCCGAAGGGCGACTTCGTCAACCCGAACGGGCCGTCCGGCTCCCCGACTCTTCACGGGCCCGGGGGGCTCCGCGATCCCTGGGCAGGACGGGGCGGTTCCTGGACCGACAGGGGAACACTGCGCGGCAGTGGCGTCGGGGACGGCGGCCGTCTGCGGGTCAACGGGGATGGCGGGAGCGCGCACCCAGTGCAATCCCCGCCGCCCGCACCGGGAGGACCGGGTGGCGCGGGCGGCTTGGGCGGCTCGGACGGTGGGGGGAGGCCGCCGTCCTTGGGAGGCCCGCCGGGGGACCATCTCGTGGCTCCGCCACCGACGGTCCCGATTTCCCCCGGGGGTGGATCCGGTGGGGGCCAGGCGTACGTGGCGCCGCCGAGCGGCGTGCTGGGCGCGCCGACAGGAGACGGCGGGCCCGGGATCGGTGCGGGTGGCAACGGAGGCAGCGGGTTCAGCGGCCCCCTCGGCCACGTACCCCCGCCGGCGCCGGTAATCGGCGGCCAGGACTCCGGCTTGCCCGGCCACGGCGGCGGCACCCCGGTCGGCGGCGTGGACGACCTTCGTACGCCGGGGAACCAGCTCGGAACACCCGGGCAGGTCGATGCGCCCGAACTCCCCGGCCACGTACAGGAATCGGACACCGGCTCCGGGAGCCACGGTGGCTGGGGCGCGACCCCCGTTCCGGCCCCGCTGGGAGCCATACCCGGCGGCACCGCGGACGGGGAAGACGAGGGGCGCAGGAGCTACAGCGCCGACCTGGACGGTCACGGCCTGCTCGACGGTCTCGACGTGGCGCCGCCTCCCGCGGTGCTGCTGACCGGCGGGCTGGGCGGGACGGGTCTGCCGGGAGGGGCAGGTGCACGCGTTCCCGCGCCACCCGGCATGCCCAACCTCGACGGCCTCAAGCACATCAAGGGCTTCACGGGTCAAGACGGCCGCGACCTGCTCGAGCGACTGATCGGCGGGGGCCGCGGCGTGCCAGGCACCATCTCCGCGGGCTCGCCGCCCGGGCAGACGCTCGCCGAGGCGCCGCCGGGCCGATCGGGCTCGACCCCTCACATGCCTCCCATGGGCGGCTTCGGCGGCGCCCCGCAGAACGAAGCCCCGAGGCGCAAGGTCGGCGCGCACGGCCCGGACGGGGACGAAGGCACCGATCTGCGCGAGGACCGCGACAACGTGTGGGGCACGGAGCAGGCGGGCGGCAATGCCGTCATCGGCAGGGCGTGAGCCGAGCCGTCCATGATCCGTCGAACTTCGAGCGCGCCCCCACGTAGTACGTGGTGTCCCGGACGGCGAGGCGCGGCGGATCCCCCGAAGGGTCCTACCCGCTCGCCCGCGACGTCGAAATCGAAGGAGCTGAATCATGGCAGACCCCGGCAGCGGCCCCGCTGGTCAGACCGGCATGCCGCGCGTACCGATCCCCGAGCTCAAGTCGCTCATCGACGAGATGAGCCGCGAGCTCACCGAGGTGACGGCCAGGAACGCCGAGTTGCAGGAAACGTTCCGTACCGCATCGGCCACCGCGATGTCCGACAAGAGGAACCTGTCCGTCACGGTCGGCGCGCGGGGAGAGCTGACCGATCTGAAGTTCCACAGCAAGGACTTCCAGCGGATGACCCCCGCAGCGCTCGCGAAGCTGATCCTCGACACCACCAGGAAGGCCCGGGAGCAGGTCGACGAGCGCATGCGCGAGCAGGTGACACCGCATCTCTTCGAGGGCCTCGACTACGACGGGCTCATGAACGGAACGTTCGACTTCACCTCGTTCCTGCCCCAGGTCCCTGAGTCCGCGAACCTTCCCTACACCTCGAGGGTCAAGCCGGCGAGCACGGGCCAGGAGGAGGACTGATGGCTATTCAGGTCGACACGACTGTCATCACCCAGCTGTCCAACAAGGTCACCAACGTGGCCAAGGACATCGAGGGCAATCTCGGCAAGTTCGCGGGCCTCTGTGCGCAGTACATGCCCTGCTTCGGCGCGGACTTCGACGAGAGCGCCACGGAGATGCGCAAGGGTGCGAAGGACATGCAGAACATGGTCCAGATCACCGGCGACGGCACCGTGAAGGGGTACAAGGGTACGGCCCAGATGGGCTACAGCCTCGCCGATGCCCTGACCTCCACCGACGCCGCGGCGGGCGGCAAGGCGGGTGGCGGAACGGCAACCGGCACCGGCACGGGCACGGGGAAGCCCGTCGACACGAACGGCAGTAAGCCGAAGAGCACTCCCAAGCCCCCCACCGGCGGTGGCGGCGGAGGCAAGCGCCACTAGCAGGACCTCTCTCGGGCCTCTCCGCGCCGCCCGCCGACCCCATCCGGTGGGCGGCGCGGAGAGGCCCTCCCCTCCTGCCGGCTTCCGGCACCTGACTGAAGGGACATGCCATGACCCACGGCTCCATCGCCGTCTGTGCCGTGTGCGGCAAACCGCTCGACCAGTGCCCCGCCGCCATGCGCGACTACAGCCACCGCATCGGGGTGAACCTCAAGAAGTCCACCCCCGCGGCACCGACCGGAGACGGGTTCGCCGCCTCGGTCGGCCCCGCGGCCGCCGCCTCCGGTCTGGCCGAGTTCGTGACCGAGCTGCCTGCGCCCGGCGGCACCGAGAACGGCCGCACGGGCGGCGACTCCCTGTCCACCACTGACGGCGAGGGTTTCTCCGCCACCGAATGACCGGCGTTCATGACATGCCGGAAGGGATCCTGATGTCATCACCCCAGCTGACCGTCGCACGTGACCAGCCCCGCTGTCACCCCATGATCAGCGAGGCCGTCGCCGCCGCCCGGCCCGGCTCGGTGATCTCCATCAGGCCGGGCCGCTACGAGGAGAGCGTCGTCGTCCACAAGGACGTCACCCTCACCGCGTCCGAGGGCCCGGGCAGCGTCGAAGTCGTCTCCAGCGACGGCAGCCCCGTCGTCATCGCCTCCGCCGCGGTCCGCCTCCGGGGCCTGGTCCTCCGATCCGAAGACGGCGAACGTCCCGCCCTCGACGTGCCCCTGGGCCAGGCCGCCGTGGAGGACTGTGAGATCCACGGTGCCTCCTGGACCGCCGTACTCGTCCGTGATCAGGGCGGACTCGCGCTCAGCGGCTCCACCGTGACCAACGGGACCGGAGCCGGCATCGTCACCATGGGCGGCACCAGCACGAGCATCGAGCGTTCCACCATCCAGGACGTGGACACCTCGGGCGTCGTGCTCACCGAGCAGTCCCGGCTCGTGATGCGCGACAGCACGCTTCGCCGTGCCTCGGGCAACGGGCTGTGCGTCACCGGCAGGGCCGGTGCATTCGTGGAGCGGTGCGACATCAGCGCCATCGAGAAGCCGGCAGTCGCGATCGACAGCGAATCCTCCGCACACCTCCTGCGCACGACGGTGCGGGACAGCGCCGACACCGGTCTCTTCGTGGGAAGCACCGGGGACGTCACCATCGAGGACTGCACCTTCCGCGGGCTGGGAGGGCACGGCGTCGCATTCGCCGGCGGGGCCTCTCCCACCCTGCGTCGGACCGTGATCGAGAAGGTGACAGGCCATGCGCTGCAGATCATCGGCCGGTCTCTCGCTACGGTCGAGGGCTGCCGGATCGACGGTGTGGAGGCGCCCGCGATCTGGGTCGGTGAAGGCAGCGAACCCAAGCTGTCCGATGTCTCCGTGGAGAACGCGGCCAACGTAGGACTCGTCGTCACCGAGGAAGCGGCCGGCGAGTTCGAGCAGCTGCGGCTGCTGAACCCCGGCAGGCAGGGCGTGGCCATCCGTGACGGAGCAAATCCGCTGCTCCGCCGTATCCAGGTGAACGGCGCAGGCAGCCACGGGGTGGACGTCAGCGAGAAGGGCCGTGGACGGCTGGAGGACTGCGAGATCGCGGACAGCGCCGCGGCCGGTATCTACGTCGCCCGGGAGGGCAACCCCTATGTCAGCGGGACCAGCGTCACCGGGAGTGGCCAGGCCGGTCTTCGCGTGGAGGACGAAGGCGTCGGTGACTTCCGCGAGTGCGACATCTACGAATCCGCCGCTCAGGGCGTCGTCGTCAGCGACAGTGACGTCGCCCTCGCCCGTTCACGCGTCCACGGCTGTAAGAGCCACGGAATCCAGCTGGGCCAGGAGGCCGTCGGTACGGTCACCGGCTGCGAGATCTTCCGCAACGAGGGTGACGGAATCCACGTCGAGACGGCGCAGGCGTTCAAGCTTATCGACAACGCGGTACGCGACAACAAGGGTTCGGGCATCCGCCAGATGGTGCCCAATGACCGGATGGTCGTGGAGTCACTCACCAGCCAGAACAACGGTCGTACCGACGCCCAGGGCTCGGCGTCGGCCGGTGCCACGCCCCCACCCGCGGCGGAGACGGGGATCGTCAACCGGCGCACCCTCGGCGACGACATGCGGTCCATGGGCGGCGACCAGCCCGACGATCTGCTCGGCGAGCTGCGGGCCGAACTCGACTCCCTGGTCGGCCTGGAAGGCGTGAAGCATGAGGTGTCCACGCTCATCAATCTCATCAGCCTGGGCCGCCGGCGTGAGCAGATCGGCCTGCCCGCCCCGCCGATGAGCCGCCACCTGATCTTCGCCGGCCCACCCGGAACGGGCAAGACGACCGTCGCACGCCTCTACGGCAAGATCCTCAACGTACTCGGCGTCCTGGAGAAGGGCCACATGGTGGAGGTGGCCCGTGCCGATCTGGTGGCGGCCGTCGTCGGCGGCACCGCGCTGAAGACCACCGACGCGTTCAACAGCGCCCTCGGCGGGGTGTTCTTCATCGACGAGGCGTACACGCTCACCGCTCAAAAGGGCGGTGGCGGCGCGGACTTCGGAAAGGAAGCCATCGACACCCTCGTCAAGCTCATGGAGGATCACCGCGAGGGAGTCGCCGTGATCGCCGCCGGCTACACCCACGAGATGACCAACTTCCTCGACTCCAACCCGGGTCTCGCGTCCCGCTTCACCAGAACCATCGAGTTCACCAACTACACCTCTGCCGAACTCGTCACGATTGTCGAGAACATGTGTGCATCCCATCGCTACGAACTGGACGAAGGCGCGCGCAAGGGGCTTCACGGCTATTTCGAACGCATCGCCAGGGACAAGAACTTCGGCAACGGTCGCACCGCGCGCAAGACCTTCGAGGAGATGGTCGACCGCCAGGCGTACCGGCTGGCGGAGAAGGCGGACGCGTCCGCAGGAGACCTCACCCGCCTGCTCGCCGAAGACATCGGTGCGGGCCAGAGCAGTGGCATCGGAGCCGGAGCGGGAACTGGTGCGGGGCAGGAAGGGAGCGCCGAGGAGCTGCTCCAGCAGCTCAGCTCGATGGTCGGCCTCACCCAGGTCAAGAAGGAGGTCACCGACCTGGTCAACCTGCTCGACTCGGCCCGCCGCCGCAAGGAGGCAGGCCTGCCGGTCCCGCCCCTCAGCCGCCACCTGATCTTCTCCGGCAACCCGGGCACCGGCAAGACCACCATCGCCCGCCTCTACGGCCAACTGCTCGCGTCGATGGGAATCCTGGCCCGCGGCCAGGTCATCGAGGTCGCGCGCGCGGATCTGGTCGGCCAGTACCTCGGCCAGACAGCGCAGAAGACCATGGAGGCGTTCAAACGGGCCTATGGCGGTGTCCTGTTCATCGACGAGGCATACACCCTCGCTCCGCCCGGCGGCAGCTCCGGGGACTACGGCCGCGAGGCCATCGACACCCTGGTGAAGCTGATGGAGGACCACCGCGACGAGGTGGTCGTGATCGCGGCCGGCTACACCGGGGAGATGGCGCGGTTCCTCTCCACCAACCCCGGGCTGGACTCGCGCTTCACTCATCGCATCGAGTTCGAGGACTACAGCGCGCGGGAGCTCGTCACCATCCTCACCCAGAGCGCCACGAAGATGGGCTACCAGCTGGCCGCGGAGACGCAGACCGCCCTGCTGAAGGTCTTCGGAGCGGCGAAGCTGGGTGAGGCGACCACGGGCAACGGACGTTTCGCACGCCAGATCCTCGAGCAGATGATCACGCGTCAGGCCGGCCGGATCAACAAGATGGAAAACCCCGGCGTGGCGGAACTCGGACTGCTGCTGCCGGTGGACCTCACCGGCTGACGGCCGCGAGGCCGCCGCAACGGGCGCGGTCCACGAAGAAGGGCCCCTCGGGCGGGGGATTCCGCCGGGGGGCCCTTCGAGTGGGAGCGGCTGCGCCGCGCGCGCCTCATTGGACGTAGCCGTTTTGTGCCAGGAGTTGCTCCATCATTTTGACGGCGTAGTGCGCCCGCGACTTCACGGTGCCCAGGGGCACACCCAGTTCCTTCGCTGCATCCTGGCCCGAGAGGCCCTTGTAGTAGAGGCAGACGAGTACGTCGCGGTGGTCCGGCCCGAGTGCCATCAGCGCTTCGCGTACGGCCTGCACATTGAGGATGCGCTCGAACGCGTCGGCGCCATCGGAGATCAGTTCGAGGGCTGCGTTCTCGTCCGACTCCTGAGGGCGTGCCCTGCGGGCGCGCTCGCAGTCGATGGCGATGCGCCGGGAGACGGTGAAGAGCCAGGGCCGGAAGGAGGAGTACGAGGCACTCGCCGCGATCGCCTCCGGGTGCTGCCACGCGCGGATGAGCGTCTCCTGGTACAGCTCCTCCGCCCGCGTGCTGTCCCCGTTGACGAGGGAGAGGGTGAATCGACGCAGCGCCGGGCCGTTCTCGGCGATGACCGCACGGATCTGCGCTTCGCTCGCCGTAGGCCGCGCTGTTCCCTTACAGGGCGGTGCCTGCGTCGAGGCCGCGGTGGGGAGGGGAGCGGCGTTTCTCAGGGGGGTCGTCAGGGTGCTGAGCATGGTCCTGGCCCTTCTCAGAGGCGGCTGGGCCGCCGGCCTGCGTCTGTCTTCCGTGCTGCCTGTCACTCTGTCTGTCTCCAGAGTGGTCCTCGCCGCCGCCAGGATCATCGGCCACGTGACGTACGTATGCGGGGCAGTTCGATGCGAAGTGGCGTAGAGGGCCCGTGTGCGCGTACGTGGCGCTGCTCGCGACGTACGTGCGTCACGAGTCGGAAGGGTCGTCCTGACCGAATGTCCATCCCCTGGAAGCGTGGAGACCTTCCTTGTGCGGCCAAGTCCTCCTGATGGCGGCTGGCGCGTGCTTCGCTGGTGATCCGTTCGGACTCGACGGGCGGTGGGCCCCCGGCCGCGGAGTGCCTGCGACGTGTGTTGGAGCGCTGCCGCGATCACTATGAAAGATCACGCCGTCCGCGGCGCCACCGCGCGTGGCGGTCGCCATCCAGCGACGCGGCGACCAGGGAGGCGTCGTGGTGAGCGCCCATTGCACAGCCCAGCAGTCGGCGCGAGAACAGGTCGATGACCGTGGCCAGGTACAACTTCCCTTCCCCGGTATCGACTTCGGTCATATCGCCCACCCAGAGCACGTTCGGCGAGACCGCGTCGAAGTGCCGGCCGACCAGGTCACGGGCAGCCCTGCGCCTGCCCTGCCGGGTCGACGAGCGGCGCCCGCACGGGGGCTTACGGCCCCGCAGCCCCAGGTCGGCCATGATCCCCGGCGACCGTGTCCACGAAGGCCTTCCAGCCCTCGGCCCACAGGTCGAGCGTGATTCTCGGCGAGCCGTAGGTGTCGCCCGGCAGGCGGAAGGTACGTGATCCTCTCTTCCAGTCGGGCGCCCCTGACCTCGCGGATCGTCGGCTCGGCCGGTCGCCGGCGCCACTTGTAGAACCACGGGAGACCCAGCCGGCCGGCGTGGTGTCGTCGATCCCAAGCTCCCTCGCGACCTGCGCGATCGGCTTGCCGGTCTCTGCCACGATCCGGACAGCCCCCTCACGGAACTCCGCCTCGAACTTCCACCTCTTCTCCGCCATGACTCCCAGCTTCCCCTGCAGTCACGACCTCTACGCTACGAGGGGATGCTCAGCCATTCGGGTGCGGGTGGCGGAGCGGGGTCGATCTCGCCGATGTCGGCATGCGCGGGCAGTGGAGTGTTCCCGGGAATCTGGTTCCAGGGTTGGCGATCGTCGAGGTTGAGCCAGTAGAGGTGCTGCCACCACAGTTCTGCGGTGGTGGAGTGCAGGCGCTCGGTGGTGACGATTCGGTGGAATTCTTGCTGGGCTTTGTGGTCGGTGAGGGTCTCGTTGTCCCAGACGCCTCTGGCAGCGCGGAAGGCTCTCTCGTATTCGGGGTTCTTGAGAAGCAGCTTGTGGACCTTGCCGATGTGTGACGGGGTCTCGGGTACGAAGTGGGGCCAGAGTCTGCGTTGGACTTCGGGCAGCGGCTCGGGGACGGGGGCGAGGCCGTAGGCGAGTTGGGCGGCGGTGGCGATGGTAGGGGGTTCGGTGATGGGGGTGGACTGGGTGAGGTGGGTGGTGAGGGGTTCTGCCTGGAACGTGTTCGGCGGGATCTGCTCGGGCTCTTTTCCCTTGCCTTTCTGGAGGCGGCCGAGGGTGATGAGGCCGGTGTGCTGATGGGAGGTGTAAGGGTGGGTAAGGCCTAGTTCGGTCAGGCTGTCGGTGAGGTTGTTGTGGAGGGGGAGGTATTCGCCGTTGGGGCCGTGGAGGGCGAAGGGCCGGGTGGGTTGGGGTGGGCTTTCGTAGAGGGTAGAGACGAAGTGGCCGGTGAGGGCTTGGACGCCGCTTTCCTTGGCGGTAGGGGCCAGGACCCAGCCGCCTGCTGTTCTGGCGGTGTCGGCGGCGGTGCTGTGGGGGCCGCCGAGTTGCCCGCAGCCGAACATGAGAAGGAGGGTGCTGCCGTTCCAGAGTCTGTTGGCGCGGGCGTAGTGGTGGAAGTCGACGCCGTTGAGGCCCGTGCCTTCGACGGTGGGCTGTCCGCCGTGACCGTGCATGACAAGGCTGGTTAGTCTGGCGTGCTGGGGCAGGTGGAAGAAGGCTTGTGGAGTGTGGGTGTCGTGGTCGGGGTGAGGGAAGAAGTAGCCCTGGTTGAAGAGCGATCGGGGGGCGAGCCCTGGCTCGAACGCCGGCAAGGCGGCGGTGGGCGTGGGGGCCGGCGTCGGTGGGTTGTCGAGGAAGGCTTTGAAGCGGCGTTTGACGACATCCGGACCGGGTGACGGTGTGCTCTGTCGCAGCCGGACAGGGGTTTGCTGCTCGGCGAGCCACTCAAGGGGCGTTTCCCCTCGGGTCGGCGGGGAGTCGAAGTCGAGAAATTCGAGGGCCGCGGCCGGCAGGTGCACGGCGTGGTCGCTGCCGGGTTCGCTGCGGCGATCGGTGATCGTACGGACCCGCGAGGCGAGGTCGGGCTGGGTGGAGAGGAACTTGATGGCGCCTTCCCAGATCAGGTCCTTCTGCGGATGCCCGCTCAGCATGTCGTCGACCTGCGTCACATGCAGGTCACCGTCCCGGTTGTGCAGGTCCCGCACGAGAGTGTGAACAGCCTTCTTCGCCATGGACAACGTCTCGGCCTTACTTACTGCGACAGTCGTTCCGGGTGCGTTCGATGACACCGGAGGGTCCATCCAGGCCAGGGAACTCCTGACTCTGAAGCCTTTGACAGTCGGCAGGTGTCTGTAGTCTGGGAGGCCCAGCCGCTTCGCGACGTCGTGGAGGGCGTCGGGTCCGGTTCTTGCCATCACCGAGTGCCGTCGCGGAGAGAAGGCCGTGTCGGTGAAGACCTCTGCCGGGATAGCGCCGAACTCAGGGAGGAGTTCATGCTGGGTCTTCGTGTACTGCTCGGCGATGACGTCGAGGTACACGGCGGCGAAGGGGTGTCCCTTGGCCATGACGAAGACGCTGTTCGAAAGGGTCCCCCGTTCCGCGACCAGCCCGTATGCCTCGCGAGAGGTGAGCGCCTCCCGGATGAACCGCAGTGTGCTGATCCAGTTGTCGCCCCCGTCGCAGTAGATCCCGCCGAAGCGGTGGAGGATCTCCAGCCGCAGGATGTCGCTCGCCGCGGCGTAACCGGGGCCGGTCTGCTTGAGCATCTCCGTCATGAAGTGCTCGTGCAGGGACATGGGTGCGTCGGCGTGGAAGACCTCGCGCACCTGGAGAAGGGTGATGCGACTGGCCTGGGCCCAGTCCAGCATGTCGCGCACGTTCACGAGCTCCGGGCTGTCCGTTTCGGTAGGCGGTTGGGCCGCCCTCTCGAACATGGACCGCGGCACGTCCGTCCAGAGCACCACCTTGGCCTCGCTCCTGAGCGTCCGAGCACGCAGCGCCAGGTTGTCCCGGAATTCCCTCATCTTCCAGATGTCGTCGCGTAGTGGACCACCGAGCCAGATCGAGTGGATCGTGTTCGGCGTCTCCAGGACCTCAGGAAGGGGCGGGACGTCGCCGGGGGCCCAATTGTGACGGTCTTCGTCGGAAGGCTCGTGGACATGCGTGCTGCCAGACGCCGGCTCGATCGCGTCGGGGCGCATCTGCGCGTGTGAAGGGGCCTGGTCCGGGTTGGCCAAGTTCAGCAGGTTGAAGAACTCGACGGTCTGTTCGGCTGTGAGCTTCGAGTGGTCGTGTCCGGCCAGGAACGGCGGGGGAGGCGCAGCCTTGCGCAAGCCGAACAGGTCGCGGCCGAGCAATTCGGTTCCAGAGGCTTCTGTGCCGTCACTGTGGGCCGTCTGAGGAACCATGGCGTCGAGGAGGTCCTGGACCAGATGGCCGGCGCTCTGGTACCCCCCGGTGTCGGCCGAGGGCGTGAACTCCTCGTCCTCGACCTTGTTCTGTCCCTGGTCCTGCTGCTCGTCTGGGTGCTGGCATTGGCTGTGCTCTCGGTCGCTGCTCTCCTCCAGGGCGTTGTGGTCCGTGCCCGGAGGTTCTTCTTCGGCCGAGTCGTGGTCGTACTCCGGCTCCGAGTCCGACACGTCGCTTGCTCCAGGCCCCTCCTCGAAGGACGGGAACTGGAACAACTCCGAAGGCTGCGACGTGGTTGTCGGGCGCCCGCTGAGGACGACATGTGTTGCAGGCGGGGCGTATTCCGTACCGGGTTCCGGTGAAAGAGAAAGGTTCTCCGGCTCACCGAGGGCGAGGTGACGGGTGAGTTCGACGGCCTTGTGTGTGGTGGTGTCGCTGCCGGCCAGGTCTTTGTCCTGCTTGATCTGGTAGGCGACCTGCGGACTGCCTTCCTGGTTGCGGACCTCGGCCCTGAGTGCGTCCGACGTTTGAGCGGTGGTGAGGTTCGTGGAGGCGCCGCGGAGCGTGCTTTGCAGCGGACTTGAGGTGCCGTCCCCGGGATGAGGGCCGCTGACAGTGACCGGGCTCTTGCTGGCGTTGGGGGTGACGCCCTGGTCGGGATGGCGTTGTGCGGTGTCGGGCTGGTGCAGGCCGCGTCCGGGGGTGTTCTGTTCGCCACTGCCCGTGTCCTGCCCGGTCGTGGTGCTGCCGGCGACACTGCTCTGGCCGGTGCGCGCCTGGCCGATCTCCTGCGGCTGGCTGCCGTTGGCGCTGGGGCTTCCGGCACTGCTGATGGTGGAGGTGTCGGTGGCGTCGGAGGTGGTGGTGTCGGAGGTGTCGGTGGCGTCGGAGGTGGTGGTGTCGGAGGTGGTGGGGCTGGTGGTGTGGGTGGTGGGGTCGAAGTCCAGGCTCGTGCCACCCACGTCGATCGGCGCCAGCGCACTGTCGACGGGCGCTGGGCCGGTGTCGACGTCCACCAGGGTGTCGGTGTCCGACGCCGGGTTGTCCGTGTCGGAGTCCTGACCCTGCGCACCGGGCCCGGGAGGGCCCGA
>NZ_JBEPDM010000044.1:0-57728 GCF_040300305.1 Streptomyces sp. NPDC000410
GGGGACCCTGTGGGAGAGTAGGACGCCGCCGAACAAATTTTGGGCCGTGGCCCCTGGATTTCGATCCGGGGGCCACGGCCATTTTTGCGTTCTGGATAGCGTGGGGACATGCGATATGACCTCATCATCTTCGACAACGACGGTGTGCTCGTCGACAGCGAGCCGATCGCCAACACGATCCTTGCCGCCTATCTGACCGAGCTCGGGCACCCGACGTCGTACGAGGAGTCGGTTCGCGATTACATGGGGGCCGCTGTGCATCGGGTGCACGACACGGTTCTGGAGCGGAGTGGCCGGAGGCTCCCTTCGGATTTCGACGAGACTCTGCACGCCCGTGTCTTCTCCGCGTTCGAGCGGGAGTTGGAGGCGGTGGAGGGTGTCGTCGGCGTGCTGGAGAAGCTCCTCGCCGAGGCCGTGCCGTACTGCGTGGCGTCGTCGGGGAGTCATGAGCGGATCCGCGTGGGGCATCGGAAGACCGGGCTCGACCGATGGTTCCGGGACGAGAACATCTTCAGCGCGCAGGACGTCGGGCGGGGCAAGCCGGCGCCTGATCTGTTCCTGTACGCCGCCGAGCGCATGGGAGCCGTGCCCGAGCGGTGTGTGGTCGTGGAGGACAGCAGGCTCGGCGTGGCGGCGGCCCGGGCGGCCGGGATGGATGTGTACGGGTTCACGGCGATGACGGCGGCCGGCGAACTGGCGGGTGCCAAGGGGTACTTCACGGACATGACAGAGCTGCCGGGATTGCTTGTGTGATCTATCTACCCATGGGTAGACGAGCGGCTTACGCTGTGCGGCCATGACGGATGCGCGATTGCGGCACGGCCGGGCCTCGTTGGCTCTGAGCTTCTTGGTGCAGGGGGTGACCTTTGCTCTGCTCGTGACGCGTATCCCGGCCATTCAGGACCGGTACGGGATATCCGACGGACTGTTGCCCGTCTTTCTGGCTGCCGTGCCGATCCTGGCGGGTGTCGGCAGTGTCGCCACCGAGAAGCTTGTCGCACGCATACAGCCCGGCGTGGTGCTGCGGTGGTCGCAGCCCGTCGTGCTGCTGTCCCTTCTGGCGGTGGGGGCCGGTGGGGCGATGTGGCAGGTGGCGCTCGCGCTTGGTGTGTTCGGGCTGGCGGTCGGTGCGCTCGACGCGTCCATGAACATGCTCGGGGTCGGGCTGCAGCGCGCGTACGGGCGGAGCATCATGCTCGGCTTTCACGCCACGTACAGCCTCGGCGGGATCGTCGGGGCTTCGCTCGCATGGGCGGGGGCGCACTGGGATCTGCCGCTGGTGGTGTCGTATCTGCCCGTGGTCGCGCTGTTGTTGCCCGCGGCGCTCGTCGGGAGCCGGTGGTACGTGGACCAGGACCCGCGCGGCCGGGACGGGGCGGGGGAGCAGGGCGGGGCGGTCTCCTTCGCGGTTTTGCTGCCGCTGTGCCTGGTGATGACGTTCGCGTACATCGGGGATTCGACCGTGTCGAATTGGAGCGCGAAGTATCTGCAGGACGTGCTGGGCAGTTCGGAGGAGCTGGCGACCCTTCCGTACAACGCGTACATGGTGACGACGCTGCTGGGGCGGGCTGTGGGGGACTTCGGGGTGCGGCGCTTCGGGGCGGTGGCGGTCGTGCGGTGCGGGGTCGTACTGGCCGCGGGAGGGTTCGCCGTGGTGGCGGCCGCGCCCGGGGCGTGGGTGGGGCTCGCCGGGTTCACGCTGTTGGGGTTCGGGCTGTGCGTGATCGTGCCGCAGACGTTCGCGGCGGCGGGGCGTGCCTTCCCAGGGGCGAGTGACGTGGCCGTGGCCCGGGTGAATGTGTTCAATTATGTGGGGTTTGTGATCGGCTCGCCGCTGGTCGGTGCGCTCGGGGATGCATGGAACTACCGGGGCGCGATGCTCGTTCCGATGGTGTTGGTACTGGTGACGTTGCTGTATGCCCGGTCGTTCGCGGCGGAGTCCGACCGATACGGTGGCGAGCATGAGCGGCCGCGCACTGTTGATGTGGGACGAGGCGGTAACGAAGTATGACTTCGGGTCCGGCCATCCGATGGATCCGGTACGGCTTGCGCTGACCATGGGGTTGGTGCGGGCGTACGGGCTGGACCGCGCGGTGGATGTGGTGGGTGCGAAGCCGGCCGGGGACTCGACGCTGCGGCTGGTTCACCGTGAGGACTATGTGGCGGCCGTACGGGCCGCGTCCGAGGACCCTCGTGCCGCGGACCAGGCTTATGGGCTGGGGACGATGGACGACCCGGCCTTCGCGGGGATGCACGAGGTTTCCGCGCTGATCGCCGGGCAGTCGGTGGGGGCGGCTGAGGCGGTGTGGCGGGGGGAAGCCGCGCATGCGGTGAACTTCGCGGGTGGGCTGCATCATGCGATGCCGGGGTCGGCGGCGGGGTTCTGTATTTACAACGACGCGTCGCTGGCCATCGCGCGGTTGCTGGAGCTGGGTGCCGAGCGGGTCGCGTACGTGGATGTGGACGTGCATCACGGGGACGGGGTGCAGGCGGCGTTCTGGGACGATCCGAGGGTGCTGACGATCTCGCTGCACGAGCATCCGCGGCTGCTGTTTCCGGGGACGGGGTGGCCGGAGGAGACGGGCGGGGCGGGTGCGGCTGAGGGTTCGGCCGTGAATGTGGCCCTGCCGGCCGGTACGGGGGATGCGGGGTGGCTGCGCGCCTTCCACGCGGTGGTCCCGGAGCTGCTGGCGGACTTCCGGCCACAGGTGCTCGTGACCCAGCACGGTGCGGATACGCACTTCGAGGATCCGCTGGCGCATCTGGCGGTGTCGCTGGACGCGCAGCGGCTGGTGCAGGAAGCGTGCCACTCGCTGGCGCACGAGTGGGTCGAGGGCGGGCGCTGGGTCGCGCTCGGTGGTGGCGGGTACGCGGTGGTGGATGTGGTGCCGCGGTCGTGGACGCATCTGGTGGGCATCGCGGCACATGCCCCGGTGGACCCGACGTCGTTGATTCCGTCGTCGTGGAAGGACGAGGTCTATGCGCGGACGCGGCAGTTGGCGCCCGGGCGGATGACGGACGGGCGTACGCCCTCGTGGCGTGAATGGGAGGCGGGGTACGACCCGGCGGACCGGCTGGACCAGGCGGTGCTGGCCACGCGGCGGGCGGTGTTTCCGCTGAGAGGGCTGCTGGCGTAACGCGTGCGGAGGGTACTCCCCATTACGCCGACTGTGGGGATTTGGCGGGGTTTTGGAACAGCGGGGAGGGGACTGCGGGAGCATCGGGGTGTGTTGAGCAGTGGAGCATTACGGGCGCATTTGTTGGCTGCGAGGCTTGCGGGGCCGGTGGCGACGTCGAGGGAGGAGAGCCTTCGCAGCTATCGGCTTTTCGCGGCGCGGGATCCGCGGGTCACGCTCGGACTCGATCCCGAATGGGTATGGGGTGAGCGGGATTTGATCGCTTTGATGGCCGACAAGTGCGGGGTGTCGGGCGACCCCGGGCACGTATCGGGACCGGACGTGATCGATCCTGAACGTACGTTGAGCGGGCTGGATGCCTTCGCCGAGCGGCTGGGGGAGGTCGCCGGACGGCGGGCGGCGGTGCTGCTGGGAACCGGGCATCCGCACCGGCTGCTCGGGTTCTACGCCGATCTTGCAGACGCTTTGTCGGCGGCGGGGTGTCTTGTTCTCACCCCGGCGCAGGGGCGATGTGTCGACATAACGACCCGGTTCGGTCTACGCACGTACATCCTCGACTACGTACGAGGAGTCGCTCTGGTGCGGGAACCCGGCGCGCGGGACGCGGGGCGTGAGAGCGGCGTGCATACCCATTCGCCACTCCCGGTTCGGGTCGCCCTGGACGGGCTGGCCGAGGCCGGCGGGCCGCTTCCCGAGCTGGTCGTCGGGGACCATGGCTGGGTCTGCGGGGCAGGTCAGCTGGGGTTCGAGGCCATCGGGCTGGCGGATACGGACGATCCCGCGCTGTTCGTCGGCGAGGCCGAGGGTCGCGTGTCCGTCGCCGTTCCGGTTGATGATGCGGTGCGGTCCGATTACTACCGGCCGCTTACTCGCTATGTACTCAATCGAGCGTGTCTGTCACAGTAAACGGCCGATGGCTGCTCCTCTTCCCCACTCGCACCACCCGCCCCTAGTCTGGGGAGTGAGCGCACCGCGACGAAGAGTCACCGGAGGGGAAGCCGGTGTGCGTCGTGTGCGGAAGGTACAGGTGGGTCATGGCTGCTGGCGAGAGGCCTCTCAACGAGGTCAAGTTCCTGACCGTGGCGGAAGTCGCCTCGGTGATGCGAGTGTCGAAGATGACCGTGTACCGCTTGGTGCACAGCGGTCATCTGCCGGCGATCCGGGTGGGCAGGTCCTTCCGGGTCCCGGAGCAAGCGGTTCACGAGTACCTCCGCGAGTCCTTTGTGGGGGTCGAATCCGCCTGAGGCGCCCCTCGGATTACGAGCTCGGAGCTCGGGCCGGTAGGCTAGGCCGACGTAGGTCGTGTGGGCCCAGACGCCCCGCACCGAGTGAAGAGAAGTGAGCGAGGGTAGTCGTGGGCTCTGTTATCAAGAAGCGGCGCAAGCGGATGGCCAAGAAGAAGCACCGCAAGCTGCTCAAGCGCACGCGCGTTCAGCGTCGCAACAAGAAGTAAGCGGCAGCTGTCCGTGATTCCGCGGCCCTTCCACCCCTGCGGTGGAAGGGCCGCGGTGCGTCCCGCGCACCCCTGATGCCGTGCGTTGGGACCAAAGAGCCGCGAAGAAGGTCCCGCAGTCATCACAGCGCAACATCAACCCGCTACGGTGACGCATAGGCAGGCCCGAACGGAAGGCGCTGATCTTGGGCAAGGTCGTGCTCGTCACCGGTGTGGCCCGGCAACTCGGGGGCCGCTTCGTTCGCCGCATCCAGCGGGATCCCGAAGTGGACCGGGTGGTCGGTGTGGACGTGGTGACTCCGGAGCATCATCTCGGTAGCGCCGAATTCATCCGGGCGGACATCCGCCAGCCCGCCATAGCGCGTGTCCTCGCCGAGCACGCCATCGACACGGTCGTCCATATGGACGTCACGGGCATGCCCCTGGGCGCGGGTGGCCGGACATCGGTCAAGGAGACCAACGTCATCGGCACCATGCAGCTGCTCGGTGCCTGCCAGAAGTCGCCGACCGTCAGGCGGCTGGTGGTCAAGTCCAGCACGAGCGTGTACGGCTCCGCGCCCCGCGACCCGGCCGTCTTCACCGAGACGACCCCGGCCAAGTCCCTGCCGAGCGGTGGCTTCGCCAAGGACGCGGTGGAGGTCGAGGGCTACGTACGCGGCTTCGCCCGCCGCAGGCCGGACGTGGCCGTCTGCGTGCTGCGCTTCGCGAACATCCTCGGGCCCCGGGCGGACTCCCCGCTCGCCGACTACTTCTCGCTACCGGTCCTGCCGACCGTCTTCGGCTACGACCCGCGGCTGCAGTTCGTCCACGAGGACGACGTCATCGACGTGCTGCGGATCGCCGCCCACGATCCCCGGCGCGGAACGCTGAACAGCGGCACCTTCAACATCGCGGGCGACGGCGTGCTGCTGTTGTCGCAGTGCTCCCGGCGGCTGGGCCGCCCGACGGTGCCGGTCCTGCTGCCCGCGGTCACCTGGGTGGGGACCGCGCTGCGTACGGTCGGGGTCACCGACTTCTCGCCCGAGCAGATCCGGCTGCTGACGCACGGCCGGGTGGTGAGCACGGTCCAGATGCGCGAAACCCTGGGCTTCACCCCCGCGTACACGACGTCGGAGACGTTCGCCGAGTTCGCGCGGAGCCGAGGGCCCGGGCTGCTGCCGCCCGAGGACATGGCCCGGGCGGTCGACAAGGCCGAGGCCCTGGCGCTGGCGTGCGGCGCCCGTGGCCCGCAGAGCACCCGTTCCACCCAGAGCGCCGGATAAGGAGCGCGAGCAACGATGGCGGACGCCAAGGTCATTCCGTTCGACGACGACCGGTCACGTACGGGTGCCTCGCAGCGCCCGGTACGGCGCCGGCCCACGCTGGGCCGGCGAAAGCCCGCCGCCGCTGAGCCCGGGACCGCCGGGTCGGCCTCCGCCGTGCGTGACGCGGTACGCGAGGTGCCGGTCGGCTCGGTGCCGGGGCAGCCCGACAGGGACCGGCCGGGCGCGGCTCAGGCCACCGCTGCGGATGCCGCGGCGGACGGGGAGGCGGCCATGCCGGAGACCGGCCGGGGCGGCTGGGACCGGCGGATCGCGGGCGGGCTGGCGTTCCTGCGGCGGCGGGTCACCGGCGACTACGAGGTCGACGAGTTCGGCTACGACAAGGAACTCACCGACCAGGTGCTCATGTCGCTCGTACGGCCGCTGTGCGAGAAGTACTTCCGGGTCGAGGTGAAGGGCATCGAGAACATCCCGTCGGACGGCGGGGCGCTCGTGGTGGCCAACCACTCCGGGACGCTGCCGCTCGACGGTCTGATGATGCAGGTCGCCGTCCATGACAATCACCCGGCGGGGCGGCATCTGCGGCTGCTGGCCGCCGATCTGGTGTTCATGCTGCCGGTGATAAACGAGCTGGCGCGCAAGGCGGGGCACACGCTCGCCTGCTCGGAGGACGCGGAGCGTCTGCTGCAGCGGGGCGAGGTCGTCGGGGTCATGCCGGAGGGCTTCAAGGGCATCGGGAAGCCGTTCAGCGAGCGGTACAAGCTGCAGCGCTTCGGGCGGGGCGGCTTTGTGTCGACGGCGCTGCGGGCGGGCACGCCGATCGTTCCGTGCTCGATCGTCGGGGCGGAGGAGATCTACCCGATGATCGGTAATGCGAAAACGCTCGCGCGGCTGCTGGGGTTCCCGTACTTCCCGCTCACTCCCACCTTTCCGTGGCTGGGGCCCCTGGGGGCGGTGCCGCTGCCGACGAAGTGGACGATCCAGTTCGGTGAGCCGATCCCGACGGACGGCTATCCGCCGGAGGCGGCGGAGGACCCGATGCTGATGTTCAACCTGACGGACCAGGTGCGGGAGCAGATCCAGCACACCCTCTACAAGCTGCTGGTGCAGCGGCGGTCCGTGTTCTTCTAGGCCGTTCTTTCAGCCGTTCTCCCAGGCCGCACGTCAGGAGAGGGAGACGCCCTGCGGGCATCTCCCCCTCCTGACGTGCGCATACGTGCGCCTAGCGGTCGTCCTCGCCCTCGATGCCCAGGCCCGGCAGCAGGTCCGGCAGCAGCGGCGGGATCGTCACGTCCGGCATGGGGGCCATGTCATCGCCGGAACCGGACGAGGACGACGGTGTCGTGCTGTTCTGCGGCGGGTTCAGCAGGCCGCCGGGGTTGCCCCCGAGCAGGCCGTCGTCCGCCTCCGTGCCCGAGCCGGACGGCGCGGGCCGGCTGCTCCCGTCCGTGTGCCCGGCGGAGGGCGAGGACGGCGAGGGGCGGTACGTACCGGACGCGCCGGACGTATCGCTGGAGCCGGGGGACGATCCGGGGCGCTGGGAGCCTCCGCTCTCCGTGTCGGGAGTGGGCGGCAGCAGTGACTGAAGCGGTCCGACCTCTTGCTCTATGGCGTCGAAGACCGAGGTCACTTCGTCCCGTACGTCGGTGAGCTGGACCGGCAGCCGGTCCCGCAACCCGTTCCAGACCTCGCGGTGGGAGCGGGAGAACGAGGACAGGGTGGCGATGGGGCCGAGCGAGCCGTCCCGTTCGTACGCCTGGTGGAGCAGCCGGTGGCCTTCCGTGGCGTCGTGACGCATGCCGGTCAGGGCGCGCCTGATCTCGCCGAGCGACTCGTGGTCCAGTGCGCCGGCCCGGCCGCGCTCCATCAGCCGACGGGCTTCGCCGAGCCGGGTCGAGGCATGGTCGAGATAGAGCTCGCCGCGGTCCGCGTCGTCGTCGGCCATGTCGAGCTGGAGGTCCTCCATGCCCCGCTTGAGACCGTAGAGCGAGTCACCGGGGAGGGCGTCGGAGCTGGCGGCGGCCACTCCGCTGAACGCGCCCGCGGCCACTCCCACGGTGAGGCCGCCGGCCGCGAGGCCTTTGGACCAGCGGGAGCGCGGTCGCAACTTCCTGAGCGGGGACGCCCGGTGCGCGCCCCGGCCGGCGGTGCGCTGCTCCGGGACGGTAGGGCCTCCGGCCGTGCCTCCTTCGGCCGTGCCCTCCCGGAACATGGCCTCCATGGCGGCCACGAGCTGGGCTCGTTGCACCACTTTGGCCTCGGGGTCCATTTCGGGCTTCGGTAGCTCGCCGAGGCCGTTCGCCAGGGCCAACAGTCGTCCCTGTTCGACCGGTTGTTCGGCCGAAACCTCGGACTGCTCGGCAGCCGCGCCCCGGAGCGCCTGATCCTCCAGGGCCTGGGCGAAGGCGTTCGCCCGCCGGTGCGCCGAAACGTTCGCGATCACAGGCGGCACCTCCTCTCGTCATGACGGTCGACTCCCCGGAGGGTCCGGAAGGTTGCACGCCTTGAGCACATCCACACAAACGAGTGAGTGGCTGCGGGCATGGCGTGACCGCAGGGAGCCTGCATTCCGCACAACGAGCGGCTCGGCAGTTGGGTTACGCGCGAAGGATGATCGGACCAGTGCGTCATCAGCCGCTCACGGGTGGTGAGTTGAAGGGAAGGGTCGTGTGTGGGGGGCCGAATATCGCGTGGGGGAAAGGAGGGGGGTCAGCGTGCGTCGTCGGGGAGGAGCCGGGCCAAGGTACGCACGGCGCGGTACTGGAGGGTCTTGATCGCGCCTTCGTTCTTGCCCATGACACGGGCGGTCTCGGCGACCGAGAGGCCCTGGAGGAAGCGCAGGGTGACGCACTCCTGCTGCTGAGGGTTGAGCTTGCGGACGGCCTCCAGCAGCGCCGCGTTCGAGAGTGACTCGAGGACGGAGTCCTCGGGGCTGCGCTCGACCTCGTTGGCGTCGAGCATTTCACCGGTGGTCACTTCCAGTCGGAAACGGCTCGACTTGAAGTGGTCGGCGACCAGATTCCGGGCGATAGTGACCAGCCAGGCGCCGAAATCGCGTCCCTGCCAGGTGAAGGTGGAGATGCGTCGCAGGGCGCGCAGGAAGGTCTCGCTGGTGAGGTCCTCCGCCGTCGCCTTGCCGCCGACGCGGTAGTAGATGTAGCGGTACACGGTGTCGCTGTACTGGTCGTAGAGCCGCCCGAAGGCGTCGGCCTCGCCGGCCTGGGCGCGCTCGACCAGGTCCATCATGCGCGCGCTGTCACTGTCGGCGCTCGGGCGGCGGGCCGTGGTCGCGGTGCCGGAACCGCCCCGGCCACCGCGTCTCCCCACCGCCGCGCCGCCGTCCGCCAGCGCGTAGCAGGGGCCGGTAGGGCCGAGGGCGGCAGGGCTCGGCGCGGCAAAGGCGGGGACGGCGTACGCGGTGGGGACGAAGCCGCGCAAGTAGTCGGCGACCGTTGCGCGCAGCGTAGCCAGGCCCGAGGCGTCAACCCCGACGTGTGGGTACACGGGACTCCCAGAGGCAGAGCTTCCATCACGTGCAGTGCGGGACCGTTCACTCGTCGTGGCGACGTGTGGGGTCCGTTATGCGTCTGAGGAGAATAACGCTTCGTACAGGCAGCGCTACACCGAGTTGCTCAAATCATCGATTCCGTCGCTTCTGTTACGGCAAAGCGGCGCATCGAGTCGCAGATCGTGATCGGTTATTGATCGGATTACTTCGTGATCTGCCGTGGCGCGTGATGGGTTGTGCTCATGTGGTAGCGACAGGACTGGCCGGGGGCGCGGGCGGGTAAGAACGCCGGATTGCCGCGCGCCCGGACGCCGGTGGTCGGCGCGTGTTCGCCCGGTGTCGTACGCGCGTGTCAGTGACGGCTGTCGTACGTGTGTGTCAGCGGCGGCGTCGGTGCAGGGCGACCGCGGCCGCCGTGCCGCCGGCCAGGGCGCCGACGCCCGCCGCGGCCGGGATGCCGACCTTGGCCGCCTTGCGGCCCGTGCGGTAGTCGCGCAGGCGCCAGTCGCGCTCTCGCGCGTGCTTGCGCAGTTTGGTGTCCGGGTTGATGGCGTACGGGTGCCCGACGAGGGAGAGCATCGGGATGTCGTTGTGCGAGTCGCTGTACGCCGCACAGCGGGCCAGGTCCAGGTTCTCGGCCGCGGCGAGTGCGCGTACCGCCTCGGCCTTCGCAGGGCCGTGCAGCGGCTCGCCCACCAGCTTGCCGGTGTAGACCCCGTCCACGGACTCCGCGACCGTGCCCAGCGCGCCGGTCAGCCCCAGGCGGCGGGCGATGATCGTCGCGGTCTCCACGGGGGCGGCGGTGACCAGCCAGACCTTCTGGCCCGCGTCGAGGTGGGCCTGGGCGAGTGCGCGGGTGCCGGGCCAGATGCGGTCCGCCATGTACTCGTCGTAGATCTCCTCGCCTATCGACATCAGCTCGGAGACGCGATGGCCCTTGACGATGGACAGCGCGGACTCGCGTACGTCCTGCATGTGCTCCGGGTCCTCGACTCCCGCGAGCCGGAACCACGTCTGCTGCCAGGCGAACCTCGCCAGCTCGCGGCGCTGGAAGAACTTCCGCTTGTACAGGCCCCGCCCGAAGTGGAAGATCGCGGCGCCCTGCATCACGGTGTTGTCGAGGTCGAAGAAGGCGGCGGCGCGGATGTCCCCGATGACGGGGAACTCGGGCTCCGCCGGTTTCCTGTCCGCCTTCGCGGATTCGAGCTGCTCCAGCTCGTCCAGCTGCTGCGAGGTCTTGCGCGCCGCTTCGGCGGCGGCCTCGCCTGCGAGAACGCTCCGGGCGGTCGCGGAGCGCCTACGGGGGGTGAGCCATCCCAGTGCGGCCATGGCGTGAGCATAGCCAGTCTGTTCGGTACTTCCCGACTCGCGGGGATGCGGTCGCGTGAACTCTCGGCGGCCGGATTGTTAAACGGGCTGTCCACAGGCGATCCGGAAGCGGGCGGAAGAGGCGGAGAATGGGGCCATGAGTCCTCTGTTGCGGCGTACGAAGAAGAAGGCAGGCGACCGGGTCGTCACGCTGATCGGCAAGCCCGGGTGTCATCTGTGTGACGACGCGCGGGCCGTGGTCCGGGAAGTGTGCGCGCAGACGGGTGCGTCGTGGGAGGAGAAGGACATCACCGAGGACGAGGGGCTGCACGCCGCGTACTGGGAGCAGATCCCGGTGGTCCTGGTGGATGGGGAACAGCACACGTTCTGGCGTGTGGACGCGGACCGGCTCCGCCGGGAACTGGGGGCCTGACCCGAAAGGCGGTTACCATCGTGGGCGTTTTGCTGGGGTCTCGGGGGCAGGGTCGTAAGGAGTGTGTACCGGTTTGCCCCTCTCGGATTCTCAACGGACAAATGAGGTCCGCGGTTCCGGAATCGCGCGTTCGGCCTGCGTGACCCCGGTCACTTTGCCCGGACAAACCGGACACCATCTTTGTGCACGCGTTCACAAAGACATAGCCTGCATTCGACGGGGCGGTCCTGGGACGTATGGCCGCCTGCAGCCCCGCTCATCCCGCAGGAGCACCGTGGCAACTGGCCGAACACACCGACCGGCGACTCGTAGCCGAGGAATCCCCGAGGCCACCGTCGCCAGGCTTCCGCTGTATCTACGCGCACTGACCGCGCTGTCGGAGCGCTCTGTGCCGACGGTCTCCTCCGAGGAGCTCGCGGCCGCGGCGGGGGTCAACTCCGCGAAGCTGCGCAAGGACTTCTCGTACCTCGGCTCCTACGGGACCCGTGGCGTCGGCTACGACGTCGAGTACCTCGTCTACCAGATCTCCCGCGAGCTCGGCCTCACCCAGGACTGGCCGGTCGTGATCGTCGGTATCGGTAACCTCGGTGCCGCGCTGGCCAATTACGGAGGCTTCGCCTCCCGTGGCTTCCGGGTCGCCGCGCTGATCGACGCCGACCCCGCGATGGCCGGGAAGCCCGTCGCCGGGATTCCCGTCCAGCACACGGACGAGCTGGAGAAGATCATCTCGGACAACGGCGTCTCCATCGGGGTCATCGCGACCCCCGCGGGCGCCGCCCAGCAGGTGTGCGACCGGCTGGTCGCCGCCGGGGTCACCTCCATCCTGAACTTCGCACCGACCGTTCTCTCGGTGCCGGACGGCGTCGACGTACGCAAGGTCGACCTCTCGATCGAGCTGCAGATCCTCGCTTTCCACGAGCAGCGCAAGGCGGGCGAGGAGGCGGAGGCCGAGGCCGCCGGCGCCACGCCGGTGGTGGCGCCCGCGCCTGCCGAGGTGCCTGTGGCGTCCGCGACGCCCGCTTCGACCGCGCCGCGCGGTGCCGCCGCCACGGGCGCGGCAGGCCGGAAGGGACCTGACGGGGACGTCCCCGCCGTGATGCCGGCATGAGCCTGCTCGTCGTCGGACTCAGCCACCGCAGCGCCCCGGTCAGCGTGCTGGAGCGGGCCTCGCTGTCCGCGGACACGCAGATCAAGCTGCTCCAGGACACGCTCGCCGCAGAGCCCGCGGCCGAGGCCGCCGTCCTCGCCACCTGCAACCGCATCGAGCTGTACGCCGACGTGGACAAGTTCCACGCCGGTGTCGCCGAGCTGTCCACCCTGCTCGCCCAGCACAGCGGCGTCGGGCTGGAGGAGCTCACCCCTTATCTGTACGTGCACTACGAGGACCGGGCCGTCCACCACCTGTTCTCGGTGGCCTGCGGACTCGACTCCATGGTCGTCGGCGAGGGACAGATCCTCGGCCAGATCAAGGACGCGCTCGCGCTCGGCCAGAACCTGCACACCGCGGGCCGACTGCTGAACGACCTGTTCCAGCAGGCGCTGCGGGTCGGCAAGCGGGCCCACAGCGAGACCGGGATCGACCGGGCCGGGCAGTCGCTCGTCACGTTCGGCCTGGAGCAGCTGTCGCTCGGCGTGCCGGTGGACGAGTGGGCGAAGGGCAAGCGGGCGCTGGTCATCGGCGCCGGTTCGATGTCCTCGCTCGCGGCGGCGACGCTGGCACGCGCCGGGGTCGAGGAGATCGTCATCGCCAACCGTACGCAGGCGCGTGCGGAGCGGCTGGTGGAGATCCTTGCCGAACCGGGCGGTACGGGCGTGCTCGCGCGAGCCGTGCCCATGGGCGAGGTCGACGGCGAGCTGACACGAGTCGACATCGCGGTGTCCTGCACCGGCGCGACCGGGCTCGTACTGACGGCGGGCGCCGTCGCCGAAGCCGTCGGCGAGATCGTGCCCTGTGTACCGGAACCGGCCCCTGAGCGGACCGGGGTCGAGCTGGACGCCGAGGTCATCGCCCGGCTCGCCGGGCTCGACCGGGTGGCGGAGAACGCCACGGCCGTCCTGCCCGAAGGGGACGGTTGCCCCGTCGGGCTGGACGACGCGTCCGTGGACGCCGACGACATGGGCCTGCACGGCACCTGGGTGGAGAACGCCGCCGCCGACCGGCGCGGTGTCCCGGGACGGCGTACGGCCCCTGCACTCAGCACCGGCCCCGTCCGCCTCGCGCTGCTCGACCTCGCCATGCCCCGCGACATCGACGCCGCCGTCCACCGGATCCCCGGTGTACGCCTCGTCGACATCGAGTCGCTGGCCGAGGCATCCGCGGACGCCCCGATGGCCGCCGACGTCGACCAGGTGCGCACGATCGTCTCCGACGAGGTCGCCGCCTTCGGTGCCGCCCTGCGCGCCGCGCACATCACGCCGACCGTGGTCGCCCTGCGCGCCATGGCCGCCGATGTGGTCGCCGGTGAGGTCGCGCGGCTGGAGGGACGGCTGCCCGATCTCGACGCGAAGCAGCGCGCCGAGATCACCCAGACCGTGCGCCGCGTCGTCGACAAGCTCCTGCACGCGCCGACCGTGCGCATAAAGCAGCTCGCGGCCGAGCCCGGCGGTGCCGGTTACGCGGACGCGCTGCGCACACTCTTCGATCTCGACCCGGAGACGGTCGCATCCGTCAGCCGGGCCGACCTGAACGACGCGGACGTCAAGAACCGAGGGCGAGTATGACCGAGAAGGCTTTGAGGCTCGGGACCAGGCGCAGCAAGCTCGCCATGGCTCAGTCCGGGCAGGTGGCGGAGACGGTGAGCCGGCTGACCGGCCGCCCTGTCGAGCTCGTCGAGATCACCACGTACGGCGACACCTCCCGCGAGCACCTCGCGCAGATCGGCGGCACCGGTGTGTTCGTCACCGCGCTGCGTGACGCGCTGCTCGCGGGCGAGGTGGACTTCGCGGTCCACTCGCTGAAGGACCTGCCGACCGCGCAGCCCGACGACCTGGTGCTGGCCGCGATTCCGCGGCGCGAGGACCCGCGTGACGTGCTCGTCGCGCGCGACGGGCTGACGCTCGACCGGCTGCCGCACGGCGCCCGCGTCGGGACCGGCTCGCCGCGCCGGATGGCGCAGCTCAACGCGTACGCGCGCTCGCACGGACTCGTCATCGAGACCGTGCCGATCCGGGGCAACATCGACACCCGGGTCGGATACGTGCGCAGCGGGGAGCTGGATGCCGTGGTGCTTGCCGCGGCCGGGCTGAACCGTATCGGCAGGATCGAGGACGTGACCGACTTCCTGTCGGTCGACGCGGTCCTGCCCGCCCCCGGCCAGGGGGCCCTGGCAGTCGAGTGCCTGTCGGCGAACGCCGACCTCACTGCCGCGCTCGCCGAGCTCGACGACCCGTACACCCGGGCCGCCGTGACCGCCGAGCGATCCCTGCTCGCCGCCCTGGAGGCCGGCTGCAGCGCACCTGTGGGCGCGCTGGCCGACCTGCTGGCCGACGGACAGGTTGTTCATGAGATGCGCCTGCGGGCTGTCGTCGGCACGACCGACGGTTCCACGCTGGTGCAGCTGTCCACCACCGGTCCCGTACCCACGTCGCACGACGACGCGGTTGCCCTCGGTCGCGAACTCGCGGCCGAGATGCTCGCCAAGGGTGCGGCCGGTCTTATGGGGGAGCGAGCACTTTGAGCCCCACCACTGCCACTTCCACCTCGTCGGCGTACTCCGGGCATGGGCACGTCACCTTCCTCGGCGCCGGTCCCGGCGACCCGGGGCTGCTGACCCTGCGCGCTGTGGAGGCGCTGGCGGGAGCGGACGTGCTGATCGCCGAGCCCGATGTCCTCGAGGTCGTTCGCGGCCATGCGCGGGCGGGCGTGAGCACGCCTGAGCTGGCGGTTGTTGACAATGCGTCAATGGCCGCCGGTGTCCCTGTGTTGAGGGATGCCGCCAATCTTGTCATGGAGGCCGCGAGGGGCGGCAAGCGGGTCGTCCGTGCGGTGGGCGGTGACCCCGGGCTCGACGGCAACGCCGGCCAGGAGATGCTCGCCTGCGCCGCGGAGGGCATTCCCTTCGAGGTCGTGCCGGGTGTCGCGACGGCGGTGGGCGTGCCCGCGTACGCCGGTGTGCCGCTGCGCGACGCGCAGGGCACCGATGTGCGCTTCATCGACGCGCGTACGGCCGACGACCGGTGCTGGACCGAGGTCGGCGCGTCGGACGGCACGGTCGTCGTGTCGACGTCCCTGGACGCCGTGGCCGCGGCCGCCGGGGAGCTGGTGGCCGCCGGGCGCAAGCCCGACACCCCGCTCACGGTCACGGTCGCCGGTACGACGACGCGGCAGCGGACGTGGACCGCGACGCTCGGGACGATCGCGCAGGTCTTCAAGCAGGCGAAGGTGCTGCCGTCGCCGGAAGGACACCGGCCGGTCATAGCCGTGGTCGGTGAGCGCAGCGCCGCGGCCCAGCGCGACCAGCTCGCGTGGTTCGAGTCCAAGCCGCTGTTCGGCTGGAAGGTCCTCGTACCGCGTACGAAGGAGCAGGCGGCTTCGCTCTCCGACCAGCTTCGGTCCTACGGCGCCGTGCCGCACGAGGTGCCGACGATCGCCGTCGAGCCGCCGCGGACGCCGCAGCAGATGGAGCGTGCGGTCAAGGGGCTCGTGACGGGCCGCTACGAGTGGATCGCCTTCACGTCGGTCAACGCCGTGAAGGCTGTGCGGGAGAAGTTCGAGGAGTACGGGCTCGACGCCCGCGCCTTCGCCGGGATCAAGGTCGCGGCGGTGGGCGAGCAGACCGCCCGGGCGCTGATCGAATTCGGTGTGAAGCCGGACCTGGTGCCGAGCGGGGAGCAGAGCGCGGCCGGGCTGCTGGAGGACTGGCCGCCGTACGACCCCGTTTTCGACCCGATCGACCGGGTGTTCCTGCCGCGCGCCGACATCGCCACGGAGACGCTGGTGGCGGGCCTGATCGAGCTCGGGTGGGAGGTCGACGACGTGACGGCCTACCGGACCGTCCGGGCGTCGCCGCCGCCGGCGGATACGCGGGAGGCGATCAAGGGCGGCGGGTTCGACGCCGTTCTGTTCACGTCGAGCAGCACCGTGCGGAACCTGGTGGGTATCGCCGGGAAGCCGCACAACGTGACGGTCATCGCCTGTATCGGCCCCGCGACCGCGAAGACCGCGGAGGAGCACGGGCTGCGGGTGGACGTCCTGTCGCCGGAGCCGTCGGTGCACAAGCTGGCCGAGGCGCTGGCGGAGTTCGGGTCGCGGCGCCGCGAGGCGGCGGTCGAGGCGGGGGACCCGGTGACGCGGCCGAGCGAGCGGCGGCCGGGGGCGCGGAGGCGTCGTACGACGTGAGGTGTGGGGGTGCGGGGGTTGGTCCCCCGCACCCGCACCGGTACGCCACCGGTACGCCCGCCGGTATGCCACCGGCACCGGGCGGGGCGCTGGGCCTGCCGGGGCGCAGGGCCGACGGATCGGCACCGCGCGCCGGGGGTTGTGCCCACCCTCCCCCAGAGCTTCTCCCCCAGAGCTTCGCCTGGGGGTGCCCCCAGGGGTACCCCCATCTCGCTTCGCTCGCCCTGCGGAACGACTGCCCACAACGAGTGGATGGACTGCCCACAACGGGACAGGGTGTCGGCAAGAGGGGGCCGTATGCGGGCGTAGCGTGGGGGCTATGACTGTGTATGGATCCTTTCCTGGCTCGCGGCCGCGGCGGCTGCGGGTCAATCCCGCGATGCGGCGCATGGTCGCCGAGACGCGGCTGCATCCCGCTGATCTGATCCTTCCCGCGTTCGTACGGGAGGGTGTGAGCGAGCCCGTGCCGATCGCGGCCATGCCGGGTGTGGTGCAGCACTCCCTGGACACGCTGCGGAAGGCGGCCGTGGAGGCCCGGGAGGCGGGTGTCTCCGGGATCATGCTCTTCGGTGTGCCGGAGGACGCGAAGAAGGACGCGGCGGGGACGGCGGGGACGGACCCGGACGGGATTCTGCAGGTCGCCATCCGGGCCGTGAAGGCCGAGGTCGGCGATGAGCTCGTGATCATGTCCGACCTGTGCCTCGACGAGTACACCGATCACGGGCACTGCGGGGTGCTGGACGCCGACGGCCGGGTCGACAACGACGCCACGCTGGAGCGGTACGCCGAGATGGCCCAGGTGCAGGCCGACGCGGGCGTCCACGTGGTGGGGCCCAGCGGAATGATGGACGGTCAGGTCGGGGTGATCCGGGACGCGCTGGACACCATCGGCAAGGAGGACGTGTCGATCCTCGCGTACACCGCCAAGTACTCGTCGGCTTTCTACGGGCCGTTCCGGGAAGCCGTCGGGTCCTCGCTGACCGGCGACCGCAAGACGTACCAGCAGGACCCCGCCAACCTCCGGGAGTCGATGCGGGAGCTGGCGCTCGACCTTGAGGAGGGCGCCGACATGGTCATGGTCAAGCCCGCCGGGCCCTACCTGGACGTGCTCGCACGTGTCGCGGACGCGGTGGACGTGCCCGTGGCCGCGTACCAGATCAGTGGGGAGTACGCGATGGTCGAGGCGGCGGCCGAGAAGGGCTGGATCGAGCGGGACAAGGCGATCCTGGAGACCCTGACCGGGATCCGTCGCGCGGGCGCGCAGATGATCCTCACCTACTGGGCCACCGAGGTCGCCCAGAAGCTCGGCCGCTGAGGGCTCCTCGGCCTGCGGCCCCTCAGTCCTCGGTCCGCACTCCTCAGTCCCACCAGAACGTCCAGGTGTGGGCTCCCACCAGCCATCGTGCGTACGTGCCGAGGTCGGCGGTGGGGCCCTGCCAGATGTTGTCCGGGCAGAACGCGAAGTGCTCGGCCGCCAATGCCTCGCTGTCGGCGGTCGTGGTCGGGGGCGCCGCCACGGACACGACCAGCTGGTCGAAGGCCAGGGCGACGACCCGTATGCCGAAGCGGTCCTCCCAGGACCGCAGCACGGCGCAGAGACGGGCCACGTCGTTCTCGTGGTTGAGCGGGCCGCTCCAGCCGATGGCCGCCGGTATGTCGGCGCTGCGGCGGGCCCGGACCAGGGCCGGGCGGGCGCCCTTCAGGTCATCCTGCCCGTGCTCGATCAGGTCCGCCGCGACCTCGGCGGCGATCCGGTCCGGGTCCTCGACGGGTGTGCCGGCCGGGGCGAGGCCCGGCCAGGCGCCGTCGGCGTCCAGCTCGTCCTCGGCGTACGCCTCCCAGAAGTCCGACAGCACTTCTTCGGCGTCGTGGTCCCCGGGATACGACATCCGCTCCGGCCACAGCTCCCAGCCGTCCGGCTCCCGTGAGTCGCAGATCAGGACGGGGTGCAGTCCGGCCGTCCTGCGGGCGGGGAGGAGGCGGGCCCACGTGCTGGAGGTGGCGGGCTCGTCGCCGTACCAGAGCAGGGGCTCGTGCCACGCGCCGTCGACGGTCGCGTCGATGAGCCGGCCGGGCGGGAGGTCGAGGCCCAGTGAGCGGCCTGTGGGGTCGGTCGCCAGGGCCGGCAGTGGGTTGGGAAGCATCGCCATGCAGTGAATGTAGAGGCCGCCACTGACAACGGGGCTCGAGGGCGATGATGCCCTGTGGACGGCGAGTTGGACGTCCTGACTGGCGTCGAGCCGCATGAGAGGAGGGGCCGACTCGTTCGCGGAGTCGGCCCCCGTGCGGGACGTGGCGAGTGCGTTGCACGCCGCTATGCCGTCAGGGCGAGCAGTACGCCCGGACGTTGGCGATGATGTCGAAGTTGCCGGGGTTGTCGAAGACCACGAACCACGTGTCCTTGCTGGTGTTGGTGGTGGTCTGGAGCGACACGCCCGTGACGGCCCCGGCCGCGTTCGTGTACCAGCCGCCGGAGATCGCAGTCTGGCCGGCAGGACAGACGGCCTGGGTCGCGATGGAGCCGTGTGCCGGGACAGTGACGTTCGGACCGGATGCCTCGGTGACGGGGAGGGCACTGGCGGCAGTTTTCGCGCCAGGCGCGGCCGCGTCGTCGCCGTCTCGTGAATCCGCCGCGGCCGGGCCGGCGACCCCGGCCGCCAGGACGAGCGCGAGCGAGGCGACCGTGGCGCCGGTCAGCCACTTGCCTCGACGGGGCGGCTGCCCGGGGCGGAGTGGTGTCGTGTGCGCAGGACTCATGTGGCTGCTCCTCGGTTCATGGGGTGGGACGTGCGAGACCCCGAGGGGGAGCTTGACCCGCGCACGGATGACCATGCGCTGCGACGGGCCGGAGCGGGCTCGATGATCAGCACATCGGACCAGCCGGGAGGTCAGCGGCTCAGTAGGTCAGTGCGTCGGCCATGTCGGTCAGCCAGTACGTGACGCGCGCGTCGTTGGTCCTGTAGGTGTCCGACGGGAGCGTCAGTGTGGTGGGGGAACCGATGGACCCGGAGCCGCCGCGCGGGGTGAAGAAGACACCGAGCTTCTTGGCGATGCGGCCGCCTTCCGTGTTCTCGCCACTCAGCACGATCGCGGCGTAGGCCGACTGGCCCGGGTCGAGGGTGACGACGGCCTGGGGCTTGCTGTCCTCGATCAGCCCGGTCACGGAATGATCCTCGTCGAACCGGAGCGCGGGAGCGCCGTAAGCGGCGCAGCGGCCCGAACCCGTGTTGGTGGCCGTGAGCAGCAGGTGGTTGATGGGCCGCGTGACCTGGCTGACGGTCACCTTGGTGTTGGCGCTGGTGCAGGTGGCGATCGAGCTGGGGTCGCTGTCGTCGGCGCCCTTGTCCCTGGTGTTGCTGCTGCTGTTTTCGCTGCCGTTCTTGTCGCCGCTCTTGTCGGCGTCCTTGCCGCTGCCGCCGGCCGGAGTCTTGCTGTCGGCACCGGAGGACGGAGTGCTCGCGGGCGCCTGGGCCTGGGCCTCGGAGGTGGGGCTGATGCTCGCCGGGCCGGCGTCCTTTGCCCCGTTGCCGTCCTGGCAGGCGGTGAGGGACAGGCCCGCCAGAACGGCCGTGGTGGTGGCGATGGCGGCGCGAAGGGTGATGTGACGCATGTGAATCGACTCCCCGTGTGTGGTGCGTGGTTCGGTTCGGCAGGTGCTGGCCAAAACCTTGCGGGGCTGTCGGGCATGGGGCAACCGAGCAGGGACAATGAGGGAAGCTGGAACGCTGGAACGGGCGATGACCTGGGAAAACGTCCTTCCCCTGGAACGCGTTCCTGGGATGGCCGGACAATGGGGAGGGCATGCGTGGGCAGCGAAACGGACGGCTTCGCGGGGCTGTTGAGCACGCTGAAGGAACGTTCCGGGCTCAGCTACGGGGCCCTGGCCCGGCAGCTGCACATGAGTACGTCCACGCTGCACCGCTACTGCAATGGTGACGTCGTACCGACGGACTACGCACCCCTGGAGCGGCTCGCACGACTGTGCGGGGCGAGTCCCGACGAGCTGGTGGAGCTGCACCGGCGATGGATCCTTGCCGACGAAGCCCGAAGGCGTGGCCGGGCCGGCGCGCCCGAGGCAGCAGCTTCTGTGGAGGCAGCAGAGCGCACGGGTGAGCCGGAGCCGCAGCCGGGGCCCGAGCCGCAGCCCGAGCCGGGGCCGGAGGAGGTGGCCGCCAAGCCGGTGGTCATCGGGCCTGAGCCCGTCGGCTCACGCAAGCGCCGTCTGCGTGTCGCCCTCGCCACGGCTGTTGTTGTCGCTCTCGCCGTCCCGGCAGCCGTTGCGGTCACCTCATTCGGAGGCGGAGGCGGGGGCGGGGGAGGGGACGCGAAGACGGACGGACGCGGTGGAAAGGACCGCCACGCCGAGGCCGGTCCAGGCGCCGTGACCAGGAGCCCGACGAGCAGCTCCGCGTCCGCCGCGCCATCGACGAGTGCCGGCGCCTCACCTGACGGGAAGAAGACGAGCACGGCTCCCTCGGGCCCGGCCGCCGCGAACAAGCCGAAGCCGCCTGTCAGGGAGAGCGGGCCTGTGGCGCCGAACGTGGGGATCAGCTCGTACAACTGGGAATCGCCGTGCGGCGAGCAGTACCTCGTGAACCAGCCCCCGAACCAGATCCCACCCCCGCCCCCTCCCCAGGACCGCCGGGGCTGGGCGAACGCCCTGGACGCCGTCAGGGCCGGCACGATGCAGCTCCAGCTGACCGTGACGGGCAACACGGAAAGGGCGGTTCTCCTCAACGACGTGCACGTTCGCGTCGTGGGGCGCAACGCACCCCTGGACTGGGAGGCGTACTCCATGGGCACCGGCTGCGGCAGCGGCATCACCCCGCAGACCTTCGACATCGACCTGGACAGCGCCCGGCCGACGACCAAGCCCGTGGCCGGGCAGGACGGCGACATCGTCGTGCCCGCCAAGGACTTCCCGTACCAGGTTTCCACCCGCGACCCGCAGGTCCTGAACCTCAATGTGCACACCGAAGGACATGAGGTCCTCTGGTATCTGGAACTCGACTGGAACAGCGGCGACCAGAAGGGGACCATCCGGGTCGACGACGGCGGAAAGCCTTTCCGTACGAGTGCCTTCGACGAGCCCAAGCTGCGTTACTACTGGCCCGAAAAGGCCGAGTGGGCCACCGGTTGACCGTCAGCGCGTGTGCTCGGCCTTGAGGAGGTCGGCGAGCCGGGAGAGGCCGTCGGCCGCGTGGCCCTCGGCTATCGACCGGTCCAGGATCGCCTGGAACGGCTCGAAGAGCTCCGGGCTGACGCCCTGGTCGCGGTAGGTGGCCAGGAAGTTGGGGAACGCGGCCTGGTTGACGGCGAGGCTGGAGACATCGGTCAGGTGCTGTCCGGTGTCGACGGCCCGGCCCAGTTCGGGGGCGCCGGCGAGCATCGCGGTGATCCACGGGACGAGGAGTTCCGAGAACTTCTCGGCCGAGATGTTCTCGGTGCGGACCAGGGCGAAGGCCTGGAGGACGCCCACGAACATGCCGTACATACCGGTGAGCAGTGCCAGGTCGTTCAGGGCCGCCAGGCCGGGGTCGCTGCCCTCCCACTTCGTACCGCCGAAGGCGGCCAGGGTGTCGCGGTGGGCCTCGAAGGCCTCCTCGTCGCCGCTGTAGAAGACGAACGCGTCAGGGCCCGCGATCATCTGGGGGACCGCCATGATGCCGCCGTCGATGTACCGGGCGTCGTGCTTGGCTGCCCAGGCGGACAGTTCCCGGGCCTGGGCCGGGGTGCCGTTGGTGAGGTTGACCAGGGTCTTGCCGCTGACGGTGTCGCCGAGGGAGGAGAGGAGCTCCGTCACGTTGTCGTTGGTCAGGAGGCAGACGATGAGGAGGGGGCTCGCCTCGACGGCCTCGGCCGGTGTGGCGGCGGGCATGGCGCCCTGGGCCACGAGCGGGCCCGTCTTCGCGGCGGACCGGTTCCAGACGGTGACCCGGTGGCCAGCGTTCAGCAGCGCGGCGGCGAGCGCCGAGCCCATCATGCCGAGACCGAGGACCGAAACCGAAACCGGAGCGGGGGCGGGGGCGGAGGCGGAGGCGGAGGGCTGCGACGGCGCGGACATGCTGGGTCTCCTGGAGAGATGGGGGATCGGGACGGGGAGCGGCGGAGGATGTTCCGCGATCTCCTTCGATCTCGATCCTTCTCCGGCACTGAGGGATCAGCAAGTACCGACTAAATAGTGGGTACTTACCAAAAGGTCAGCTTCGGGCAGCGCGCCCCGCCGGGCGGAGCAGCGCGATGCCCACCGCACATATCCAGTACAGGAGCAGCCCTGCGACGGCAGCGGTCGTGCCCCAGCCGATGGCGCTGTGGAAGCGCGCGGGGTCGGTCCCGAAGTAGAGGGACGGCACGAAGGCGAGGTTGACGGCCGCGAGGATGTAGGCGGACGGGGTGGCCCAGCGGGGCAACAGAGCGCTGCGGGCGAGGACATGGCCGGTCGCGGCGAGGAAGAGGGCGGTCAGGAGGCGGCCTATGGAGCCGTACAGGAGGGTGTGGCCGTCGGCCAGCGGGCCGTCGATGGTCGGGTCGACGGGCGTGCCGTTCGCGCCGAAGACCACGCCCGCCTCCAGCGAGTTGGACACCAGGGTGGCGACGACGTACACGATCCCCGCCGTGTGGGCGAGGTCCGCGGCCCAGGCGCGCTCGGGTGGTGCCGAGCGCCGGAGCAGCTGACGGAAGCCCGTCAGAAAGACGAGCAGGCCCGCGCACACGAACAGGTTCAGCAGGATCCGGGTGAGGACGTTCGAGGCCGGCGGGGGGCCCGAATACACGAAGTAGAGCGGGATCTCGACGAAGGTGAGGGCTGCGGCCAGCACGCCGGCGATTCCGGTGGTCCGGCGCAAGTGCGTCGTGTGCGTCGTATGCGTCTCGGTCATGCAATTGAGGCTATGAACGCCGCGCCCGACCGGACAGCCGTCCAGACACCCTGTTGGGGGTGGTGCCAGCACCACCCCCAACAGGTCCGGAAAGGATTCCGGTAAGGATCCCGGAAAGGATCAGAGACGCTCGGGCGTCCGGATGCCCAGCAGGCTCATGCCCTTGCTGAGCGTCCGGGCGGTGAGGTCGACGAGGAAAAGGCGGTTCTCCACGACCTCCGCCGCGTTCTCGTCGCTGAGCACCTGGCACTGGTCGTAGAACGTCGTCAGGTGCGACGCCAGCTGGTACAGGTACGCGGCGAGCTTGTGCGGCTCGTACGACGCGGCGACCTCCGCCAGGAGTTCCCCGAACTGGTCCAGGTGCAGACCCAGCGCGCGCTCGGCCGGGGCCAGCGCGAGTTCGGGGTGGGCGGCCGGCTTGGCGTCGCCCGCCTTGCGGAGGATCGACTGGATACGGGCGTACGCGTACTGGAGGTAGACGGACGTGTCGCCGTTCAGCGAGACCATCTGGTCCAGGTCGAACTTGTAGTCCCGTACCGCGGACGTCGACAGGTCGGCGTACTTCACCGCGCCGATGCCCACGAACCGGCCGTTCTCGACGATCTCCTGCTCGGTCAGGCCGACCTTCTGGGCCTTCTCGCGCACGACGGTGGTGGCCCGCTCGACCGCCTCGTCCAGCAGGTCTTCCAGACGCACCGTCTCGCCCTCACGGGTCTTGAACGGCTTGCCGTCCTTGCCGAGGACCGTGCCGAAGGCGAGCTGGTGGGCCTTGACGTCGTCGCTCAGCCAGCCGGCCCGGCGGGCGGTCTCGAAGACCATCTTGAAGTGGAGCGACTGGCGGACGTCCACGACGTACAGCAGCGTCTTCGCGCCGAGGTTCTGGACACGGTCGCGGATCGCGGAGAGGTCCGTCGCGGCGTAGCCGAAGCCGCCGTCGGACTTCTGGACGATCAGCGGGACCGGGTTGCCGTCCGGGCCCTTGACGTCGTCGAAGAAGACGCAGAGCGCACCATTGGAGCGGACCGCGACGCCCGACTCCTCAAGGAGGCGACAGGTCTCGGCCAGCATGTCGTTGTAGCCCGACTCGCCGACGATGTCCGGGTCGCTGATCTCCATGTCGAGCTTGTCGAAGACCGAGTAGAAGTAGATCTTCGACTCGTCGACGAACCGCTGCCACAGGGCGCGCGTCTGCTCGTCGCCCGCCTGGAGGTCGACCACCCGGCGGCGCGCCCGGTCCTTGAACTCCTCGTCGGAGTCGAAGAGGGCCCGGGAGGCCTTGTAGAGCCGGTTCAGGTTGGACATGGCCTCCTCACCGGAGACGGTGGCCTCGTCCTTGTGGTCCAGCTCGTGCGGGTGCTCGAGCAGGTACTGGATGAGCATGCCGAACTGGGTGCCCCAGTCGCCGATGTGGTGGCGCCGGACCACCTTCTCGCCGGTGAACTCCAGGATCTCGACCATGGCCGCGCCGATCACGGCGGACCGCAGATGGCCGACGTGCATCTCCTTCGCCACGTTCGGCTGGGCGTAGTCGATCACGGTCGTGCCGGCGTCCGTGGTGTACGGAACACCGAGGCGGTCGTCGGCGGCGCGGGCGGCGAGCGTCTTCACGATCGCCTCGTCGGTGACCGTGATGTTGAGGAAGCCGGGGCCGGAGACCTCGATGTCCTTGAGGACGTCATTGGCCGGGATGGCCTCGACGACCTTCGTCGCCAGCTCGCGCGGGTTGCCCTTGAGCTGCTTGGCGAGCGCCAGGATGCCGTTGGCCTGGAAGTCGGCCCGGTCGCTACGTCGCAGCAGCGGGTCGGCGGAGCCGGCCTCCGGCAGGGCTGCCGAGAGGGCGTCCGCGAGGCGCTGCTGCACGGTCGAAGCGAGGGAAGGGACCGAGGCCATGAGCTTCCGTTCCTGTCAGGTGAGGATGGTGTCTATTTCAGTTGTCAAGTGTCCCATGGGGGAGCAACCTGATTTCCCGCCGCACCGCGGCGCGCCACCGCACCGGACCGCACCGGACCCACCGGACTGCACCAGACCGCACCGGACCGCGCTCGCGAGCGAATCGCTCGCCTGTGGACAACTACGGGGGCGGTTGTTTCGTCTGGGAGAATGGCAGACGCCAGCTTCGACAGAATCAAGCATTCAAGGACGTGCCGATCGTGGCTCAGAGCAGCACCGAGACCGACTGGGTCTCCCGTTTCGCGGACGATGTCATCGCCGAGTCGGAACGGCGTGCGCCCGGGAAACCGGTCGTGGTTGCCTCTGGGCTGTCCCCCTCGGGCCCCATCCACCTGGGCAATCTCCGCGAGGTCATGACCCCGCACCTGGTCGCGGACGAGGTCCGGCGCCGGGGTTACGAGGTCCGGCACCTGATCTCCTGGGACGACTACGACCGCTACCGCAAGGTGCCGGCCGGAGTCCCGGGCGTCGACAAGTCGTGGGCCGAGCACATCGGCAAGCCGCTGACCTCGGTGCCCGCACCGGCGGGCTCGCCGCACGCGAACTGGGCCGAGCACTTCAAGGCCGCCATGGTCGAGTCGCTCGCCGAGCTCGGTGTCGAGTACGACCCGATCAGCCAGACCGAGCAGTACACGGCGGGGGCGTACCGCGAGCAGATCCTGCACGCGATGAAGCACCGCGCCGACATCGACGCCATCCTCGACCAGTACCGGACGAAGAAGGCCCCCGCCAAGAAGTCGCAGAAGCCGGTCGACGAGGCCGAGCTGGAGGCCGCCGAGGGCTCCGGCGCGGCCGGCGAGGACGACGGCAGCGGCGGCTCCGGGGGGTACTTCCCGTACAAGCCGTACTGCGGCAACTGCGAGAAGGACCTGACGACGGTCACCTCGTACATCGACGCGACGGCCGAGCTGACGTACTCGTGCACCGCCTGTGGCTTCTCCGAGACGGTCCGGCTGACCGAGTTCAACCGCGGAAAGCTGGTCTGGAAGGTCGACTGGCCGATGCGGTGGGCCTACGAGGGCGTGATCTTCGAGCCGAGCGGCGTCGACCACTCCTCGCCCGGGTCGTCGTTCGTCGTGGGCGGGCAGATCGTCCGCGAGGTCTTCGACGGCGTGCAGCCGATCGGGCCGATGTACGCCTTCGTGGGCATCTCCGGGATGGCGAAGATGTCGTCCTCGCGCGGCGGCGTGCCCACGCCCGCCGACGCGCTGCAGATCATGGAGGCGCCGCTGCTGCGCTGGCTGTACGCGCGCCGCAAGCCCAACCAGTCCTTCAAGATCGCCTTCGACCAGGAGATCCAGCGGCTCTACGACGAGTGGGACAAGCTGGAGTCCAAGGTCGCCGACGGGTCCGTGCTGCCCGCCGACGCGGCCGCGTACTCCCGCGCGGTGCGCACCGCCGCCGGTGAGCTGCCGCGCACCCCGCGCCCGCTCCCGTACCGCACGCTCGCCTCGGTCGCGGACATCACGGCCGGGCACGACGAGCAGACGCTGCGGATCCTGAGCGAGCTCGACCCGGCGAACCCGCTGGACGACCTGGTCGAGGTGCGGCCGCGCCTCGACCGCGCCGAGAACTGGATCACCAGCCAGGTCCCGGCCGAGGCCCGCACGATCGTGCGCTCCGAGCCCGACGCCGAGCTCCTCGGCTCGCTCGACGACGAGGGACGCGCGTCGCTGCGGCTGCTGCTGGAGGGCCTGGACTCGCACTGGTCCCTGGACGGGCTCACCACGCTCGTCTACGGCGTACCGAAGGTGATGGCGGGCCTGGAGCCGGACGCCAAGCCGACGCCGGAGCTGAAGGTCGCCCAGCGCGCGTTCTTCGCGCTGCTGTACCGCCTGCTCGTCAGCCGCGAGACCGGGCCCAGGCTGCCGACGCTGCTGCTGGCCGTGGGGGCGGACCGGGTGCGCAAGCTGCTCGGGTCCTGACGGTTCCGAAGGCGTGTTGCTGAAGGGCTCTCACCCGGTGTGGGTGAGCGCCCTTCAGCGTGTCTGCCGCCGGTGTCCGGTGCCGCTACGCGATGTGCTCGGCCTCCAGGTCGGCCTGGTAGCGGCTCTGGAACTCCGGCATCAGGCGGCGCAGCAGGCTCGCGCTGCGCGGGTGCTGGATGCCGTGGGCGTCGGCGAGGGTTATGTCGAGCTGGTCGTTGCTCGGGTGCACCCCGTGCAGGTGCACGTACTCCTTGAAGACGGGGTACGCCAGCTCGGCGAAGGCCCGCTCGTCGATGAGGTCCGACTGGAGCTCGCGGTCGGGCTGAGGCTCGGGCCGGGGCGCGGGGGCCGCTTCGTCCGCCGTCTCGTACGCGGTCTCGTACGCCTCTTCGTGCATCGGCTGCTGCTCGGTGCGCGGGGCGGGAATGGTACCCGGGGCCGTCTGCAGGGCCGGGTCGTACGCCGGGTCATACGTCGGGTCGTACGCGCCCTCGTACGCGTCCTGGGGGAGCGCCTGTGCGCTGAACCACGGGTTCCCTTGGGCGGCGGGGCCGGGATCCTCGGGCTGCGGCACCCCGTGGACCGCCCCGTCAACCGCCCCGCCGACCGCCTCGCCGACGGCCTCGGGCCGGGGCGCGGGAAGTTCCGCGGCCGGCAGCCCCGACACGGGCAGCTCGGTCGGGCTCTGGCTCTTGCTCGGGCCCGGGAGCGGTTCGGGGGTCGGGTTCGGCGGCAGGAGCGCCGGCTCGATGCCCGCGGCGGCCAGGCCCGCGGGCGCGGTCTCCGCCAGCGGAACGCCGTACTTCGCCAGTCGCAGTGGCATCAGCGCCTCGACCGGCGCCTTCCGCCGCCACGCCCGCCCGAAACGGGCCTGGAGGCGTGCCTGGTAGATCAGCCGGTCCTGTTCGAGCTTGATGACCTGCTCGTACGAGCGCAGCTCCCACAGCTTCATCCGCCGCCACAGCCGGAACGTGGGCACGGGGGAGAGCAGCCAACGGGTGAGCCGCACACCCTCCATGTGCTTGTCCGCCGTGATGTCCGCGATCCGGCCCACCGCATGGCGGGCGGCCTCGACGGCCACGACGAAGAGCACCGGGATGACCGCGTGCATGCCGACACCGAGCGGGTCGGGCCAGGCGGCGGCGCCGTTGAACGCGATCGTCGCCGCCGTCAGCAGCCACGCCGTCTGGCGCAGCAGCGGGAACGGGATGCGGATCCAGGTCAGCAGGAGGTCCAGCGCGAGCAGCACACAGATGCCCGCGTCGATGCCGATCGGGAAGACCAGGGAGAAGTCGCCGAAGCCCTTCTTCTCGGCGAGATCGCGCACGGCGGAGTACGACCCGGCGAAGCCGATGGCGGCGATGACCACCGCGCCGGCCACGACGACGCCGATGAGTATGCGGTGCGTGCGTGTCAGCTGCATCGCGGCCACCCGCGATCCCCTCCCCATATCGAATTCTGGCGCTGTAAAGCTGTAGAGCTGCAGAGCTGGAGAACCGGGAGCTCCCCGGAGCGGCCCAAGCCTGGCACATGTGTGCGGAGCGCGAGCTTCCGGGGAGCCGAGTGTGGGGGAGCCTACGTGTCGGGCCCTCCCCGTTTGTCCTACTTGTTGGCCGTCGTGACCGCGGTCGCCGCTTCCTTGGCCGCCTTCACCGCGTCCTTCAGCAGCTCCGCCGTGTCCGGGGCGGCGGCGCCCGCGTAGCCCGCGCCGTTGTAGCCGAGCGTGACGACGACGTTCCCCGTGCGGGCCACGATCGACGCGTACTTGAAGTCCACGCCCGTCTTGCGGATCTCGTAGGTGATGGCTGTCGCCTCGTCACCGACGGTCTGAGCGCCTGTCTTGACCTTCTTCGCGCCCTCAGTGGCCTGGGTCTTCGCGATTTCCTTCGCGTAGGCCTCGGTGGCACGCTTCTCGCCGCTGCCCAGCCCGGGGTCGGACTCGTAGCGGAGGAAGGAGACGTCGAGCCAGCGGTAGTCCGAGCCCTTGACGCCCTTGTCCTCCAGGCCGTTCCAGGAGCAGCCCCCGCGTACGGACGTGTCGCTGGACTTGCCGGCCGTACCCGCCTTGTTCTTCACCTTCGGTACCAGCTCCTCGACCGTCTTCGCGGTGAGCGCCTTGCAGGGCTCGGGGAGCTTGGCGAACTTCGCGGGCGCCACGGTCGGCGCGGACTGCTGCGCACCACCGGAGGACCCGGAAGGGGCCGTGGACGAGGAGGACGAGCCGGAGTCCTTCTTGCTGTCGGAGTCCGAGTCCGACGAGCAGCCGGCGACGACGAGCATCACCGGGACGGCGGCACAGGCGAATATGCGGGTGAGTCGCGGGGCTGATCGGTGCATGGTTCCTTCAGTCGGTGTGTCGTACGGTCCGGTCCGGTCCGGTCCGCCCGACGCGCGGGACGGACGGTCGTCCGGGGTCTCCGGTCGGCCACGGTACGCCGAAACGGTACGTCGCCGGGGTCGACCGGCAGGACCGGATGTCGCCGCGGCGGCTCGATGGGGGCGCGCTAGTCGTTGAACCGCTCGGCCAGCTTCTGGGCCAGGGCCTGCGCCTTTTCCTGCAGTTCCTTGCTGTCGGGGACCTCCGTCGTACGGGCGGGCTGCGCGATGTACTCGACGGTCACGATCACATTCGATGTGCGGAACACCACGCTCACGGTGCGGTGCTGCGCGGTGGAGCCGGCCCGGGTCAGGACATCGTCGAGGAAGGCGGCGTCGCCGAGCCCGCCGAGCTCCCGGGGCTCGAGACCCGCGGGGGTGGTCGTTCCGCTCGGGGCTCCGACGGGGGGCGTGGTGCCGGTGGGGGACGCGGTGCTCGTGGGGCTCGTTGCCGTCGGTGTGCCGCTCGGGGGCGTGCTCTCCTGGACCGTGTCGTCGCGCGGGTTCGCGGGGGCCGGCAGTTGCGCCGCGTCCTGCTTGCGGGCGTAGACCTCCTGGGCCCGGTCGTCGTCGCTGACCGCGGGGTCGTACGAGACGACGCGCTCGACGTCGATCCGCAGGTGGTGCGAGGCGTGGGCCGCGTCGGCCTTCCAGCTGCACCCGACGCGGCGGTCGGTGTCGTAGGTGACGGCGGCCGTGCCGCGGTACACCTGTGCCTGCTGTTCCTCGGGCAGCTCGGCCGCGCCGGGGAGCAGGCTCCTGAGGGTGGCGCGGTCGACCGCCCCGCAGGGCTCGTAGAGCGTGCGGTACTTGCCGGGGGCGGCGGCGGAGCCCGCGGCCTCGCCGGGCTTGGTGTCGGCGGCGGAGCCGTCGCCGCCGGAACCGGCGGTGCAGCCGCCGACGAGGGTCGCGAGAAGCACCGCCAGGCCGGGTACGTACGCCTTTCGCTGCACGGTGCCGAGCTCCTTCCGCCGGGGAAAACCGGTTGCCGCCCGATGCGGGCCGATGGACACAATGTGTATCGCACGCGCAGCTGTGAACGCCGGTCGGTTGTCTCTTTTGCTGACCTTGGCGCCGGTTTTGCGTTTTCTGACTTTTCGGGGGAATCGGGTAGGTATGTCGTACGTAGAGGTGCCTGGGGCGCAGGTCCCCATCCGCATGTGGACGGACCCGTCCACGGTCGAGGACGTCGCGATGCAGCAGCTGCGGAACGTCGCCACCCTGCCCTGGATCGAGGGCCTCGCGGTGATGCCGGACGTGCATTTCGGCAAGGGTGCGACGGTCGGCTCGGTCATCGCGATGCGCGGGGCGGTCTGCCCGGCGGCGGTCGGGGTCGACATCGGCTGCGGCATGTCGGCCGTGAAGACCTCGCTGACCGCGAACGACCTGCCGGGTGATCTTTCCCGGCTCCGGTCGAAGATCGAGCGGGCGATCCCGGTGGGGCGGGGGATGCACGCCGAGCCGGTGGACCCGGGGCGGGTGTACGGCTTCGGGACCGGAGGGTTCGGGGATTTCTGGTCGCGGTTCGACGGGGTGGCCGACGCGGTCAAGTTCCGTCGGGAGCGGGCGACGAAGCAGCTGGGGACGCTCGGGGCGGGAAACCACTTCATCGAGTTCTGTCTCGACGAGACCGGTGCGGTCTGGCTGATGCTGCACTCCGGCTCGCGGAACATCGGCAAGGAGCTCGCCGAGTACCACATCGGCGAGGCGCAGAAGCTGCCGCACAACCAGGGCCTGGTCGACCGCGACCTGGCGGTCTTCGTCGCGGACACCCCGCAGATGGCGGCGTACCGCAACGACCTCTTCTGGGCGCAGGAGTACGCGAAGTACAACCGCGCGCTCATGATGGGGCTCTTCCAGGAGGTCGTCCGCAGGGAGTTCAGGAAGGCCAAGGTCACCTTCGAGCCGGTCATCTCCTGCCACCACAACTATGTGGCGGAGGAGCGTTACGAGGGCATGGACCTGCTGGTCACGCGCAAGGGTGCGATCCGTGCGGGGTCCGGCGACTACGGGATCATCCCGGGCTCGATGGGCACCGGCTCGTACATCGTGAAGGGCCTCGGGAACGAGCGCTCCTTCAACTCGGCCTCCCACGGCGCCGGTCGCAGGATGAGCCGGAACGCGGCGAAGCGGCGCTTCTCGACACGGGACCTGGAGGAGCAGACGCGGGGCGTGGAGTGCCGTAAGGACTCCGGTGTCGTGGACGAGATCCCGGGTGCCTACAAGCCGATCGAGAAGGTCATGGAGCAGCAGCGGGATCTGGTGGAGATCGTGGCCAAGCTCAAGCAGGTCATCTGCGTCAAGGGCTAGGGCTGTCCGGCGGGCGAGCCCAGCATGATCCGCCGGACACACCCCGGGGCTTGATCCGGAAGTGCGGGAACGATGCGCTACCTGCGTCTGTGCAGGGTCGTCCGGGCGCGTGAGGCCCTGCTCGTCCGGGACCCGGGCGAACGCTTCGCCTACCGGGTCCACGAGGCCAATGTGCGCGGCGTCGCGGCCATGATGGAACGGTGGACGCTGGTGCCGTTGGCGGACGGGAGGACCAGGGTCAGCTGAACGATCGCCGTCGACGGCGCACTCCCCGTGCGCCTGCTGCTGCGGGCGAGCCGGCGCCGTGTCGACAAGATCTTCCAGGACGCCATGAAGCGGCTCGAACGGATGTGCCGCGGTCAGTGACGCTCAGCGGTGCGGGACGATGCCCTGCCCGCCATCGCTCCGCCGCCGGCGTCGACGCCGGTCTTCGGCTTGGGCGCGGAGAAGGGGGGCGTGTCCTGTGGGCACGTCGCTCCGGCCGGCGGGAGGGTGCCGTCGATGAGGTAGCGGCTCTCGTGATTCTTGACGCAGCTACTGGGGTTGATCAGTGCGGTGTGCCCGTAGCCGCGGTGGGTGAGCAGCCGGGCGTTGCCGAGTTCCTTGGCCATGGCCTGCGCGCCCGCGTAGGGAGTGGAGGGGTCGTAGACGGTGCCGACCACCAGGACGGGGTGCGCCGTCGGCTTGTTCCACGGGCCGCGGTAACGGTTCGCGGCTATGGCGGGCCAGGTGGCACACACCTCGGCCGACCAGGTCCAGAACCGTCCGGCGTCGCCCGCACGGGTGGCGCTGGCCTCCTCCAGGGAGTGGTACGCACCGGGGTCACGCGGGTTGGGGCTGTCGCCGCAGGCCACCGCACTGGCCTGTTCCTCGCCCAGGTAGGGATTCGGATGCGGGACCGGTGGCGCGGCCGGGAGGGGGGACGGTTCCGGGACGCGACCCTGCCACAGCGCCTGCAGTCTGCCGGCGAGGTTCTTCCACCCGGGGTGGAGGACGTAGAGGCCGTTCACCACGTCACCGACCGTACGGCCGTAGGTCCACGCGCCCACGGGATGCTCCCGCAGCCGCCGCATCAGCAGGCCGAACTTGTCCTGGGTCGCCTTCGGACTGCCGGCGGAGAAGGCGCAGCGGGCGGTGGTGGTGGTCCCGCACAGGGTGAGGAACCTGTTCAGCGTCGTCGCCGCGGTGCGGTCCGAGCCCATGCGCAGGAATGTCGTGAGCCGGGGGGCGGCGTCGGAGGCGTGGTTCGTCCAGGCCTGCGGGTCGATGTTGCTGTCGAGGACCATGGCGCGGACATTGCCGGGGAAGAGGTTGGCGTAGGTGGCGCCCAGGATCGAGCCGTAGGAGATCCCGAGGTAGGTGAGCTGGGGGTCGCCCACCGCCTGGCGGAGCTGGTCGAGGTCGCGAGCGGTGTCGGCGGTCGACACGTGGCGCAGGAGCTCGGGATCACGCTGCTGACAGCGCCGGCCCAGATCCTTGTACGCGGCGATGAAGGCCGTCCGCTCCTGTGCGCCCACCGGGAAGCCCGCCGCTTTGCTCGCGTTCCAGGCGGCGGCTTCCGAGGGACTCGCGAAGCAGTTCACCGCGGTGCTGCTGCCGATCCCGCGGGGGTCCCAGCTGACGATGTCGAACCGCTCCCGCACCTCGCGCGGGAAGGCTTCGTAGTTCTGCGGCATCTGCACGGTTCCCGGCCCGCCGGGGCCGCCGGGGTTGAAGAGCAGCGTGCCGACGCGCCGTCCGGGGCCGGTTGCCTTCCGCTTCACGACCGCCAGATCGATGGTGCGGCCGCGGGGGTTCCGGTAGTCCAGCGGGACCTTCGCGGTCGCGCAGTCGAACGGGCTGCCCTGCACACAGGGTTTCCAGTCCAGCTTCGGGGCGGGCACCGGAGGCGTCGGCATACCGTCGGCCGCGGCGAGGTCCGTCCCGGTCAGTGTCGTCGAACAGGCCACCACCGCGGCGATGGCCGCGGCACAACTCCGACGGCCGGATATGGGCCCAGATATGTGCATGCCTTGTCCTTTCACGGCTGAGCGCTCGACGCCCGTCACGAGCTCGGCGTCGGCACACGTCCGTGCCAACACCACAGCAGTCCGGCAACGCGTGCGAGCCGGGCGCAGCCGAATGGACGAACCACCGCCACCGGGGCCGCCGATGGCGCCGATGGCCGCGCCCGGATCGGGGCGCGGCCATCGGGGGATGAGCCGGGAGCCGGGGTGGCTGGGGTGCCCTCTGCGGTGGTCGCTGGGCCGCCCCGGCGTCAGTGCTCCCGGTGGACCTTGGTGTTGGAGGCCTGGGCGCGGGGGCGGACCACGAGGAGGTCGATGTTGACGTGGGAGGGGCGGGTGACGGCCCAGGTGATGGTGTCGGCCACGTCGTCGGCGGTGAGGGGCTCGGCGACGCCCGCGTAGACCTTGGCGGCCTTTTCGGCGTCGCCGCGGAAGCGGGTCGTGGCGAACTCGTCGGTCTTGACCATGCCGGGGGCGATCTCGATGACGCGGACCGGGGTGCCGACGATCTCCAGACGGAGGGTTTCGGCGAGGACGCGGGCGCCGTTCTTGGCGGCGACGTAGCCCGCGCCGCCTTCGTAGGTGGAGTGGCCCGCGGTGGAGGACAGGACGACGACCGTGCCGTCCCCGCTCTCGGTGAGGGCGGGGAGGAGGGCCTGGGTGGTGTTGAGGGTGCCGATGACGTTGACCTCGTACATCTGGCGCCAGTCGGCCGGGTCGCCGGTGGCCACCGGGTCGGCGCCCAGCGCGCCTCCCGCGTTGTTGACCAGCACCTTGACGGGGCCGGAGCCGTCGTCGGAGGTGATGGCGGTGGCGAAGGCGTCGACGGCGGGGCGGTCGGTGACGTCGAGGGCGTAGGCCGTGGCCTGGTGGCCGGCGGTGGTGAGCTCGGCGGCGAGGGCCTCGATGCGGTCCTTGCGGCGGGCGGTGAGGACGACGTGGTAGCCGGCGGTGGCCAGTCCACGCGCCGTGGCGGCGCCGATTCCGCTGCTCGCTCCGGTGACGACGGCGATGGGTGCGGCGGTCATGACGGCTCCTCGGCAAATGGTCGAACGCGTGGCCAGTGGTCAGAATATGCCGCGTCAACGGCCTCGCGGCGCGTACATGATGAGGGCCATACCGATCAGGCAGACCAGTGCGCCGATGATGTCCCAGCGGTCGGGGCGGTAGCCGTCGGCGACCATGCCCCAGGCGAGCGAACCGGCGACGAAGACCCCGCCGTACGCGGCGAGGATGCGGCCGAAGTGGGCGTCCGGCTGGAGTGTGGCGACGAAGCCGTACGCGCCGAGGGCGAGGACGCCCGCGCCGATCCAGGCCCAGCCGCGGTGCTCGCGCACGCCTTGCCAGACGAGCCAGGCGCCGCCGATCTCGAAGAGCGCGGCGACGGCGAAGAGCAGGGCGGAGCGGGCGACGAGCATGGGGCTCAGGGTGTCATGGGCCGTCCTGGGCCCTCATGGGGGTGGGACGCGCCGGGGGCTGATGGATAGTTAGGTTATGGGCGGATTATCAGTATCTTTCTGCTATGCGCGTGATGGATGGTTTCCCGTGTGTCGTTGCCTGCGCGATGGTGGCGGTGCTGGCCGCGAGCGGCAGTGCGAATGCGGGTGTCGGTGCGGGGGCGGGTGCGGGGGCCCATGCGAATGCGGGGGCGAGTGCGGGTGCCGGTGCGGGCAGGGTGGCCGAGGCGGACGTGGCGCACCACGGTCACGCCTCGCTGTGGGGCGGCAGGCTCGGTGTCTGGCTGGAGAGCGGCAACCACGGCCCGGCGCGCGTGGCCGACGTGACCGTGCGGCTCACCTTCTCGGAGCCGCCGGTCGCGGGCCAGGAGCTTCCGGCCGACTGCCTGTGGGGCGGGGACCGGGTGGTCCTGTGCCGTGCGGGAGCGCTGGACGCCGACGGCCCCGCGAGCGGGGTCGCGCTCGATCTGCGCGTCCCCGGCGACCCGGCCGAGGTCGTCATGCGCGTCGGCACCATGTGGAACGGCGGTGCGACCGACCGCAACCACGCGAACGACGAACACAGCGTCCTCGTCCCCGCCACGGGTGACGGGTACGTGTTCTGAGCCGCGGCCCGGGGGCGGTTCCGGGCCGCGGTCAGCGGGTCAGTTCCGGGCCCAGGCGATGTATCCGTCCGGGCGGATCAGCAGGGATGTGTCGCGCGGGGCCTTCCAGTGGGCCCGGGTGACGGGTCCGGGGGCGGTGGGTGCCGAGGACGCGCCCGAGGCCTCCCCCTCGGGCGTGACCAGGACGAACCGGCCCTCGCGCAGCAGCTCGTAGAGGCGGCCCTCGGTGAGCTCGAGGTCGGGGGCGCGCTTGCCCGTCAGACGGTGGGCGCCGCGCTCGGCCCCGTAGGAGATGCCGATCCCCGAGATCATGCCCATCGCCTTGTCCGCGACGGGGGGCACCTTGGACATGAGCTTCGCCGCGAGGGCGCGGGCTATGAGCTGCGGCCGGGTGTGCGCCATGGCGAGACGGACCAGGGCCCCGCTGCTGCGCAGCACCTTCGCGCCGACCGGATGCCGCTCGCTCTGGTACGTGTCCAGGAGGGCGTCGGCGTCCGGCGCGTCGCCGCGCAAAACCGCGGCGAGCTTCCAGGAGAGGTTCGCGGCGTCCTGCAAGCCCGTGTTCATCCCCTGGCCGCCGGCCGGGGAGTGGACATGTGCCGCGTCCCCGGCGAGGAAGACCCGTCCCTTGCGGTACTCCGCGACCTGGCGTTCGTCGCTGCTGAAGCGCGACAGCCAGCGGGGGTCGTGCATGCCGAAGTCGGTGCCCAATGCCTGGCGGACCGAGTCGCGCACCTCTTCCAGGTCGACCGGTTCGCTCACCGGTACCTCGTGGCCGCGCCTCCAGGTGACGACTCGGTACCACCCGTCGCCGAAGGACGCGATGAGGGCGAAGGCGCCGTCCGCCCCGTCGGCGAAGATCGGGTGCTCGGGTTCTTCCGTGAGGCGGACGTCCGCCAGGGCCATGGAGGGGATGACCGCGCCGCCGGGGAAGGGCAGGCCGAGTGTCTCGCGCACCGAGCTGCGCACTCCGTCGCTGCCGACGAGATAGCGGGAGCGCAGCGCCGAGACCTGCCCGTCCTTGTCGCGGACCTCCGCCGTGACCGACCCGGTGTCCTGGCGCAGGCCGCGCAGCTCCGTGTCGTACCGGAAGTCGGCTCCGGCCGACATCGCCCGGTCCTTCAGCAGTCGCTCCACCTCGTACTGCGGGGTGGTCAGCATGAACGGGAAACGGGAGCGCAACCGGGAGAGGTCGACGTTGAGCCGGCCGTAGAAGCGCAGCGTTCCCATCGGGGTGCCTGTCTTCACCAGTTCGTCGGCGAGGTCGCGGGCGTCGAGGAGCTCCAGGGTGCGGGCGTGCACGCCGAAGGCCCGGGTGAGGTTGCTCCTCTCGGGCCCGCGGCGCTCGATGACGGTGACGCGGAGGCCCGCCGTGGCGAGATCGCCTGCGAGTAACAGACCGGTGGGGCCCGCGCCCACCACGGTCACGTCGGTGTCGTACGCGTCGTGCGTGTCGTGAGTGGGGGCTGTGCTGCTGGTGCCGGGCTTGCCGGTCATGGCGGCCTCCTGCCAACGCTTGAGGTCAACAACCGTAGGTCAACGGCTGTGGGTCAACGCTTGTTGGCAAAGGTAGCCCTGCGGGATGTGGCGTGTCAACAGGTGTTGGCCTACAGTTGTTGGCATGACATCGGATGCAGCCACCCCGCCACGCCGCTCGGACGCCACCCGTGCCGCGATCCTCGAAGCCGCCCGCGAGCGCTTCGCCGCGGACGGCTACGAGCGGGCCACGATCCGCGCCATCGCCCGGGACGCGGGGATCGATCCGTCGATGGTGATGCGGTACTACGGCAACAAGGAGGGACTGTTCGCCGCCGCTTCCGAGTTCGATCTGAGGCTGCCGGAGCTGGGTTCGATGCCCGCGAAGCACATCGGCGCGGTCCTCGTCTCCCATTTCCTCGACCGCTGGGAGGGCGACGAGGTCCTGTTGGCGATGGTGCGCGTCGGGGTCACCAATGAGGCGGGAGCCCAGCGTCTGCGCCAGATGTTCGCCGAGCAGGTGGTGCCGCTGGCCGCCGGGGTCTGCCCCGTCCCGGCGGAGGCGCCGCGCCGGGCCGCGCTCGTCGGCTCGCAGATACTGGGCATGGCGCTCGCCCGCTATGTGCTGCACATCCCGCCCGCGGTCGACATGACCAAGGAGGAGGTGGTCGCCTGGCTGGCCCCCACGGTGCAGCGGTACCTGACGGCCGAGAGCCCGTAGCCGGCCGGTCCCGGCGGCCACGCGGTCCCGGCAGTTCCGGCGGATTCGCGGTCCCGGCGCCGGCACGCGCGTGCGTACGTCCCGAATTACGCCGCCGCGTCACCGAATTCGCGCAGCGCGCCCTCAACGATCGCCTCCAGCCGGGCATGGTGCGCTCCGCGCCAGTAGACACGGTCGCACGCCGTGCACTGGGCGAACACGTCGTACGAACGCTGCGTGCCCTGCTCCAGCTGGTGCTGCACCGCTTCCTTGTCGGTGTCCGCCAGCGGGCCGTTGCACGCCGTGCAGCGGGTCCACGGGGAGAGCGTGGGCGCGAACCGTTCCAGTACGTCCCGGAGCTGGTCGTCGGGGCGGTCGCTGTAGATGTACGCACCGGCCCACAGCTCCCGGCGGCGCAGCAGACCCCGGTCCCGGGACAGCATCACACGCTGCTCCCGTGCCGACAGTGTGGCCAGCGCCGGGTCGCCGATGTCCTCGCTCTCGTAGGCCGCGTCCACACCCAGCAGCCGCAGCCGTCGGGCGAGGGTGCCGAGATGGACGTCCAGCAGGAAGCGCAGCGGTGCGCCCGGTACGCGCTGCGGGCGCTCGACGCCGAGCACCTCGACGTGCTCCCCGGCGCGGGGGATGTGCGAGACCTGGACGGGGCTGCCGTCCACCGTCAGCCGCCCCGCCTCCGTGAGCGGCACGCCGAGCGATTCGACGACATGGCCGAGCGTCGAGGCGCCGTCCGTGACGAGGCTCGTGCGTCCGTCGCGGCGCTCGGCGGCGACGAAGAGCCGCAGCTCTGGCGCGAAGCTGATGTGGATCTCCGGTCCGTTCACGCCGTCAGCATGCCATCGGGCCGACTGCGGCAGCCAGAACTTTCCGCGACGGCAACGGCAACGGCGACGGCGACGGCTACCGCGCCCGCTACCGCGCCCGCGAGGCGGTATCGGGACCGTGTCCCGTTCCGGTCGCCTCGACAGGGGCGACACCGTACGCGTGTCCCGCCTTGTGCGCCTCGTGCACCTCGTGCATCTCGTAGAGCCCTGCGAGCCGTGCGTACGCGGCGTCCACGATCTCCTCCGCCGCCGCGAGCATGTCCCGTTCCGCGAGCCGGGCGGCGGCGTAGAGGTATGGGGACGGGCGCTCCGGCACCGGACGCCGACGACGCCGCCACCAGCTCTCGCACACCGCGTAGACACCACCCGCGCAGACCGTCAGAGAAATGCTCAAGACCAGCAGGATGTCGCCCACGCCGGGTCCCCTCCGCGTCACGATGCGTGCACTGTGGACATCGGCCGTAGCGGCGCCGCACTGGAGACCGTTCACCGGCCAAAGAATGTCCGGATCGTCACTGTCGACCGGTGGGCCGGGCCCTCATGGACAACCGCGTCCCCTTCCGAGAGGGTTGCGGGACCAAGGCCGTGCCGAGACCGCGTCCGCAGCCCCTGCCCGCCCGGGAGCCCATGTGTCGATGATCCGGAACCTCCGTCGCGCCGTACGCCGCGCGTACCGCCGCAAGGTCGACCTGAGCCATCCCGCCCGCTCGCCGCTCGGCAGCGCCGTCGTCAACTGCGTCGGGTACGCGGGCGGCAAGCGGCAGTCGGGCCACTGCCCGCCGGATGAGGCGCTGCGGCGCGTACGCAAGGAGAACAGGGCCGACTCCGACAGCAACGGCTTCGTCTGGATCGGCCTGCACGAGCCGACCCACGAGGAATTCGCCTCGGTCGCCGAACTGTTCGAGCTGCACCCGCTCGCCGTCGCCGACGCCGTCGACGAGCACCGCAGGCCCAAGGTCGTGCCGTACGACGACATACTGCTCGCGGTCTTCAAGACCGTCGGCTACGCCGGGCACGACGAGGTCGTGGAGTCGGGCGAGATCACCGTGATCATCGGCCGGGACTTCGTGATCACCATCCGGTCCGGCCGGTACGGCTCGCTCGGCCCGCTGCGCGAGGCGCTGGAGGCCATGCCCGACCAGCTCGCCAAGGGCCCGTCCTCCGTGCTGCACGCGATCGCCGATTTCGTCGTCGACGAGTACGTCGTCGTCGCCGACGCCGTGGAGGAGGACATCGAGGTCGTCGAGAGCGCCGTCTTCTCCGAGCGGGCCGGCCGCGGCGAGGCGGGCCGGAACGATGCCGCCCGCGTCTACCAGCTCAAGCGCGAGCTGCTGGAGTTCAAGCGGGCGACGACCCCGCTCAGCCGCCCCCTGGAGGCGCTCGCCACCCAGCCGTCGCCGCTGATCGCCCCGGCGATCCGGCCGTACTTCCGCGACGTCACCGATCACCTCGCCCGCGCCGGCGAGCAGATCAGCGGCTACGACGCGCTCCTGGACTCGATCCTCCAGGCCCATCTGGCACAGATGACCGTCGAGCAGAACGAGAGCATGCGCAGGATCACGGCGTGGGCCGCGATCGTGGCCGTACCCACGATGGTCTGCGGGGTGTACGGCATGAACTTCGACCACATGCCGGAGCTCCGGTCCGTGTACGGCTACCCGGCCGTCCTCACCGTCATCGTCGTCGCGTGCGTCGTGATCCACCGGGGCTTTCGCCGCAACGGCTGGCTCTGACCCGCCGGACTGTCGGCTCCGGCCAGAGCCGGGCCCTCGGCCGTCGGTTCGCGGGTGCGGGCCGTGCTCCGCTTCGACTGTCAGCTCCGCCGGAAGGCACCCAACCTCCGCCAGGGCGACATGGCGGCCCGTGGCCGGCACATACCTGCCACCCGCGCCGCGGCATGCCCGTTCGGGCACACCCGGGGGAAGACCCCGGTCCTCCCGCGTGCGCCCGGGGTCAGGGCCACACCAGGCAGTACGGCTGGTGTCCCGCCTCGTGGAGCCTCACCGAGAAGTCCTGCCACTCGTGCAGCAGCTGGTAGACGTTGAACGCGTCACGCGGGCCGCCCCGGTCGGGGACCGTGGACCATATGAAGGCCGCCGCGCCCACGGACTCCTCGCCGATGCCGCGCAGGGGGTCGACGACCGTCATCGGGAGCTTCACCACCGCGTAGTCGGGGTGCAGGACGACCAGTTCCAGCGGGGGCACCTTGTGCAGGGGCATGCCCTGGATGCCCGTGAGGACCATCGCGGCTATGGTCTCGGGTTTGATCTTGGTGAACATTCCGCCCATGCCGAGCTCGTCGCCGCCCAGCTCCTCCGGCCGCATCGAGATCGGCACACGTGCCGCCGTGGCGCCGTCGGGTGCGCCGAAGTACTTGTACGTCACCCCCATGCCGCGGCCACCCCTGCTTTCCGTGGGCTCGTCCGCCTCATGTTCGTGACGCCGGTGCCTCCCCCGCCGGGCAGGCTCGGGACCCAGGTCGTCGGTCCCCTCGCCCAGTCCGCCACCGCGATGCATATCTCCACCCGACTGCTTTTAGGACGCACAGCCCCCGCCGCGCAACCCGATCATCGTGACAGTGACCTCCCCCACGTACGTGCGGTGAAACACCTGTCCGCAGATACGTCCGAGCCTCTGACACCATGGATTCCGTGAGCTTTCCCTATGACGCCCCAGTTTCGCAGACGCTTTTCGACCGCGCGTCCCTTGTGACGCCCGGCGGCGTGAACTCTCCTGTCCGTGCCTTCCGCGCCGTGGGCGGTACGCCCCGGTTCATGGTGTCCGGCACCGGTCCGTACCTGACCGATGCCGATGGCCGTGAGTATGTCGACCTCGTGTGTTCCTGGGGGCCGATGATCCTCGGGCACTCCCACCCGGAGGTCATCGCCGCTGTTCAGGAGGCTGTAGCCCGTGGCACCTCGTTCGGTACGCCGGGGGAGGGAGAGGTCGCGCTCGCCGAGGAGATCGTGGACCGGATCACGCCGGTCGAGCAGGTGCGGCTCGTGTCGAGCGGCACCGAAGCGACGATGTCGGCGATCCGGCTCGCCCGCGGCTTCACCGGCCGGGCGAAGGTGATCAAGTTCGCCGGGTGCTACCACGGGCACGTGGACGCGCTGCTGGCCGCGGCCGGCTCCGGTGTCGCGACGTTCGGGCTGCCGGACACGCCCGGCGTGACGGGCGCGCAGGCGGGCGACACGATCGTGCTGCCGTACAACGATCTGGAAGCGGTCCACGCCGCCTTCCACGCGCACCCGGGCGAGATCGCCTGTGTGATCACGGAGGCGTCGCCGGGCAACATGGGCGTGGTCCCGCCGCTGCCGGGCTTCAACCAGGGCCTGAAGGACGCCTGCGCCAAGAACGGCGCGCTGTACATCTCCGACGAGGTCATGACCGGTTTCCGCACGTCGAAGGCCGGCTGGTACGGCGTCGACGGGGTCACCCCGGACCTGATGACCTTCGGCAAGGTCATGGGCGGAGGCTTCCCCGCCGCGGCGTTCGGCGGCCGTGCCGATGTGATGGGCCACCTCGCCCCGGCCGGGCCGGTCTACCAGGCGGGCACCCTGTCCGGTAACCCGATCGCCACCGCCGCCGGTCTCGCGCAGCTGCGCCTGCTCGACGACGCGGCGTACGAGAAGGTCGACGCGGTGTCCGCGCGGATCCAGGCGCTGGTCACGGAGGCGCTGACCAAGGAGGGCGTCGCGCACCGGCTGCAGACGGCCAGCAACATGTTCTCGGTCTTCTTCACCGACCGTGAGGTGCGCGACTACGACGACGCGAAGAAGCAGGAGGCGTTCCGCTTCAACGCGTTCTTCCACTCGATGCTGTCGCAGGGCGTGTACCTCCCGCCGTCCGCGTTCGAGTCCTGGTTCGTGTCGACCGCGCACGACGACGCCGCGATCGAGCGGATCGCCGCGGCGCTTCCGGCGGCAGCCCGCGCCGCCGCGGAGGCGACCGCATGACCGGCGTCGCCAGGAGCACGGAAACGACCGTCGTCCACCTGGTACGGCACGGTGAGGTGCACAACCCGGACGGGGTGCTGTACGGGCGCAGGTCCGGGTACCACCTGTCCGAGCTGGGCCGGGAGATGGCCGACCGGGTCGCCGAGCACCTGGCGGACCGTGACATCACTCACGTGGGGGCGTCCCCGCTGGAGCGGGCGCAGGAGACGGCCGCACCGATCGCCAAGGCGCACGGTCTGGACCTGGCCACCGACGAGCGGCTCATCGAGGCCGCGAACGTCTTCGAGGGCAAGACCTTCGGGGTGGGCGACGGCGCGCTGCGCAAGCCGGGCAACTGGAAGCACCTGACCAATCCGTTCCGGCCGTCCTGGGGGGAGCCGTACCTGGATCAGGTGGTGCGGATGATGGGCGCGCTCGGCACGGCCCGGGACGCGGCCCGTGGGCACGAGGCGGTGCTGGTCAGCCATCAGCTGCCGATCTGGATCGTGCGCAGTTATGTGGAGCGGCGCCGCCTCTGGCACGATCCGCGCCGCCGGCAGTGCACGCTCGCGTCGCTCACGAGTTTCACCTACCGGGGCGACAAGATCATTTCGGTGGGATATTCCGAACCGGCCCGTGATCTTGTTCCGGCGCATCTCCTCGCGGGCGCGAAGCCCGTCAAGGGACGTTCAAAAGCCTTTGGCGCGTAGCCGGTCACGGACTCGGCGCGCAGCCGGATCCGAACACAGTCCCCGATTTCTGGAACCGTTGCGTTCCCCGCCCCATCTCAACCATTGCCGGTGCGAGATGGGGCGTGCGTCAGCGCGATGGGGGACGAGAATGCGTGGCATCAGCCGAAGGGGCTTGCTCGGGGCGGGGCTTGGGGCAGCGGCGACGATCGGAATGACCGGCTGCAGTCCCGGGAAGGGTGCTTCTCCGGCCGGGACCGCGCCCGGCGGAAACGACGGCAAGGGGTCGGGCCCGGCCGCCAAGCCGCTCCGGCTCATCGGGGACGGCTCCACCGCCGACACCGGAAGGCAGCCGCACCAGCCCGAAAGGCCCGCCCCGCTCGAACCCGGTCAGACTCCGCCGCAATTCGTGATCTTTTCCTGGGACGGCGCGGGCGAGGTCGGCAACGGCCTCTTCCCGCGTTTCCTGGAGCTCGCCAAGAACCACGACGCGGCGATGACCTTCTTCCTCTCCGGCATCTATGTGCTGCCCGAGTCGAAGAAGACGCTGTACCGGCCGCCGAACAACCGGATCGGCGCCTCGGACATCGGCTATCTCACCGACGGGCACATCAAGGACACCCTGAAGTTCCTCCGGCAGGCCTGGCTCGACGGCCATGAGATAGGCACGCACTTCAACGGTCATTTCTGCGCCGGATCGGGATCGGTCGCGAACTGGACGCCCACGCAGTGGCAGAGCGAGATCGACCAGGCCGTTTCCTTCGTCACCGAATGGAAGACCAACAGCGGCTGGACCGACCTCGATCCACTGCCCTTCGACTACCGCAAGGAACTCGTCGGCGGCCGTACCCCCTGCCTGCTCGGCCAGGACAATCTGCTGCCGACCGCGAAGAAGCTGGGCTGGCGGTACGACGCGAGCTCGCCCGGCGGCCGCCAGAAGTGGCCGCGGAAGCGCGGCGGGCTGTGGGATCTCCCGCTCCAGGCCGTGCCGTTCCCCGGGCGGTCCTTCGAGACGCTCTCCATGGACTACAACTTCATGGCCAACCAGTCGGGAAATTCCACCAAGGGCATGACGTCCCGCTATCCCGAATGGCGCAGGCAGGCCGCGGGCGCGCTGCTCGGCGGATTCAACCGGGCATACGAATCGAATCGCGCGCCGCTCTTCATAGGCAACCACTTCGAGCAGTGGAACGGCGGCATATACATGGACGCCGTGGAAGAGGCCCTGAAGGGAATGGCCGGAAAGAAGGACGTACGGCTGGTGTCCTTCCGGCAGTTCTGCGACTGGCTCGATGTCCAGGATCCGGCGATCGTCGCGAAGCTCCAGACGCTCGAGGTCGGACAATCCCCGGCAGGTGGCTGGAACGCCTTCCTCAAGACCTCTTGAGAAGAGCTTAAGGAGTCTTGACAAGGGGCGATACGGGCATCGAGGGGGGCGAGGAAGATCTCCTGAACGTCCATGCGAAACTTTTCACATGAGCCTTAGTCGAAGCCGTGGCGGTGCACCTCGACGCACTCTGCTCGCCGCCGCCACCAGCGCCCTGGCCGCCGCGCTCACGCTGTCGGCGTGCAGCGGCGACACCAACGGCAAGTCCGGCGACGGGACCAACTTCGTTCAGAGCGCGGGTGGTACCGAGACCGTCGCCAAGAAGGACCGCCGGGCGCCGGGCAAGCTCGCGGGCGAGACCCTCGACGGCAAGCAGCTCGATGTCGCCGCCTTCAAGGGCAAGATCGTCGTGCTCAATCTCTGGGGTTCCTGGTGCGGTCCCTGCCGCGCCGAGGCGAAGTACTTCGCCAAGGTCTCCACCGCCGTCAAGGGCCAGGGCGTGGAATTCGTCGGGATCAACACCCGCGACCCCGACAAGCAGTCCGCCATCGCCTTCGAGAAGGATCACGGTGTCGGTTATCCGAGTCTGTACGACCCGGACGGCGAGCTGGTCCTCGAGGCGTTCCCCAAGGGCACCCTCAATCCGAAGGGCATTCCCACGACGATCGTGCTGGACAGGGACGGAAAGATCGCGGCACGAGCGCTCGAGGCCCTGGACGACAAGAGACTGCGCTTGATGATCGACCCGTTGATCAACGAGAAGTGATCGCATGATCGCCCTCGCCGCTGAACTCGGCCGCAACGAGACGGTCTACAGCGGGGCTCTGATGCTCGCGCTGCCCATCGCCGTACTCGGCGGCCTGGTCTCGTTCTTCTCGCCCTGCGTCCTGCCGCTCGTCCCCGGCTATCTCTCGTACGTCACCGGCGTCAGCGGCACCGACCTGGCCGAGGCCCGGCGCGGCCGGATGGTCGCGGGCGCTGGACTCTTCGTCCTCGGGTTCACCGCCGTCTTCGTCTCCGGTGGCGCGCTCTTCGGATACTTCGGCTCGACGCTGCAGAGCTACCAGGGCACGTTCTCCAAGATCCTCGGCGCGCTGATGATCCTGATGGGCGTCTTCTTCATGGGTCTGATGCCCTGGTTCACCCAGCGCGAGTTCCGCTTCCACACCCGCCCCGCAACCGGACTGGCGGGCGCGCCCCTGCTGGGTGCGCTCTTCGGCATCGGCTGGACGCCCTGCTTCGGCCCGACCCTCACCTCGGTGAACATGCTCGCCTTCGACCAGGCCAGCGCGGGCCGGGGGGCCGTCCTGACCGTCGCGTATTGTCTCGGTCTCGGCCTGCCCTTCATCCTCGCCGCGATCGCCTTCCGCAAGGCCCTCGGCGCGTTCGGGTGGGTCAAGCGGCACTATGCCTGGGTCATGCGGATCGGCGGCGGCATGATGATCGTGACCGGTCTCCTGCTGCTCACAGGTGCGTGGGACAACATCATCCAGGAGATGCAGGGCTGGTCCAACGGCTTCACGGTGGGGATCTGACATCCAAATGAGCAAGACCGAAACGACGGAGCAAACGGAGCCCCTCGACCACGGTGAGGCGGGCTCCCAGCTCTCCACCGCACCGAAGGAAGAGCCGACGGGCGGCCCCACCCTCGGGGTCGTCGGCTGGATCCGCTGGTTCTGGCGGCAGCTGACGTCCATGCGGGTCGCGCTGATCCTGCTCTTCCTGCTCTCGCTCGGCGCGATCCCCGGCTCCCTCATCCCGCAGAACAGCGCGGACGAATTCAAGGTCAACGCCTTCAAGGCCGACAACCCCACACTCTCGCCGGTCTACGACAAGCTCCAGCTCTTCGACGTCTACAGCTCGGTGTGGTTCTCCGCGATCTACATCCTGCTGTTCGTCTCCCTCATCGGCTGCATCGTGCCGCGCACCTGGCAGTTCGTCGGCCAGCTGCGCGCCCGCCCGCCCGGCGCACCGGGGCGCCTGACGCGCCTGCCCGCGTACACCTCCTGGCGCACCGAGGCCGATCCCGAGCAGGTCCGCGCGGCCGCGCTCGCGATGCTGAAGGGACGCCGCTTCCGCGCCCACACCGTCGGCGACGCGGTCGCCGCGGAGAAGGGCTATCTGCGGGAGGCCGGCAACCTCCTGTTCCACATCGCGCTCATCGTGATGCTGGTGGCGTTCGCGACCGGGCAGCTGTTCAAGTCCGAGGGCGGCAAGCTGGTCGTCGAGGGCCGCGGCTTCTCCAACACCCTGACGCAGTACGACGACTTCAGGTCCGGGTCCCTGTTCAGTACGGACGAGCTGGCGCCGTTCAGTTTCAAGCTGAACTCGTTCACCGGGACGTACGAGAAGAGCGGGCCGCAGCGCGGCACCCCGCGTACCTTCGAGGCATCCGTCCGGTACTCCAAGGCCGGAGGGCCGGACAAGCAGGCGATCATCAGGGTCAATGAGCCGCTGAAGGTCGAGGGCTCCAAGGTCTATCTGATCGCCCACGGGTACGCGCCCGTCATCACCGTCCGGGACGGCAAGGGCCAGGTCGTCTACAGCGGAGCCGTACCACTGCTGCCGATCGACAACAACGTCACCTCGACCGGCGCGCTCAAGGTGATGGACGGCTACCGGGACACCAAGGGCAAGAAGACCCAGCTCGGTTTCCAGGCGTTCTTCGTGCCGACCTTCGCGGGCGCCGGCAAGGGCGACATGTTCTCGCAGTTCCCGGGGCTGGAATTCCCGGTCCTGGCGCTCACCGGCTACCACGGTGACCTGAGGGTCGACTCCGGCCTTCCGCAGAACGTGTACCAGCTGGACAAGTCCGAGATGACCCAGTTCAAGGAGGGCGGCAAGCCGCTGGCCAAGCGGCTGCTGCCCGGCGAGACGATGACGCTCCCCAACGGCGCCGGCTCGGTCACCTTCGAGAAGGAGATCAAGGAGTGGGCCAGCTTCCAGATCTCCCAGCAGCCCGGCGACGGTCTCGCCCTCGCGGGTGCGATCGCCGCGATCGCCGGGCTCGTCGGCTCGCTGTTCATCCAGCGGCGCCGGGTCTGGGTCCGGGCCGTACGGGGAGAGGACGGCGTCACCGTCGTCGAGATGGCGGGGCTCGGCCGCAGCGAGTCCGCGAAGCTACCCGAGGAGCTGGCGGAACTGGCCGCCACCCTCAACGAACAGGCGCCGACCGCGCCCGATCCCGATTCCGAGAGGGCTGAGCAGCAGTGATCCTCGCCGCCGCCACCAACGAAAGCCTCGCGGAGTTCAGCAACGTGCTGATCTACTCCTCGATGGCCGTCTACACGCTCGCGTTCCTCGCGCACATCGCCGAGTGGGTCTTCGGCAGCCGCAGCAAGGTCGGCCGTACCGCCGCCGCGCTGACCACCACCGCTGCCGCCGCCGATGCCGAGGTGACCGTCCAGAGCGGTGGCACCGCGGTCCTCGGCGGGCCCAAGGTCGTCACCCGCTCGACGGGCGGCCGGCGCGACGTCCCGGACGGCCCCGGCGCCGCGGGCGGCACGGTGCAGGGTGATCTGTACGGCCGTATCGCCATCTCGCTGACCACGCTGGCGTTCCTCGTCGAGGCGGCGGGAGTGGTCACCCGCGCCCTGTCGGTGCAGCGGGCCCCCTGGGGCAACATGTACGAGTTCTCCACCACCTTCTCCACGGTGGCGGTCGGCGCGTACCTCGGCTTCCTGGTCGCGAAGAAGAACGTCCGCTGGATCGGACTGCCGCTGGTCACCACGGTCCTCCTCGACCTCGGCATCGCCGTCACCTGGCTCTACACCGAGAGCGACCAGCTCGTCCCGGCGCTGCACTCGTACTGGCTGTGGATCCACGTCTCCACCGCGATCTTCTGCGGCGCGGTCTTCTACCTCGGCGCGGTCGCCACGCTGATGTACCTCTTCCGCGACTCCTACGAGAACAAGCTGGCGAACGGCGGCGACCCGGGCTCCTTCGCCCGCTCCGTCCTGGAGCGGCTGCCGGCCGCGGCCTCGCTCGACAAGTTCGCGTACCGGATCAACGCCGCGATCTTCCCGCTGTGGACCTTCACCATCATCGCGGGCGCGATCTGGGCCGGTGACGCGTGGGGCCGCTACTGGAACTGGGACGCCAAGGAAGTCTGGTCCTTCATCACCTGGGTGGCGTACGCCGCGTATCTGCACGCCCGCGCCACGGCCGGCTGGAAGGGACGCAAGGCCGCCTACATCGCGCTGATCGCGTTCGCCTGCTTCCTCTTCAACTACTACGGCGTCAACATCTTCGTGAACAGCCTCCACAGCTACGCCGGGGTCTGAGGCGGAACCTCCCCGTGCGTAGGGCCTGTCTTTCGGATCTTGCCGGGCTCGCGTGCCCTGGTGCCGCACCTCGCCGCGTTGTCGTCGGTCACCGACGCTCCGCGTCGATTCCCTCCTCCGCCTTGCGATGACGGCACCAGACCCCGCTCGCTGATCCGGCCTGATCCGAAAGACAGGCCCTACCCCCGCCGCGGGGGCAGGCACGGGGCCGCCGGAGGCTTCCCCTCCGGCCAGGCGATCTGGACGAAGCGCTGGCTGCCGTCCGGGGCCAGTTCCACGATCGGGACCGCCTTGTCGTACGGGTTGCCGTAGTTGTCCAGGCAGATCCAGCCGCTCGCACCCTCGACCCGCAGCGAGCCCTTGACCCGGGGCCACTGGGTGGCCACGTCCGCGAGCGGCGGGAAGGCCGCGCCCTGCGGGGTGGCCTGGCGGATCGCGTGGACCGCCGTCTTCACCGCGTCGTACGCGATGATCGCCTGGCCGTCGGTGTACGAGACAGGGCCGATCGGGCCGATCCCGTCCTGCACGGCGGTCGCCATGTCCGCGACGAAGGTGCGGTACGCGGCGGTCGACCCGCCCGTCGCCGGGACCGGCCTGCCGCTCGTGGGCGCCCAGGCGTCCGGATGGGCGAGCGAGGCGTAGCGGACGGTCAGCTTCACGCTCCCCTTCGGCTTCAGCGCCGCCCGGTCGAGCTTGGGGTCCGCGCCCAGGTACGAGCCCTCGTCGCCGGTCAGGACGGTGAACGAGCGCTCGGCGCAGCCCCGCGCGCCGAGCGCGTTGACGAACTGCCGCAGCTGGGTGTGGCGGCCCGCGAAATAGACCGTGTCCGCGCGGGTGTCGCAGATCAGATGCGTGATCTGGCGGAACGTATTGGCGGTCGTCCCCTCCTGCGTCGGATCGGCGGGCGACGTGAACAGCTGCGGCTCGTACGGCGCGCCCTTCATCGACGCCGCGAACGCGGTCTTGAGCGTGTCCGTGTAGTGGTCGCCGGTGCGGGTGTCCTGGACGAGCAGTGCCTTCGCCCCGTCGACCTTGCCGAACCGGGCGAGCGCGCGGGCCTCGTCGGTGTTGGTGGGGGCGACCCGGGCGAGACCGGGGTAGCGGTTGCCGCCGGGGCCGGTCCCCGGGCCGTTCGCGATGTCGTCGGCGGTGATGGTGGTGCCGACGACCGCGATGCCCGCGCCGGTCAGCGCCGTGATCGCCTGCCGCGTCTCAGTGGAGCTGGTGGCGATCCCGGTGACCGCGCGGAGCCGGTGCGGGGCCTCGGTCATCGTCCGCAGCCCGTCCACGGCCGGCCGCCAGTGCACGTTGCCCATGCCGGTGTTGGCGAGGACGAGCCGGATGCGCGGGGTCTCGTTGTTGGAGGTGTGGTTCGCGCGGTACTGCTGGGCGAAGGCGCCCTGGAGCTCGTGCAGCACGGTCTCCCGCGTCCCGCGGTCGGTCGCGGTCAGCGGCATCAGCACCGCCACCGTCACGTACTCGTCGGCCTTGAGTGTGGCGTTCTCCCGGCCGATCGCCGCGGCGACGGCGGTCAGCCCGGGAACCCCGAAGTCGTATCCCTCGCCGTTGACCCCGACGCATTCGTCGCTGCCCGGGGGCCGGGCGACGCCGGGGGCGCAGCCGCGGTCCTCCGGCTCCGTCAGCCAGTTGACGCCGTACCAGCCGCAGGAGAGCAGAACGGCGAGAGCCAGCACGGACGTGACGATCCTCTGCCTGGTCGTGTACCAGACGCGGTGCCGGAACGGGTTGCCGGTCATCATCGGACTCCGTCCTCCCGGCCCGGCGGCAGCGACAGCTCCCGCCAGGCCCGGATGTCCCTCGGCCAGTGGGTGGCCGCGTCCCACAGCGGGCTGTTGCCGGTCAGATGGCGGCCCGACAGCCCGCGCAGCTCGTGGGCCATCTTGTCGGCCACCTCGCCGTCCGGCAGGGCGAGCGGATCGGTCAGCAGCCACACCGCGTGCAGCAGCCGCCGCAGACACAGATGGAGCTCGACGGTCTCGTCGTCGAGACCGGCCGGCAGCGGACCGCCGGGCTCCTGACCGAGGGCGACCGCGCGCCGCGGATCGGGTCCGGCGCGGTGCGGCTCGCGCGGGTGGGGGGCCGAGGCGACGAACCGCAGCCGCCCCAGCCAGCCCGGGACGTCCGGCTCCGGGAAGGTCAGCCGCAGCTCGGTGACGGCGTCCTCGGTACGGCCCAGGGCGAGCTCCTGGTGCAGCCGGTACGGGGTGGACCGCGGCCCGTAGTGCCGGTGCAGGGTCTCGTGCACCGCCCGCCACGCGGCGTGGTCGGGGTCGTCCGCGTCATGGAAGCGCAGCCGGTGCAGCAGCAGGGCGCGCAGCAGGGAGTCGGCGACGAAGTGCTCGGGCCCCTCCGGCCAGTCCTCGTCGCGCAGCAGGTCCCGCACGCGCAGGGCCATGTCGCCGTCCGGGGAGTCCCCGCGCAGCCGGGTCCGGGCCAGCAGACGCGCCGACTCCTCGTCATGGGCGGCTGCGAGCACCGCGAAGGGGCCGTGACGCACGCCCGGCAGCAGCTCCCCGAGCAGGGTGGCGGCGACCGGCACCGGCGGGCGGTCCTCGCGCAGCTCCACCGTCAGATCGAGCAGGGCGCCCGGAGTGAGCGAGGACCGCAGCCGCGCCGGGGCCTCGGCCGCGGCCCGCGCCAGCAGCGCGACGCCCAGCGGCCGGCCGCCGGTCAGCCGGTGGACGCCCCGGGCCAGCTCGGCGGGGGTGCGCCCGGCCGGGTCGAAGCGGTCGAAGGCGCTCTGGGTCTGGGCCGGGCTCAGCGGGGTCAGCCCGACCGCGAGGATCCCCGAGGTGATGTCGGACCCGCGCGGGCAGGGCGCGCGGTGCGCGGTCTCGGGCAGCCGCAGCCGGGTCGCGTGCCGTAGACCGTCGTGGCCGCGCACCCGGGAGGCGGCGAAGACGACGACGTGGTCGCGGCGGCCGTCGGCGCGGGCCCGCAGCACCGGCTCGATCAGCTGCCGGCCGAGCGGCAGGTGGGCGTTGTCGAGCAGCAGCACCGGGCGGCCCCGGCGGGTGCCGCGCCGGATCAGGCCGGTGTAGGCACGGCCCAGGTCCTCGATCAGCGCCCCGACGAGGAAGTCCTCGGCCTCGCGCCGCCGCCGGCCGCCCTGCTCGAAGTCGTTGGCGAGCTGCTGGAGCCCGGCCTTGCCGCGTCCGCCGGCGTTGCGGTACGTCCCGTACCAGGCTTCGGGTCTGCCCTGGAAGCGCCCGAACACCTCCTCCAGGACGGTTTCGACGGTGGCCTCGGCGAGCAGCCCGGCCATCGGGGCGGTGGCCTCCGCGAAGTTGGCGGCCAGCTTGGCGAGCACCTTGGTGACCCAGTTGGCGGCGGCGCCCTTGGTCGCGTGGACGGTGGCCAGCACCGGCCCGAGCCGCTGGAGGTCCCGCCGGGCCTGCTCGTCGTCCTCCTGGGACCAGCTGATCGCGGCCACGGCGACCAGCCCGAGTGCCAGCCGGGGAAACTCCACCGGCCGGGCGGCGTGCACCTTGGGCGAGAGCTGGACGGACAGCTCGGCCAGCGCGCCGGTGAGCGGGGTCCATCCCGGCCCGTGGTCGGCGGGCGGCTCGATGCCCCCGCAGTCGATCAGCGCGAGCGGCGTGCCGCCCCGGTAGGCGTTGCGGAGCTGCTTGAGCAGGGCGGTCTTGCCCATGCCGCGGCCGCCGGTGAACACGGTGACGGGCGGGTCGTCGCCGTGCTCGTAGGGGACGGGATCGAAGTCGTGCGGGGTGAGACCGGTGAGGCGCGCGGCCAGACCGCCCTTCCGGAGCACCGCCTCGCGGCCGTACAGCTCTCTGTCCACCCGCCACCCCCTGTGTCCCCACGAGGACTGCCCCGCACGTCCCGTCACAGTGTCAAGTTCAGGATATCGACAGGGAGTTGGGTGTTCGTGTGGGATTTCGACGATCCGTCACCGGGCTGTGATCCCGGCCGCGCGGGCGCGGGGAGGCCCACTTCGGCCCCGTGGCCTGAGGTAGCGCCCGCGCCGCCGGAGCGTGAGGCTGGTGCCATGACGGAAGCGATCCCTCATGGCACCGGCGAGACCCACGGCGACACGCAGGTCCTGCACTTCGTGATGCATCTGCCGCACCCCGTGGTGCACGTCTGGGCCGCCGTGGCCACGCCGGAGGGCCTGCCCCAGTGGCTGGCGGCCGCCGACCTGCTGGAGCCGCGCCTCGGCGGCCGGGTCGTCCTGCGCTGGCTCAACGCGGCGGACGCGGAGGAGGACAGCGAGGGGGAGGGGCCGGGCACGGTGGCCTCCGGGCAGGTCACCGCCTGGGACCGGGAGGCCGTCGCCGAGTACACGCTGGACCTGCACGGCCGGATCCGCTTCCACATGGAGCCGCTGCCCGCCGACTCGTTCGCGACCGTCCTGCGCTTCACGAACGAGTTCACCGGGACCGGCGAGCGGCTCCTGGACAATCTGGCGGGCTGGCACCAGCACTTCGAGTACCTGTACGCCGCGCTCGACGGGCGGCCCACCGACTGGTCCGCGTGGACCCCGGACCGCTGGCGGCAGCTGCGGGAGGAGTACCTCAGTCGGCGGTGATCGCGTCCAGCCGGCCGCGCAGATACGTGTGCGAGTCGACGCCCCGTACGTCCGTGCCCGGATCGCACTCGTAGAAGTACACGAGCGACAGCAGCTCCTCGGCCGGTGCGTCGGCGGGCGGCGGAAGGACCCGGTGCCGGCCCGAGCGCCAGCGCCCGCCCGTCCAGCGGGCCATCAGGTCCCCGATGTTGACGGTCAGCGCCCCCGGCGTGTGGGGGGCGTCCTCCCAGCCGCCCTCGTCCGTGAAGACCTGCAGCCCGCCGAGGCCCGACTGCCGGTCGAGGACGGTGACCGTCCCGAAGTCGGTGTGCGGGCCGATCCGGAACTGTCCGGGCCGCGGCTCCCCGACGACGTCCCGGCCCGGGTACCAGTTCACGTTGAACCCCCAGGTCGGATGGCCGGTGTGCCGGGTGAAGAAGTCCTCCGGCTCGCCCAGGGCCACGCCCAGGAGCCCGAGGAGCCGGTCCGAGAGGGTCCGCATCAGCCGGAGGTACGTCTCCACGGCCGGTTTCAGCCCGGGGACCTCGGCGGGCCAGGCGTTCGGCAGGAACCACTCCGCGTCGACCGCGGGGTCGCCGGTCGGGTCGTCGGCGGCGAAGGACAGCGACTCCTTCAGGTCGGGCGGCGTCCGTGTCCCTTCCGCGTAACCGTTGGCCTCCGCGCCGGGGCCCAGCCAGCCGCGCCCGCCGACCTTCACGGCGTACGGCTCCTTGGCCTCCGGCGGGAGCAGGAAGAAGGAGCGCGCCAGCTTCCGGATCTCGCCGCCCAGCGCCGGGTCCACGCCGTGGCCGGTGACGAGCAGGAAGCCCGCCGTGCGCAGGGCCGTGTCGACGGCGGCGGCGGTGCGGGCGCGGGCGTCCGGGGCCCCGGAGAGCCACGGCTCCAGGTCGATCACGGGGATGCGGGGGGACGCCGGGAGTACGTCAGGGTTCGTCATGGATCCATACCTTTCCCGCCGGCCCCGCCGTCAAGTCCGGGCCGGGCCCCGTCATCGGCCGTCATGGCCGCATCGTGCTCACTGCGCGGCCGGAGGCGTGTCCTCACCGTTCTCGGGGTCGCCCTCGCGCCGCTTCAGCTCGTCCTCGCGGCGCCGCAGGTCCGCCTCCCAGTCCTTCAGGAGCTCCTCGTCCTTCTCGTTCGCCTTCTTCAGCCCGTCCAGGAACTCGGGGTTGTCGTCGGGCGCGACCCAGCGCGTCTTGTGGTTGCGGTGCCACTCGGACGGGGTCGAGCCGCCTGCCGGGGCGTGGCGCAGCTTGCCCGCGGCGAACCAGACGATCGGGCCGACTATCGAGAAGAGCAGGATGATGATCACCCAGACCACCTTGGGGAGGTGCTTGACCTCGTCCTCGGGGGTGTTGAGGCAGTCGATGAAGGCGTAGATCGTCAGTGCCAGGATCAGGATGAAGGGGAGATATCTGATCATGGTGGAACGGGCCCCCAAGCAGTGGTTGCGGGGCGCGGACGGGCCCCGGTGACCGTTCCAGACTAGTGGGTGGCCGATACTGGACGGCATGGCTTACGACGATCTTCGCTCGCTGCTCCGGGCGCTGGAGCGCGAGGGCGACCTCAAGCGCATCAAGGCCGAAGTCGATCCGTACCTGGAGGTCGGGGAGATCGTCGACCGGGTCCAGAAGTCCGGCGGCCCAGCGCTCCTGTTCGAGAACGTCCGCGGGTCGGCGATGCCGCTGGCGATGAACGTGTTCGGCACCGACCGGCGCCTGCTGAAGGCGCTGGGGCTGAAGTCGTACGACGAGATCAGCGAGAAGGTCGCCGGGCTGCTCAAGCCCGAGCTGCCCAAGGGCTTCATCGGCGTGCGCGAGGCCTTCGGCAAGCTCGGCGCCATGACGCACGTACCGCCGAAGAAGGTGAAGTCCGAGAACGCCCCGGTGCAGGAGGTCGTGCTCACCGGCGACGACGTCGACCTGGACAGGCTGCCCGCGCTCTTCACCTGGCCCAAGGACGGCGGCTCTTTCTTCAACCTCGGCCTGACCCACACCAAGCACCCCGAGACCGGCATCCGCAACCTCGGGCTGTACCGCCTCCAGCGCCACGACAAGCGCACCATCGGCATGCACTGGCAGATCCACAAGGACAGCCGCAACCACTACCAGGTGGCCGCCCGGCGCGGCGAGAAGCTGCCGATCGCCATCGCCTTCGGAGCGCCGCCGGCCGTCACGTACGCCTCCACCGCGCCGCTGCCCGAGGACATCGACGAGTACCTGTTCGCCGGCTTCCTGCAGGGCAAGCGGGTCGAGATGGTCGACTGCAAGACCGTGCCGCTGCAGGTCCCGGCCGACGCCGAGGTCGTCCTGGAGGGGTGGCTCGAACCCGGCGAGATGCTGCCGGAGGGCCCGTTCGGCGACCACACCGGCTTCTACACGCCGCAGGAGGACTTCCCGGCGCTGAAGATCGACTGCGTCACGATGCGCCGCCGCCCGCTGCTCCAGTCGATCGTGGTCGGCCGGCCGCCGACCGAGGACGGTCCGCTGGGCCGCGCCACGGAGCGCTTCTTTCTGCCGCTGCTGAAGATCATCGTGCCGGACATCGTGGACTACCACCTGCCCGAGTCGGGCGGCTTCCACAACTGCATCATCGTCTCGATCGACAAGAAGTACCCCAAGCACGCTCAGAAGGTCATGAACGCCATCTGGGGCGCGCACATGCTCTCGCTGGAGAAGCTGATCGTCGTCGTCGACGCCGACTGCGACGTGCACGACTACCACGAGGTCTCGTGGCGGGCGCTCGGCAACGTCGACTACGCCCGCGACGTCCTGATCACCGAGGGCCCCGTCGACCACCTCGACCACGCCTCCTACCAGCAGTTCTGGGGCGGCAAGATGGGCATCGACGCGACCAAGAAGCTGCCCGAGGAGGGCTACACCCGGGACGGCGGCTGGCCGGACATGGTCGAGTCCGACCCGGACACGGCGGCGCTGGTCGACCGCCGTTGGAAGGAGTACGGCCTGTGAGCGCGTCCGCTGCGGCGGTACCGGGCCCGGGCCGGACGAAGGCCTTCCTGCGGCTGGTGATGATCGAGCACTCGGTCTTCGCGCTGCCGTTCGCGTACATCGCCTCGCTCACCGCGATGTTCCAGCAGGACCGGACCATCCAGTGGGTGAAGCTGCTGCTCGTCACCGTCGCCATGGTGGGTCTGCGGACCTTCGCGATGGCCTGCAACCGCATCATCGACCGCGAGATCGACGCCCGTAACCCGCGCACGGCGGGGCGCGAACTGGTCACCGGCGCGGTGTCGGTGCGCTCCGCCTGGACCGGCGCGGGCGTCGCCGTCGTGCTCTTCCTGGGCGCCGCGGCCCTGCTCAACCCGCTCTGCCTGGCGCTCGCTCCGCTCGCCGTGGTCCCGATGGTCGTCTACCCGTACGGGAAGCGGTTCACGAACTACCCGCATGCCATCCTCGGCCTCGCCCAGGCGATCGGCCCGGTCGGCGCGTGGCTCGCGGTCACCGGCACCTGGTCCTGGGACGCGGTCGTCCTCGGCCTCGCCGTCGGCGTCTGGATCGGCGGCTTCGACCTGATCTTCGCCTGCCAGGACGTCGCGGCCGACCGCGCCGAGGGCGTCTTGTCCGTCCCGGCCCGCTTCGGCGTCCCGGCGGCGCTGTGGGGGGCACGCGCCTGCCACGCCGTCACGACGGCCCTGTTCGTCTGGTACGCCCTGGCCACGGACGCCGGCCCGTTCTTCTGGGCCGGTCTGGCGATCGTCGTCGTGGCCTTCCTGTACGAGCACTCGATCGTGACCCCGCACGACCTGTCCCGGCTGAACCGGGCGTTCTTCACGGTCAACGGATTCATCGGGATCGCGCTGTTCGTGTGCGCGCTGCTGGATCTGCTGGTCCGGGGTCTGACGGTGTGAGGCCCAGGGGGTGTCCGGTGAAGGTCGACGACGGCGGTGACGGCCGTGTCGAGCAGCACCCGGTCGTGCGAGGCGATCAGACACGG
>NZ_JBEPDM010000045.1:0-57580 GCF_040300305.1 Streptomyces sp. NPDC000410
GAGGCCCTGCCTTCATGCGCGTACAACGGGAAGATCACTCGGGCGGGAAGCCTGTTCGAGCCACACGTTCCATGATCGGTTGAGATACGGCTTCTGAGTGAGACAGCGACTGGCTTCGTTGAGAACAGGCAGCAGGACATCCTTCGCGCTCAGGTGCCCCAGCTTCTCCGGACCCGTCCCATGATCGTGGTTGCCTGCCTCAGCAGGGTGGGCGAAGTCATGGCGCCGGGCGCCGCCGGCGACGACCCGGCCGAACGGCCCGCAGCCGGGCATCGGGCACAGCAGCATGCCGCCGGCGAGGTAGGCGCGCAATGTCACCCCCGACTCCATCTCGTCGTTGCCCCGCTTGTCCGGCAGGTAACGAAGTTGCCCGGACTTCCGGTCGACCGCCACTCTCGGCGGCCCTGCGGCTCGACGCCGCCGAGCGGAGCCACTTGGCCTCGAACGCGAGCCCGCCGGGCGGGACGCCGGGGCTGGGGAGGGCCTCCCGGGCCTGGGCGAGCGTCGGCTCCACCGGAGGACGTAGCACCCAGGTCCTCGTTCCCGACAGGGAGCCGCGCCGCTCGCAGGTCGGCACGGCTCCCCGGCTGTGGGGTCACAGCCCGACCGGTCCTGTCAGCGGACGCGGCTGCTCCTCAGCGGCCCCGTAAACGGCTCGTGTACTGGACCGCGGTGCTGCCGGCTGGCTGACGGGCGGGTCCGTGGACGGGCCGGTCGGCACGCAATTTCCGCCCGTCGGCCGCCGTTTTGTCAGTCGATCAGGACGCCCGGGTTGAGGATGCGGTGAGGATCCAGGGCGTCCTTGGCGGCGCGCAGGGCCAGTGCGAAGGGCTCCGGGCGCTGGAGGTCGTAGCCGGGGCGGTGGTCGCGGCCGACGGCGTGGTGGTGGGTGATGGTCGCGCGGTGGCGGTGCAGTACGTCGCTCGCGGCGGCTTTGATGTCGTCCCAGACCTCGACCTCGTCGCCGGGTCGGCCGGCGACGGCCACGGTGAAGTAGGGGGCGGCGCCGTCAGGATAGACGTGGGTCAGGCGGCAGTTGATGGTGGCCGGATATCCGGTGGCCTTCAGGGCGGCGGTGCCGACCTGGGTGCGGACGGCGTCGATCAGGGCGGGGATCTTGTCCCAGGTGGCGGCGGTCTCGAACGTCTCGACGACGGCGCCCATGCGAGCCAGGCCGTCGCGCAGGTAGGGCATGCGCAGGAACGCCGAGCGCCAGGCGTTCACGGCCGCGTCGGCGGGGGCGTCGCGGTCCGTCGTCGGCGCCCCGCCTCGGCCGCCGTGGGCGCGGGCCACGTCCAGGGCGCTCGTGAGGCGGTCGTCGACGGGGGCGGTGGCGGATTCGAAGCCCAGGACCAGGACCGCGGAGCCGTCGTGAGAGGCGCCGGACAGCGCGGCCTCGCCGGAATCGAGCAGGCGGCAGTTGGCTGGGGAGAGGTCGGATTGGGCGATGGCACGCACCGCGTCCAGCGCCTGCTGGAAGTCGGCGAAGGCCACGGACGCCGAGGCCTTGTGCCGGGGGCGCTCCCGCAGGCGCATCCACGCCTCGGTGATGACGCCGAGCGCGCCCTCGGAGCCGAGGAACAGACGGTCGGGCGACGGCCCAGCGCCGGAAGCGGGCAGCCGCCAGGACGTGCCCGCTCCGGCGGGCGTCACCAGTCGCAGGGACTGCACGAAGTCGTCGATGTGGGTGTGGACGGTGGCGTAATGGCCTCCGGCCCGGGTTGCCAGCCAGCCGCCGAGGGTGGAGAACTCGAAGCTCTGCGGGAAGTGGCGCAGGGTGAGGCCGCGGGGCCGCAACTGCTCTTCCAGTACGGGGCCGAGCGCGCCGGCCTGGATGTGGGCCGAGCGGCTGTCGGCGTCGATCTCCAGAACCCGGTCCATCGAGGTGAGGTCCAGCGACAGCACGGCGCGGTGGGCGTCGCCGCGGTACTCCACACCGCCGACCACCGAGGAGCCGCCTCCAAAGGGGATGACGGCCACGTTGTGCCCGCCGGCCCAGTCCAGCAGATCGGCCACCTCTTGGTCGTCGGTCGGTCGGGCGACCAGGTCGGGTATCCGTCCGGGCCGGCCACGCAGGGCCCGGATGACGTCGCGGTAGGCCTTGCCCATGGCGTGGGCGGCGCGCGCTTCGTGATCGGCGGTGACCAGGTGGGCCAGTGCGGGCGGGGGCGCCACACCAGGACGGGCGATGGGCAGGTCGGCGATCCGGGGTATCGGCAACGGGCGGGCCAGGGTGCCCGGCAGCAGCGCGCCCATGGCCGCGCATTCGGCGTCGTCGGGATGGGCGTCGGCGTAGCCCCAGCCCCACCAGGAGCGGGTGCGGGAGGTGCCGGGGTCGGACGGAGTGGCAGGCATGCGCGTGCTCCCAGCGAGGTCCAGGGAATTTACCCAACAGAAATTTACCTTAGGGTAATATCGGGTCCATGACAACGCTCCCCTCCAGGGCCGGCACCAAGGGCGTGCCCAGGGCCGCGCGCGAACGACAGGTCCTGGCCGCGGCCACCGAAGAGTTCGGCAGCCACGGCTACGAGGCCACCACCGTGGCCGCCATCGCCGCCCGTGTGGGCGTCACCAAGCCACTGCTGCACCATTACTTCGGCAGCAAGCAAGACCTCTACCTCGCCTGTCTGAACCGGGTCGGCGACCAGTTGCTGGACGCCATCCGCGCCGCGATGGCCGAACACGCCTCCAGCGCGCCGCCCACCTCTCTGCGTGTGTTGCACGCCCTGTTCACCGCCCTGGACGGGCAGCGGGAGGCGTGGTTCGTCCTCTACGACGCCACGCTGCCGTCCGACAGCGAGGCCGGCCGACGCGCGGCGTACTACCGCGGCGCCATCGACGACCTCGCCGCGACCGGCACCGCTGACCTCCTCCACGCGGTCGGCTCCAGCGACCCGCTTGACGCCGACGCCCTCAAATACGCCTGGCGCGGCCTGTGCACCGCCCTGGTCCGCTGGTGGGTCAACCACCCCGACCAGTCGCCTGAAGCCATGGCGCAACGCTGCGCACGGCTCTTCGCCGCCGGCCGCACCATCCTCGCCACCGGCGACGAGAGCACGTGAGCGGGACCGCGCGCAGCTCCCGCAGATAGTGGGCGCCGGCAGAGCGGTCCATCACGATCGATGTGAGCGGGGTCCCTCTCATGTCGAACGGCGGGCGACCGGGCGGGCCCTGCCCCTCTGCTGTACGCGGGTGAACCCGCCGGCACTGCGAGTCCGCCCTGGCACAGGCTGTGGAACGGCTCTTGGCCGCACTGAGTGCGGGTAGCGCACAGTGGACGGCGTGAACGGCGTATGTCGAGCAGGTCGCCGAGGAGCTGTACGTGCTGAAGCCGGTCGAGTTCGTGCCGGCCCGGGGCGCGTACGTCGCCGAGGCGCGCAAGGCGAAGGACGCGGCGGCGGCGAAGGCGATCGCGGCGTTGCGTCGCCCGACGCTCGCGGCGCGGGCGGCCAATCTCTTGGCGCGTGAGCGGCGGCAGGAGGCGGAGCGGTTCCTGGCGTTGGGACAGACGCTGCGGCAGGCCTCATCGGACGCTCGATGCCGAACAGTTGCGGGTGGCGAGCAGGCAGCAGCACCAGCGTGTCACCGCTCGCGCTCGTACGGCTGCTGCTCCGGCGGGCGAGGCTGGGCAGCCGGTGCGCGGCACGGTGCTGTACGAGATCGAGCAGGCCCTCCACGGCGTCCTCGCGTCCCCAGAGGTTGCCGACCTGTGGTCGAAGAGCCGGCTCGTGAAAATCCCCGAAGTCGCGGTCGATTTCAGCTCCCTCTTGCCGGAGACGGCGCCCACGCACCCGGCCCCGTCCTTCGCCCCGACCATGGCGGGGCGGGCCGGGGAGCACGTCATGCTGGATACGACGCGCCTGGACATCATGGCCGTATCCGACCACGGCGTGGCGGGCCGGCCCGAGTTGATCATCGCGCTGGATGTCGCCACCCGAAGCATCCTGGCCGCGGTGCTGCGGCCGGGCGGGAGGCGCGGGATCCGCCACGCCATCCTCGACCCGCTACGAGGACAGCCAGACAGCCCTCCGGCGTACACGCCCGCCGCGGAAAGTGGGAAGTCCACCACAACCCGCACGACGCACGACAGGTACGGGTCCGCCTCCTCGACGGACAGACTGATGACACCTCGCCGCGATACATGGTCAAGGCCATGGAGTCGGCCCCTAGGAACATCGAGGACGGCGTCTCACCCTTCATGCCAAGCATTTCGCGGGTAAAGAAGCAACTCCCCCAACCAGTAGGCTCACCAGCGCGCGGAGTGGCGGGCTCTACTGCGTGAGATTCGGACTTGCTGCAAATGGCGCTCCGCTGGCCCGAGCGCCGGTGGGGACCCAGGTCTGGTTCTGCGCGGTGTCGTGCAGGGGCAGGTTGCGCAGGCCGGTGGTGCGGGCGGCGCGGATGCGGTCCTCGGCCCTCGGCCCTCGCGCGCTGGCGATGCCGCAGTTCGAGTGCGGCGATCGGGATGCCGTTGGTGTTGGTGGCGAAGGCGGTGAGCCGCAAGCCATCGGTGTCGGTGTCGGTGTCGGTGTCGGTGAAGCGCAACTGTGCGCCGGGGTGGGGTAGTTCCTTGCGGACGATCAGCCTGATTCCCTGCGGCCAGCCCTTCAGGCGGTCGCCGGACCGTTCGGCGACCCAGGCACCGTCGCTGATCTCGCCGTCCGGCTGGACCGCCACCGTCCATGCGGCGGGCGGGACCTTCAGTACTGCCTGGTGGATGGCGTCGGTGATGGTCATGCCGACCGAGTACGACAGCCATCGGCCGCGCTGGGCGAGCCAGGCCACGAACTCGTGGATGCCGCCGCCGGAATCGGTGCGAATCAGCGTCCGGCGCCCGCGCCGGTACTCCTTCGGCAGTTGGGCCAGGGCGAGTCGAGCCGTGGTGATGTGGTCGGCGGCGGTGTTGCTGCCCGCGTTGCCGGGCCTGAGTAGGCCTGCTACCGGCTCCCCGCCGCCACCGCTTCCGTGGTCGACGAAGCCCAACCGGGTGGTGTCCGTAAGTCTTCTTCCAGGTCGCGGCGGCGTCTTGCTTGTCGGAGTGGGCCAGCACAGGCACTCCGTCCAGGTCCACGGCCACCTGGCCTGAAGCATCCGGCGACGAGGTACCGGCCGGCTTCCAGACGTGTTCGCGGACTTTGGCCCGTGCGGACCGGATCGCGGTCAGGGCCTTCCGTCAGGCCGCGGCAAGGCTGTTCGATGGGCCCCGAGACGGTCGGATCGGAGGCCACCGTCCCGAACACGGCCGGCTCGGTCGTCCCCGCCGACGGCAGCCGCGAGGGCAACGTCCAGCAGAACCTTGCCCGGATCGTGCACCGCCCGATCCTTCCGCCACGGCGCAAGCGCGCGCGATGTCGACGTGTCCAGCCCGGTCTTACGAATGATCTCGACCAGCCGAACGCCCCCGGCCTGGGAGACCACTGCCCGGCCGCCGCCCTCGACCCGGTCACGCGGACAGAATCCAATGCGCTTCTTCACCTGAGGAGTGCTTCTTCCCACGCGACGACCTGGACCATGGACAAGCCCCATCGTTGCTGGTCAGGAGCACTCTGCGCGATTCCGATCACACCTCGGACTCCCGCCTACGCGATAGCGGGAGGTCAGGCCGGTGCGTCTGCAGCGAGGCGGGCACGCCGCGTGCGATTCCGTAGGTGAACAATGAGCGGCAGGGCAGATCCGATCAGTGCCATGACGACGGCGGCGACCCAGTGCCGCGTCTGCTGGCCCATGAGCAGGCACGAGACGACACCGAAGCAGGCACCCGCCGCCGGGACCAGCGCCACGTGCCGACCGGCGGTCGTATCGGTGAGGGAGGCCACGCTGAAGTAGGCGACGACGAATCCGGTAAACAGGGCAAGCGTGTACCAACCTCCGCCGTCAGGGAGGGCGTAGCCCTTACGGGTTCGCTCCAGTCCCAGGTCAACGGCTCCTGCGACTGCCCAGAAGAACGCGCTGGAAGCCACCACGCCGAGAGCGACGCGCCACGCCGTATTCGTCATGCCGGGATCGTATGAGCGATGAGTGGAGTTCGGCCAGGGCGTTGTTCCGGCCCACCGTGTACACAGAGCCGTGGCTTCGGCGTCGAGGATGGCGAGCAGCTGCCGGGGCGCTACACCGCTTCACCTGAAAAGTGTCTCCGGCTCGTACGGGAAACAGAACCTCAGCAATCTCCATTCTCTCCGTTCAGAGGCACTTCCCACGTCCCTCATCACGTGCCGGACATACCGCTTCGTGAAAGCGCGAGGTGAGGAGAGCACCCATTGGGGCGGGTGTGCGGGGTCGGCCGGGCAGGTGAAAACGTGCAGCTCCGGTCCCGGCCGAAGCGGAGCCGAGTGGGCTGGGCAACGGACGGACCACCCTGGATCGAGGCCTTCCCCTGCAGGGACGGGTCGTGGTCTTCCAGCGGCACCCAGCTGTGCGAGCCGGCGTCGCCAGGCAGGTGCTCTCAACGGGAAGAAGCCACCGGCGCTGGAGCAAGACGTCGTTTCCTTTGGAGGCTGCCCCGCTCATGAGGGCCGGCGCTTCCGGCGCTGGTGACACAAGATCGGGTCGCGGTAGCGACGCCGTCAGGCGTCTTTGACAGGCAGACGCGGCCCGCACACTCCAGGACCGGTCGGCCCACCCTCGGCACCTGCGCCCGAACAGCCCCGGTGGACCCGGCTCTGGCGCGCTCAGCTGCGAACAGGTACCTGCCGGGCGAAGCGGCGGACGGCATCGGTGAAGGCATCTGGATCGTCGAAGTTCGCGAGATGTCTCGCCCGCGGGATCAATTCGACGCGGGCATTCGGATGCGCGCGGGCGAAGTCCCTCTCTCCGGACCGGAAGACGGTGTCCTTCTCGCCGTTCAGGATGAGCACGGGAGCCGCCACATGACGCATCGCGCCCGCGTCAAAGCGGCCCATCACCTCACCCCAGGCGGCCGGCAGGGTGTGGAAGGCATAGCCGGAGCGGATGGTCGCCTCCACCACCTCGGGAGGATAGAGCCGGCGCAACAACCGGTCGTTCCACCGGGCCAGCCGGTCCGCCGGTATACGAGGGACGAGCCCGGCCACCCACCGATACGGGGCTGCCCACGGGCCACGAGTGGAAGCGCTGGCCCCCGCAAGGACCAGCCCCCGCAGCTGCTCCGGGCAGCGCCGCGCGAACTCCAGCGAGGCGTATCCGCCGAGCGAATGCCCGACGACCAGAGCCGGCCCGCGGTCGAGCGAGTCGACCGCGGAAGCGATGATCTCTGTCGCCGCGTTCAGGCTCCAGGGTTGAGCAGAGCGGGCGCCGTGGCCTGGTAGGTCAACAGCGGCTACCCGGAAGTCCCCTTGGAGTGCGGCAAGCTGCGGGCTCCACTGTCCCGCGCTGAACCGCGTCCCGTGCACGAAGACGATGGGTGGTGCATCCGCTGCCGCCATGAGTCCCCCAGATCAGCGCTTCCTTCGGGCCGACTCTACCGGCGGTGGCATCCACGGCGCGGAGATGCGGAGATGCCGGCCAGTGGGGCACCCGCGTGATACGTCGAACCCAGCGGCAGTGCCTGGCAGTCGGCGGAACGCCGAGCGCGCCTCGCCCCCGAAGCCGCCCAAGCCGCGTCCGGACCGCGTTCGGGCTCCTCGCCGCCAACTGGAACCACGTCATAGCCCAGCCGAGCCCAGCCGCCCTCGCCTGGGACCAGCTCCTCACCTGCACGCAGAGCAGGATCCGCCCTCTGCCCGGCATCGACACCGGCGACCCCCTCCAGTACGACGCACGACGTCCTGCATCACCTCACGATCCAGAGCATCGACGCTCATGAGGATTCTTGAAAGCAGTTCTGACCGCGCTTCCGTGACGACTACGCCAGAGCGACGGCCTCGTCCACGTCCGGCAGCCGCCGCGAAACCGCCTGAGCGGCGCGGGGCTCTGTCGCGGGAGGGACTCGGAGCCGGCGGCAGGCGGAGCCTATGCCGAAGCGCGGCCAGAACCCGCTACTTGCCAGACTGGCCGAGTAGCGCACTAGAGCTGGAAACAAGCCCCGGAGGGCAGTGGCGCCCTCTGGGATCAGTGAGCCTTTCCATCCTCTGCGCGAGGCTCGAGAGAGAAGTGGGCTACGACCAGGGCGCTGATGAGGGTGGTGCTGGTCTCGTGCGTGATCTAGGTCCGCAATTGTCCTAATTGGGTCCTAGGGTCGTCACATCGCGAAGGACCAGACGAGGGGACGAGACCGATGAGTCACACTGCACCCGAGGGCTACACCAGCGTTGCACCGTGGGTGGTCACCGACGACACCGGCGCACTGCTCGACTTCATCACCGCCGCGTTCGACGGCGAGGAACTTGCACGGGTGCCGGTCGAGGACGGCACCATCGGGCACGGCGAGATCCGCGTCGGCGACACGGTCGTGCTGGCCTTCGACCGACGGCCCGACTGGCCGGTGATGCCCTCGCTTCTGCGGGTTTACGTCCCGGACGCGGACGCCGCCATGGCGGCCGCGGTCATGCACGGGGCGCAGGTGATCACCGAGACCACTGACAGCGCGTGGGGGGATCGCGGCGGCCGGGTGCGGGATCCGTTCGGCAACATCTGGTGGGTGATGAGCCGGGTAGAGGACGTCGCACCGGACCGGGCCTGGGAGCGTATGTCCGAGCCGAAGTACGCCGAAGCGATGCGCATGGCCCAGGAGACTCTGGACGCCGCGCTGAGTGGCCGGGAGTCAGGGGTGGCAAGTGCCCCGCAGCGCCCGACCCACTGAGATCAGCTTCCGACCCGACCGCGGATGGCGGGAGTTGGATGCGCCGTGCCTAATCCGGCCCAGGGGGCCATCGGGGCAGCCGTTGGCCCCCAAGGCCGGGACTCCAGTGCACGATGCGCCGGCCCTGTCGGCACAGACCGCGCCTGTTCCGTGGCGTCGTCCCTGATGAGGGCGGGGTGTGGGGTGATGGTCATGGGGCGATTCCTTCCTCAGGTATGCCGAAGGGAGCCCTTGGGCAACGTGGTGCCCGAGGGCTCCCTGGGGGGCAGCATTGCTGCGGCCTGGGCGGCCACCCGCACAAGCGCCGCGTTCACCTCACCCACCTCCAAGATCACCCCACTGCCCCTTTGGGGCTCACCGTGGCTGGCCCCCTTGTTGGTGAGCGGGGCAAACGAGGATCGCGTCCGGCGCGGGCAGCACGTCGGGCAAGGGCCGGCCGGGATGCCCCACCTGTGCCGACGGCAGCCGCACATCAGCGGCTGTTCAGCTGCCGCTGTGCACTCTCAACGAACAGGCGGGTGAGGTCCTGCAGCTCGGGCGGGAACGCTGAGTCGGATGGGACGCCGCTCTACTGGATCGCAAGGACGATCTTGTCCACCCGGACGACTACGGGCGGAGGTAGGTGCCGAACTTGCTGGTCAGGCGCCCTGCGGATTCGGCTGCCGTGAGGTTGCGGACCATGTCGTCGAGGCTGGTGAAGTAGGTCGAGTAGCCGGCCCGACAGGCCGGGACTGCAAGGGCGACGGCGCTGTGTGTCCTACCGACCCCGGGCGGCCCGAGCAGAGCGGCGTTCGCCTTGGCCTCGACGAACGACAGAGTGGCCAGGTCCTTCACGTTGCGCGGCCGTGGGAGCGGTGGTGAAGGGGCGGGTGCCGGTCAGCTCGTCATGGACGGACAGCGGACGGCGTCCGACCTGGATGCCGGCGGCCGCGGCCCGGGTGGCAGGGCTTGCAGCGGTCCGGCTTTCTCGCCCAAAAGCGCCTCGTGACTGGGCACGTTCACGTGTACGCCGACAATTGGCGCCCAGACCGGATCATCAGGCGCACCGCCGGGTAGCTCCCGGCAGCCCACCTGAGTGATTCCGGTCCGCCGGTCCGGTTCCGGCGAACGTGGCGGCGTTGGGCGAGGGCATCGCGGTCGGTACGTTCACGAGACGACAGGACAACACCATCCGCTGTCATGGCGAGGAGCTGATCATTCATGGCCGTATGCGAGGTCTGCCAGAACGACTACGAGTTGGCTTTCGAGGTGCGCGCCGCAGGGGAGGTACACATCTTCGACAGCATCGAGTGCGCCGCCCAGAAGCTGGCGCCGAGCTGCGGCAACTGCGAGTGCCGCATCCTCGGCCACGGCCTTCAGGCGGACGGGCAATTCTTCTGCTGCGCGCACTGCGCTCGCCAGCGCGGTGTTGCGCAGCTCGTGGATCACGCCTGAGCGCCGTATTGCCCACGTCCCGCGGCAGGTCCTCCCGTCGCACACGCCGGGCGATCCCCCGGACGCCCTCCCCCACCACCAGGCGCACCAGCGGCTCCTCCGCCAGCGCCCGCACGGTCTCGATCCACTCCATTGCCGTCTCCAATCGGCCCTCCGGGCAGCACGCCCGCGGCACGGATCTTTGGCGACAGGAGCGGGGCGGGAGTTTTCTCCGTAGACGGGAGTTTTCTCCGTAGAACGGTTCCTGGTGAAGCCGGGTCCGCGCGGGAATCTGGAGGCAGACAGAGGAGGGGGTGGGGAGGGAGAGGGACGGGCTTGCGGGCACGAGAGGGCATGGCGGCGTAGCCCTGGGAGACGGCTGTCCGTATGCGCCGAGCCGGGCTGTCCGCCCTGCCGTCCATGATCCGCGGACGCGGAGGTCAGCGGGCGTCGAACCGGCCGTTCAGGTACTGCAGGACCCGGCGGCGGCCGCGAGACGGAGGCGCTGATCGACACGCTGTTGGCAGCCCATCAAGTCCCAACCTGCTGTACACGACCGACCTTGGGCTGGTGGCGGAGCGAATAGAGCTCTCTCCGGCGTCGCACTGGAACGGGCGAGTGCTGGGTGAGACCAGGTTGCGCACGGAGACGGGCGCCTCGATCGTCGCCATCCCGCGCCGCTCAGGCGCGGCGCCGTCGCCCCGCCCCGGACTTCCGCCTGGCCGGCGGGGACACCTTGATCGCCCTCGGCACCCGCGAGGGCGCCGAAGGCGCCGCCACCATCCTTGACCGAGAGCGACCGTCCTCGATTCCTCCTGGCCGGCCTCGCCCTCGGAGAAGGCGGTCCGCTGCCCCTGGCACCAGCGAGGAGTTCGTCGCGCTCGGCGCCGAGATCGGTGTCATCCTGCTGATGGCCGGTTCGCACGGGCACATCGCGCCATCGGCTCCCAAATCCCGGGAGATTTGCACCCTGTTCGCCGTTTAACAAAGATCACCCCTTATCTCCTACGCTAGAATCCTTTACCAAGCCATTACGCTCTGTTGAGCGCATAGGCGCTCATCTTTGCGGGCTGTCAACGGAACGGGGGGACGACGTGCGACGACGCTTCAACGCCTCGGACCTGCCCCTCGCCCACCTGGGTCACCGCTGCTCCTCCGCCCGCGCCCTCCGGACGGTCCGCGTCGACAACGCCCCTCGCGGCGGCGTGCCTGATACCAACGGCAGCGGCTCCGGCGACAAGCGCCTCTGACGCATCCGTATTCCCGATGCGCGTACTTCCAGGGCCCCGTACCTGACGGCCCGTGCGCCTCGAGGTCCGTACGAAGGCCACTGGTCTCGCCCTGCGTCGCTGAGCACACCGACGACTTCCGTCGGGCCGGCACACCGGCCCCCACGCCCATCGACACCGGCCCGAACCGCCGAACCGTCACCAGCACGTCCCTCACGCTTCCGTACTGGAGCACGCTATGGAGCTCACCGCTCACGCCGGCAAGGCCGCCCTGCCCAGGGTCGGCGCCCGCTACGACCTCCCCGTCGAAGCCGGCCGCCACCTGTCCGTCGTCACCCATCAGGACGGCCGGCGCACCCTTGCGTTCCGCGCCCTCGATGGCGACGACACCTGCGAGGACTCCGTTCCCCTCACCCCGCGCGAGGCGACCGCGCCGGCCCAGCTGCTCACCCGCACCCCCGTCGCCCGCCTGCACCACCGCATCGAGATCGACCTGGTCACCGAGCGATCGCCGTATGCCGGGCGCCCGCTCGGATCCGTCCCGGCGCGCACGCGCACCGGGGCATCCATCGTCGCCGTCCTGCGCCGCGCCGCGGCGTTCCCCTCGCCACACCCGACTCCCGCTTCGCGACCGGCGACACCCTCGTCGTCGGCGGCAGCCGCGTAAGGCGTAGACACCGTCGCCGAACTCATCACCGGAGGACAGAGGCCCGTGCACAACACCACAGTCATGCTCATCGAGCTCGGAGCGATCATCCTCGCCCTGGGACTCCTCGGACGACTCGCAGGACGCGTGGGCTTCTCCCCCATACCCCTCTACCTGCTCGCCGGACTCGCCTTCGGCCACGGCGGCATACTCCCGCTCACCGCGAGCGAGGAGTTCACCGCCACCGGCGCCGAGATCGGGGTCATCCTCCTCCTGCTCCTGCTCGGCCTGGAGTACAGCGCCTCCGAACTCGTCACCAGCCTCAAGACGCAGTACCCCTCCGGCGCCGTCGACTTCGTCCTCAACGCCGCGCCCGGCGCGGCCGCCGCACTCATCCTGGGCTGGGGACCCGTCGCGGCCGTCGCTCTGGCCGGCGTCACCTGGATCTCCTCCTCCGGCGTCATCGCCAAGGACCTCGGGGACTTCGGGCGTCTCGGAAACCGCGAAACCCCGGTCGTCCTCGGCATCCTGGTCATCGAAGACCTGGCCATGGCGCTCTATCTGCCCATCCTCACCGCTCTGCTCGCAGGCGTGAGCCTCGCGGGCGGCGCCCTCACCCTGCTGATCTCGCTCGGCACCGTCGGTGCCGTCCTCTATCTCGCTCTGCGCCACGGACGCCTCATCAGCCGCGCGGTCTACTCCGACAACGCCGAAATGCTCCTCCTCGTCGTCCTCGGCCTGACCGTCCTGGTCGCGGGCATCGCCCAGGAACTCCAGGTCTCCGCGGCCGTTGGCGCCTTCCTCGTCGGCATCGCCCTGTCCGGCGAGGTCGCCGAAGGGGCCAGCACCCTGCTGAGCCCGCTCCGCGACCTGTTCGCCGCCGTCTTCTTCGTCTTCTTCGGCCTGTCCACGGACCCCGCGGACATCCCGCCCGTCCTCGTCCCCGCCCTGATCCTCGCGGTCGTGACCGCACTGACGAAGATCGCCACTGGCTGGTACTCGGCACGCCGCGCGGGAATCAGGACCGCGGGCCGCTGGCGCGCCGGAGGAACCCTCGTCGCCCGCGGCGAGTTCTCCATCGTCATCGCCGGCCTCGCCGTCGGTGTCGAGCCCCGCATCGGCCCGCTCGCCACCGCCTACGTCCTGATCCTCGTCATCGTCGGCCCGCTCGCCGCCCGCTGGACCGAACCCCTCGCCCGCCGTCTCACTCGCCGCCGCCCCACGCGCCTGGCGCAGGTCTCCATGCCCGTGGCGGAGCGTACCGACCCTGCCCACACCTGCAGGTGAGGAGCGGGGCGGGCGCGGCGTACGGCAGCGGAAGCCACCCGGGCCGGCGCCCGGTCGCGCGGGCAGGGCCGGCAAGCACAGGACCACGAAGAATACTGTCACTTCATCAAGAACCAGGGGGACGCCAACCGATGCAGCAATCAACGCCGACGAGCTTCTTGGAGGGCTACAGCCAGATCATCGCCGAGGCGTCGAGGACCGGTCGCCGCCTCACGCGCGCCGAGGTGGAATCACGCCGTGCGCTGGGCGCACAGGCCGCCGAAGCCGGGCAAGGATGGCGCGCCCTGGTCCGCGGCCATCTCGCGGCCAGCCGCGTCGACCGACCCACGTCAACCGACTTGGACAGCGTTCTCAGCGCCGTCGAGCAGGCCATCGACGCCTTCGCCGAAGGGTACGAACAAGCCCAGCGGCTCGTCGTACGCAGAGAGGAGGCCGCTCGGCGCGAGTTCATCGACGACCTCCTCCACGGCCGCGGAGACGCGGGGCATCTCTCTGCTCGCTCGGAGCGGTTCGGGCTGCGTCTGTCCCGCTCGCACGCGGTCGCGGTCGCCGAAGGACCTGCGACGTACGACGAAGCCGACCCCGTGCCCAGGGAGGTGGAGGCGGGCCTGTTCGCCCGGTTCGAAAGACGCCGCATCCTGTTCACCACCAAGGACGGCCGCATGGTGTGCATCGCGCCGGCCGACCAGGACGACGTACTCGTCCACTTCGCCAAGCGAGCACACGCGGCCACCGACGGCGGTAAGGTCGCGATCGGGCGGCCCCGCCCGGGCGCGGGCGGCATCGGCCACAGCTACGAAGAGGCGCTCAACGCACTCGACATCGCCCGCCGCATGGGCTTCGAGGAGCCGCTTCTGCGTGCCGCCGACCTGTTGGTATTCCCTGTCCTGGCCCGCGACCGGCAGGCCCTGGTGGACCTGGTGGACAGCACGCTCGGCCCCCTGAAGGAGGCACGTGGCGGCCCACACCCACTCATCCACACGCTCATCGCCTACTTCGACGCCGGCTGTGTCGCCACCGATGCCGCACGACGGCTGTCGTTGAGCGTACGAGCCCTCACCTACCGTCTCGCACGCATCCACACCCTCACCGACCTCAACCCGAACGATCCCATGCACCGCTACACGCTCCACACCGCGGTCATCGGCGCGCGGCTGCTCGACTGGCCGACCAGGCGGACCTGACGACGCCCTGCGACCTCGCACATCGGCCGCGTACGGCCGGCGTGAGGCAAGCATGAGAACGGCATCAAGAACGCGTAAACATTGCCGAAGACCGGCAGTGAACTCCAGTACGAGGCGATGCGACGATGCCGCAGACGGCGGAAGCGCCCAGCAGCCGAAGGAGCGGGACATGGTCTGGTTTCTCGGTCTCGGCATCGGAGGGCTGGTGCTGCTGATCCTGTCCCTGGTCTTCGACGGGGTGCTGGAGGGGGCGCTCGATGGCATCGGGGGCGGCCTGGACGGGTTTCTGTCGTTGCCGGTGATCGCCGGGTTCGTGTCGATGCTGGGGTTCAGCGGCGCGATCACACTCGGCACCACCGGCCTGGGGGCGGGGGCCGCCACCGGTGCGGGCGTGGCCACGGGGGTTGTCGCAGCTTGGCTGACCTGGAGGTTCAGCCGGGTGCTGATGCGCGACGCGGCCACGCCCGCACCGAGGGGCGAGGACCTGACGGGCACGTCGGGATCGGTGGTGACGGCGATCCCGGCGGACGCGTACGGCGAGGTGCTGCTGTATCTCGCCGGCCAACCGGTGAAGTACGCGGCGAAATCCGCCGTACCCGTCCCGCGCGGCACGGAGGTCTGGGTGGAGTCCGTCCTGTCGGCGACGTCTGTCGTCGTCCGCCCGGTCGAACGCTGACCCCGCCGCATTCAGTCCACTCAACCCGGCTCGAACCAAGGGGAACGTTTCATGAGCCCTGTCCTCACCGCTGTGGTGGGCATCGTCGTACTCGTCGTCCTGCTCGCCCTCGTCGTCGTCACCCGCTACAAGGTCGCCGGGCCGAGCGAGGCGTTCATCATCACCGGCCGCAGGGGGAAGCAGGCCACCGACCCTGCCACTGGTCGGGTGTTCACCGACAACAGCGGCCAGAAGGTCGTGGTCGGCGGTGGTGTCTTCGTCGTGCCCTTCGTGCAGCAGAAGTTCACGCTCGACCTGTCCAGCCGGCACATTCCGGTCGCGGTGCGCGGCGCGGTCACACTGCGCGGAGTGAAGGCGAATCTGGAGGGCGTCGCCATCGTCAAGGTCGGCGGGACCGAGGACTCGATCCGGGCCGCCGCGCAGCGGTTCCTGATGCAGCAGGACGGGATCGTCGGCTTCACCCAGGAGGTGCTGTCCGGCGCGCTCCGCTCGATCGTGGGCCGGATGTCGGTGGAGGACATCATCCGCGACCGGGCCGCGTTCGCCGGTCAGGTCGCCGAGGAGGCCGAGGCCAGCCTCTCCGGCCAGGGCCTGGTCCTGGACGCCTTCCAGATCCAGGACATCACCACCGAGGGCTCCTACCTGGAGGACCTGGGCCGCCCCGAGGCCGCCCGCGCCAAGCAGGAGGCGGACATCGCCGAGGCCGTCGCCCGGCGCGCCGCCGAACAGGCCCGGCTCAAGGCGGAGGAGGAGATCGCGATCGCCCAGCGGACCCTGTACCTGAAGCAGGCCGAGATCAAGGCCCAGACCGACGAGGCCGCTGCCCAGGCCAACGCCGCCGGTCCGCTCGCCGAAGCCGACCGCCAGCAGCAGATCCTCGCCGAGCAGGAGAAGGTCGCCGAGCGACAGGCCGCGCTGACCGACCGTCAGCTCGACACCCAGGTCCGCAAGCCCGCCGACGCCGCCCGCTACCAGTCCGAACAGGAGGCCGAGGCCCGCCGTATCGCGCTGGTCAAGGAGGCCGAAGCGGACGCGGAGCGGGCCCGCCTGACCGGTGAGGGCGAGAAGGCGCAGCGCGCGGCGCTCGCCGACGCCGTACGCATCGAGGGCGAGGCCCACGCCGCCGCCATCGCCGCCAGGGGCTCCGCCGAGGCCGAGGCCATGGTGAAGAAGGCCGACGCCTTCGCCCAGTACGGCGACGCCGCCGTCCTGCAGATGCTCGTCGAGGTCCTGCCGCAGGTCGTTGCCAAGGCGTCCGAGCCGCTGTCGGCCGTCGACAAGATGACCGTCATCTCCACCGACGGCGCGAACCAGTTGTCCCGTACGGTCGCCAACAACGTCGCGCAGGGCATGGAACTCCTCTCCTCCACCACCGGTGTCGACCTCGCCTCGCTTCTCCAGGGCATCACGCGGAAGAAGCCGGCACCCGAGACCGCTCCGGCTCCGGCGGTCTCGAGCACGCCGGTCGAGATCACTGACTAGGACAAGGGCGATGGGGGACACGGTGAGAACCAGCTTCAAGATCCACGCAGGGGCGCAACTCGCCCTTTCCCTCGCGGGGCTTCTCGCCGCGTCCCTCGCCGCCTTCCCTTTGCTGCCCCCGTTCGCCGACGAGTGGCTGCTGCTCGGGACAGGCATCGCCCTGCTCGTACCACTCCATGTGGCGACGATCGTCCGCAGTATCGCCGTCGGACTCCGAGACATGCGCTTCGCGAGGAGCAAGGAAAGGCAGTGGCGTGCTCTGCGCTCCCTGCCCCGCCGAGTCCAGGGGCTCCTCGTGGGCGTGGGCCTGGCCGGAGCCGCGCTGCTCGTCGGCGCCGGAGCCGACGACTCTTCCCTCCAGGGGGCAGACTCCGTCCGGGGCCGGTACTTCGCGATCGACACCTCCGACCCCCGACGCGAGCGGATCGAGATCGCCAGGAGCGAGTACGAAGCCCTGCGCAAGGAGGACCAGCAGGTCGCGTTCGCGGCGTTCGCCCTCTTCGCGGCGGGCGGTGGCGGTCTGACGCTCGTCTTCGCGAAACTCGACTCATGGGTCGGCAGGTCGTGACCAGCGGCTCCCGGCACGGCAAGCCGAACAGCACGTGCCGTCGACACGTACAGGACGGGCTCCTCGGACTTGGCGGAACGATCGCGCCAGTCGTCAGCTACGTCCCGCTGCTCGGGCGGTTTTCCCGGGCGGCTGGGTGCGGGGCCCGGCGCCCGAAGTCGCGGACGGACGGTCGACCTCACCGGTGTCTGCGCGTGCCTGGAGGGCGTGAGCCTGCAGCGGAGTGAGCTTCCCGGTCACTTTCCGCGGCCGTAGCCGGCCGCGGACTTTGCTTCGGCGTCTGTCGCCGAAGGGTCGGTGGCCTGCTCGTGGTCGGTGCAGAGGTGGGCAGTCAGGGCCGCGCAAGCCCACTCCTCCCAGGCGTCGGGGGACCAGCCCCGGTCGCGGACAAGGATCAGGTACAGCTCCGGGCTGAGCAGCCCGTACAGCAGGTCGGCGGCGCGGGCGGTGTCGACGTCCCGGCGGGCATCGGGCTTGGAAGTCAGTGCCTTCGCTGCGGTGTGCTGGACGGTGTAGCGCGGGTCGGGGCCGGCGGGCCACTGCGCGGCGATCTCCGGGTCCGTGGCCGCGGCAGCCGCGATCAGCGGCATGATCGGGGCGACACGGCCGAGGATGTCGCGCACGCCCCGCACGTGAAGGCGCAGTTGTCCGGCCGCGGTGGGCTCGGCGCACGCGGCGCGGAACCAGTCGCGGTCCATCGTGGCGACCGGCTCGACGTCGCCCGCGACGGACGTGTCGACGACGTCCTTGAACAGCGCGCGCTTATTCCGGAACACGAAGTACACGGTCTGAACGGCCACGCCCGCGCGATCCGCAACCTCCTGAAGGCTTGTCGCGCCGTACCCCTGCGCGACGAACAGGTCCCGCGCCGCCGCGACGATCTTCTCGCGGGTACGCCGCGAGCGCTCGGCCCGCTTGTCGGGGCGCTTGGCGTTCTGTCCGTCGGAACCCTTGACCTCATCCATGCCGGGAGTCTATCTCTAGAGTTAGTCACTAGAGATAGACTCTAAATTCTTGGAGGCGTAGCGATGAGGGAGACTCGGACCGCTGCGGAGCTCGACCAAGAGGCCGCTGTGCGCCGCGCGTTGGAGGACTTCTACCGGGACGGCAAGCCTCCGTGGGACAGCGGCATCACGCCGCCCGAACTCGTGGCCCTGGTAGAGGGGCCCGGCGCGCTGATGCCGGGCCAGGTCCTCGAACTCGGCTGCGGCACCGGGACCAACGCGGTGTACCTGGCCCGGCACGGCTGGCGGGTGGCGGCCGTCGACCTGGTCGACCGCGCGGTCCGGCAGGCGAGGGAGAAGGCCGCCGCGGCCGGAGCGGACGTCACGGTGCTGTGCGGGGACGCCACCCGGCTCGACGAGGTGGGCGTGCCCGGCCCGTACGACCTGTTCTTCGACCTGAGTTGCTACTGCGGGATTCCACCGCACCGCCGCGACGCCTACGCCGCCGGCCTCACGAAGCGTGCCGCCCCCGGCGCACGACTGCTGATGTTCGGGTACGGGCCCGAGGCGTTCGACGACCCGATCTCCGGCGTCACCGCCGACGAACTCAGCGCCAGGTTCGCTGGGTGGCAGCTGGCCGACGTGACGCCCGGCACGAACCCGGTCCCGACGTTCTGGTTCACGCTGCACCGCGCCGCCGCGGCATGAGCTCAGTCACCCGGCTGCCGGTGATCGAATCGTTTTCGAAGGCGGCAGGCTTGTCGTCGTGCGAGCCAGTGGAGAGCGGCTGTCGCCGGTCGGCGTCTGGTCCACTCGATGCGGGCCCGGATCTCTACGCCGCCAGTAGAAGCCGCTCCTCGAACGGTGCGTCGTACTTGATCACTCGGTTCGGTAACCGCCCTACACGGAAGCGGCCTTCGTCTGAACACGTGCTCCGACCAAGGAACACACACATCCAGCACGAAGGCCGTGAGGAGGAGTCTGCAGCATCACGATGCCCGGCAGAGCCGCTGGCCGAACTGTCATGCTTCCGGGGAGAGTTCCACTCCTGCCTCACCGCCCGTTCGGATGCTCTGTTCGAGCTGGCGGACGCGGTTTTGTACGGGGACGCCGGTGAGGTCGCCGGCCGAGCTGTCGCTCACGAGACCCAGGTGGACCACTTGCGGAACTTCGGGGCACACCCGGGGGCCACGTTCCAGCTCACCGACGACGTCCTCGACAGCTGGGCCCACCCCGACACCACCGGCGAGCCGCAGTGGTCGGACCTGAGCGCGCACAAGAGGTCCGGCCCCATCGCCTACGCACTCGCCTGCGACAGTCCCACCGGCCGGGCCCTGGCCCGCCTGCTCCCCCGGACAGGTCCACTCCAGGAGCCGCAGCCGGCGCGGGCGGCCGGACTGATCGAGGAGACCGGCGCCCGTGCCTGGGCACCGGCCCAGGCACTGAGACCGCTCCGCGTCATCTTCACGCCGACGGGGCGCGGCCGGAAGCCGCGGCCGGACTGACCGCCCTTGCCCACCTGGCCACCGGACGCGAGCGGTAACACGCCCGGGCCGTCGGACAACTCTACGGTCCGGGGTACAGGAGCTGCGCCACGCCGCAGGGCAACAGCACCGCCAATGGCGCCATCATCACCACCTGGGACTGCGCGGGCAGTTACCCGCAGGAGTGGCGCTGGGAGAACAACCACATCATTCACGGCGCGAGCGGCAAGTGCCTGACGCCGAGTGGCGGCAATGACGACACGAACGGGGCGGTCCTGACGTTGTGGACGTGCAACCCGTACTCCCCCTCCCAGAGTTTACGGAGTACTGGCTTCCAGCCAGACTTCCTTGAAGTCTGACGGCTGACGGTGCATCATCACCGCCCTGCCGAACGGTCGCCTGCTGGTGGACGCTGGTCATGGCGCAGGGCGGCTCCGGGATCCGGGGTTCCGGATTCCGAAGCCGCCCCGGTCCCAGACTCAGAACCCGCCGAACCCGTCCAGGAGGTTCGAGACGGCAGCCTGGTTCGCCTGGCTCGTCCCCACACTGGCGGCGTTCGCGTTGACGCTGTTGTCCCCGTTACTGCAGATCTGCTGAACGACGCTCGTCTGCGCCACGTTGCTCTGGGTGATGTTCGTCTGCGACACGCTACCGAAGACCGCGACCGCGATGTTGACATCCGGGAGGTCGTAGAAGCTGGACACGTTGGCGGACGCAGCCTCCTGGATGCACTCCCTGGCATCCACCTTCTTGCCCTTGGAGTCGTCGGCGGCGGCAACGCCCGCTCCGGCCATGCCGAGGCTTCCGACCATGGCAGCCACAAGAGCAGCCCTGCGAAGATTACGCATTACATCCTCATTTCCGCTGAGTCATACGTTTCGTTCTCAACCGAAACGTGACAATCCTGCACTGTGTGTGATAGTCACACCGTTTCCGATCACAACACGCCGCCCCACCCACGGCGACCCAGGTACCGCCAAACCGTGAGCGTCAGCTCGGCTGAGAGGCCAGGCAGGTAAGGCTGGGGCGCGCCTGCCCTGGCTCCGTGCACGCGACGCTATGCGGCAGAGCCCTCTACGGTTCGCGTCTTGACAACAGTGATCTTGATGTACGGCCCGGAGCACGGGCGGGGCCTCACCACTCGAAGCGACCGAAGGGGAGGTACTCCATGAGGCCGGGTGGAGCTACCAGCCGGCCGATGACCTGGACGAGCGAGGAAGGCGCATCGCACGGGCGTGTACGGACTGACCGGGCGGCGGGGGCCGTTTGAGGAGATGGCCCCCGACGTTGGTTCAGCGCCTGGTGTCCAGGTACGCCTGCCGTGCGATGCCCAGGCCGCGCCAGCGGTTGCGGGTGTGCTGTTCGTTGTCGAGCCAACGGGCTCCGGAAGGCTGATCGAGGGAAACGTCTGCCATGAACTGGGCGATGTCGATGGAGTAGGTGTAGTCGCCGCCGCTAGTGAGATTGCGCAGCCGGGAGATCGCCGCGCTGGTTTTGTTGTGGTCGTCCTGGACGCCGTGGTGGAAGCACACGGTCAGTTCCAGCGCGGCTTGGGTGGCTGTCGGGCCGGCGTCGCTGATGTCGGCGCGCAGCAGGCGTACGGGCTCGAGGCTGCTGATTGCTCCGACGTCCCGGACGAGGGCGGCGATTTTCGTGGTGAGGGTGGTGGCTCGGAGGTCGAGCCCGGTCAGCAGCTGGTCGGCGAGTGGAGTTCGTCGTCTGCGGCGTCGGGGTTGGTGGAGGCGAGGAGGACGACCCACCAGGTATCGCTCTTCATCCCGATCGTCGTGGGCACTCCTGACGGTCATTCCCGGCCGCGCGACGCTCCAGTACTCCAGCAGGGCTGCCTCCATCTGGTGCTGTTCGCGGTGCACTTGGTGCCGGCGGTCACCCCCTGGCGGCACCGGCTCCCGCCCCGGGGGACCTGCCGCCCAGCCCCGGGATCAGCACCGCCGCCACCGCCAGGTGCATCAGAGCGAGGGAGACCCGGGTACCGCCGTCCATGCCGTCGCCGATGAACGGCAGGAAGGACACGGCCAGTAGAGCGCCGGCCACCCCGGTCCAGATGGCGCGGGCACGCCGCGCCCAGAACCGCTCCAGGACGGCCAGCAGTCCCCAGCCGAAGAGCGACGCGAGCAGTGCGACGACCGCCACGGGCACGGCGCCGATGTCGAGCGTCTGCTCGCCGTCGGCGATCCGCAGCCGGTGCCCCAGCAGTGGGTCCGTGACCAGCCACACCAGTGATCCTTGCTGGAGATCCTGGCAGTGTCGGGATGGGTGCGTCGTGGTCTCATCGAGACGACCTCAGGTGCGAGAGAAGGTTCGGGGCGGGGATGCTGCCCACCGCGGGCCGCAGCGCGCCTGCCGCTGTCCGCTGCTCGTCGGTTGGCATCCACCCGCCGCCGCTGCCGCCCGTTCATGACCGATACTGCCTGCATGGGGGATCACGACACCGTCCGGGTACGTCTGCGCGCCGCCCTGTGCGCCGACGACCCGTGGACCGCGCTGTACACGCTGAACACCGACCGGCCCGGCCGTCTCGCCAAGGCGGCCGAGGAGCTGTACCGATCGGACGCGGACCGGGCCGCCTTCCGCCCGTACCTCACCTGGCTCCTCCGGACGCTTGGCGAGCCCGGCGACACGGTGCTGCTGCGGTTGTTCGCCGAGCCTGCGTTCGCCGCCGACGACCGCCAGGACCTGCTGAGGGCCGCCGTGGCGCGCAAGCTGCGGCTGCCCGCCGAACTGCTGCGCACATACGCGGAGGAGGCCCCGGCGTCCGGTGGGGGCGATGCTCGCGCCGGCGGCTCGCCCGCCCCCGAGCTCGTCGACGCCATGGGACTCTCCGGCGATCCGTTCTTCGCGCCGCGCCTCGGTGCCCTCCTCGAGGACCCCGTCGCCCCGCGCGGCCGCGCCGCGCTCGCGCTGGGCCGCCTCGGTGCCCGCGAGTGGACGGCGGCCATCGCCGGGCGGCTGTCCGAGGTGACCGGGCTCGACCACACCGCGTTCGCCGTCGCCCTGGAGCTGATGGGCGATCCCGCCGCCGTACCGCACCTGCTTCGATGGCTGGCCGAGACCGGCGAGCAGCGGGTGTACGACGTCCACCACGCACTCGTACGGCTCACCGGACGCGACCCGCTCCTGCCGGAGCGGGCGACCGGTGCGGCGTACGCGGCGGCCGTGCGCGCCGCCTGGGCCGACGGCCGCACCGAGCGCGCGCCCGTGGTGGTGCGGGACCTCGTCGTCGAGTCCGGCGCGCGGGCCCGGTTCTCCGTCGACGGGGGCGCGGGCCGGATCCGGGTCGCCTTCGACCCGCCGTCGCCCGGCTCCACCTGGCCCCGCTGGAACCGGGCCCTGACATTCGACAACAAGCCGCTGTACCGGGTCGGCTCACTCTGCGACACGTGCGAGCTGGGCCTGACGCTGCTGGACTGGCCGGACGACGAGGCGACCCGAATCGCCGCCCGCATGCGCGAGCGGCTGGCCCACCTGGACCGGCTCGACGCCGCACTGCTCGTCGAATGGAGCCCCGTGCTGGGCGAGCTGGAGACCGGTCACTACCGCGCCCTCCTGCTCGACCTCCCGCTGGAGCGGGTGGCCGAGCCGGCCCGGTCGTGGTGGCACCGCCGTGCGGCGGCCCGGGCGGAGGAGGACGGCTACGACTCCGAGTACGGCGACGACCGTCCCGAGGACTACTGGCCCGGAGTGGCGCACTTCCAGCTCACCGCGCCCGTTCCGGGCGGCCGGGTGCCGTTCACGTACGGCGCCCTCCTGCCCTCGCAGCCGCCGGAGGCGCTCGACCCGGCGACCGTCGCCCGGCACGCGGCCGCCATAGCGGCGGGAGAGCGGCCCGCCGCCGTGGTCCTCGGCTGGATCGACGACCGGTACGTGGAGGCCCAACACGAGGAGCGGTGGCTGGTCGGCGCGGTACTGGACGGTCATCACCGGCTCGCCGCGTACGCGGCCGCAGGCGTGCCGGCGCGGGTGCTCCTGCTCGCCCGCGTGGGCCAGGACGGGGGCGTGGACGGCGGCCTGGAGGGACTTGCGGAGGTGGCCGCGGCGTACGGCTGCCGGGACTGACGGCAGCGCCGCGGACGGTCCGCGAGAAGAGCGGCCGACGTCCCTCGATCTCCTGCACCATCATCAGACGCGACGCTACCTGCAAGACCGCACACAGCCCCGCCTACGCCGACTCGGCCGGCACTTCATCATCGAGGTGACACAGGAACCAGGGACTTGGTGGACTGACGCAATGACGTCACTGCCGCACCGATTCCTCCGAGCTCTCGACCAGTTCAATGCTGCCCACCCCTGGGACCACAACGCCCACTACCACCGGTGGATCATGCGGCAACTTCCCCAACGCTTCGACAGCGCTCTGGACATCGGCTCCGGCAGCGGCGACCTCGTCCGGCTCTTGGCCACACGCGGCAACGAGGTCCAGGGAATCGACTCCGACCCGGTGATCATCTCCCAGGCGCAGAGGCTGACTCCTCCGGCGACCCCAGCGACCTTCACGGTCGCAGACGGGCTGACCGGGATCGGCCTTTCTCGGGCGCAGACTGCCGCAGACCATCTGCTCGGCGCCACCGCCGTCCCGCTCAACGCCGCCACTGGCTGGCTCAAGAACAACGGCCGCAGGGCACCCCGGCCGACCTCGATGACCGCCCTGACCCGACCAGCGGACATGAGCTTCTCCGACATCGTCAGTGAAGCCCAGGGCGCCCTGCCCGGCGCACGGCTACGACGTCGACTGTTCTGGCGCTACACACTCGTATGGCATCGCCATTGAGCTGACCCTTCATTGAGAAAGGACACCAAACTCATCGACAAGTGACGTCACCACTGCTCGATGAAACCGGCCGGGTGCTGCTGGAGGCGATGTGCGACGACCTGCCGGACGCACAGGCGCGACTGGAGGAGTTCGACGCCAGGGCGGCGGACCGCGGCCTGTTCATGGACTGACCGCGTGCCGCGGTCTGTTCGGCCCGCACCGCGGTGCTCCGTCTCACTCGTTTCTCAGAAAGCCGGGCTACCCTTCCGGCCCGTAAGGGCATACGTGAGAAGGGAGCAGCGGCGTGGCGCGCGGAGGCCGGACACTGGCGCGGGTGGCGGTGATCGTACGGGCCGGAGCGGCCCGGATGGTGTGGCTCGGTGCTCTTGCCGCCGGGATCGGGCTCGTGCCCGAGGGGCTCACCGGTCGCCGGATCGGGCTGTACGCGGGGGCCGCGCTGCTCCTCGTGACGGCGGCCGTCGTGGCGGCGGTCCGCCGTGGCCGCTACCGGGCCCTGGAGGCGGTGGCGACCAGGGCCGCCCGGGGCGATTTCCTCCAGGACCGGGCCGTGACCGTACGCAACTGGCGGCGTTCCCACCGCTGGTGGCTGCTCCTCGCCTTCGCCGCGGCGGCCGGCAGCGGGTTCGCCGTACCCGCGGCGGGCGGGATGCTGCTGGCGGGCGTCGGGGCCGGGCTGTGGCTGAAGGCGCGGCTCATCGGCGGCCGGGAGCGCGCGGCGGACTGCCTGTTCTGGGTGCCGGTCGACGCGGTCGCCCAAGGGCGGCCTGCGGGGCCGAAGGTGACGCGGTACTGCACGACCGGACCCGCGGCCGGCGACGCCGTGCCCGGCGGGGCACGGCGCCGCTGAGGAAGAACCGCGTAGGACGGGTGTCGGACAGGGCGTCAGACCTCCAGCTCCGCCTCGATCTTCCTCAGCTGATGGCGGGCCATCGCCAGGTTCGCGCGCTTGGAGTCGAGGGCCAGGTACAGGAACAGCCCGTTGCTGCGCGCCTTGAGCAGCCGGATCAGGTGGTACTGCGTGCCGAGCGTGATGAGGATGTCCTCGATCTGGTCCTGGATGCCGAGCATCTCCATCGCGCGCAGCTTGGCCCGCACCACGTCGGTGTTGCCGGCGGCGGCGACGGACAGGTCGAGCTGCTTGCCGCCGCCCAGCGTGCCGAGCGCCATACCGCTGGTGTAGTCGACCAGCGCGACGCCGACAACGCCCTCGATCGAGGTCATCGCTTCCTTGAGGGCGGTTTCGGTGTTGGCCATGGTGGTGCCTTTCCTTCTCGATGGACTCATCTGTGTGGGGTGGGGTCGGGGTCATGACGGTCGAGCGCGCCATCGACGAGTTCGCCGATGCGCGCTCCGGCGCGGCGGGCTTCGAGGTGCAGCCGGCCGACGTTGACGCGCGGCTCCGCCGTGACGGTGAGCACGGCCGCCGTTCCGGCCGCGTACGTCGCCACGTATCCGCTCTCGCCGCGTACGAGCAGTTCGCGGAAGGCGCCCTGACCGGTGGCCTCCGTCAGCCGTACCGCCACCCCGAGAGCCGCCGCGGTGAGCGCCGCGACGGTCTCCGCCTCCGTGTCCGGGGTGTCCCGGGCCAGTACGAGGCCGTCGATGCTGGCCGCGAGGGCGCCGGTGAGCTGCGGTAACCGCGTCCTCAACCGGGTGAGTTCATCGAGGACTCGGGGGCTCACGGTCATCAGCTGTCTCCTCTCAGCGCGCTGCTCGGCGCGCTGCCTCAGCGTGCGCATCACAGCGTTGCCTCCAGGGCGTCACGGAGTCGGCGCAGCAGGGCGACGTCCGGATCGGCGGACATCTCCAGCACGCGGGCGAGCTCAGGTGGCGGTACGGGCGGGGCGGCGGTGGCCGGGGTCTCGACGAGACCGGCCGCCGCCAGTCGGCGGACGTCGATCAGGGTGTGGAAGGCGGGGCGGCCCAGGGCGCGGGCGATGTCGCCCGGAGTGCGTACACCGTCCGCCAGGTCGAGCACGGCGCGCTGGCGGGGGGCCGCTCTGCCGCCCGCCGGCCGGTCGGTACGGATCACGGGCGCGGTGTCGGTCTCCGGGTGCGCCCACAGCCGGTCGAGCAGCGCCCGGCGCCGCAGCGTTTCCCGTTCGACGGCGCCGGCGGGCACGGGCCGTACGGGGCCTATCCAGTGGGCGACGCCGTAACGGAAGCGCGAGAGGCCGCTGCCGGGTGCGAGGGCGAAGAACGCGGCGTCGTACAGGGCGCCGAGGTGGCAGATCTCCAGCTCGCCGCCGGATAGGCGGCCGCTGTCGACGAGGTACCGGCCGACCCTGCCGAGCGCCCCGGCCTCGCGCAGGGCTTCCGTCCAGCCGTCGGTGGGCAGCCGGCCGGCGGCGGACAGCAGGACGTCGATCCCGGGGGCGGCGGGGCTCTCGGCGTGCACGACCTGGCCGTCGACGAGATAGAGCGTCCCCCGGTCCCGTAACAGCGCGCCGGTGGCCCGCTCGGCCGCGAGCCGCAGCAGCATGGGCGAAACGGTCACTCCAGCACCAGCCGCTCGGTGAGGTCCCGCATCCTCAGACGGGCGAGGGCGAGGTTGCCCTCCTCGCGGTCGAGCCACAGATGCAGCAGGACGCTGCTGTCAAAACTCGTCTCGACGAAGCGCAGGACGTGATAGCACGTGCGGGTGGTGACGACGACGTCCTCGACCGGAGGGCTCTTGCCGGGGTCCTCGCCGGGCCATCCGGCCGACGGGGCGAACGTCGGATGCTCCGCGGCCATCCGCGCCAGCTCGGCGGTCTCGGCGGCGGCCGTCTCGTGGTCGTCACCGGCCGCGTCCCCTACCGTGCCGAGGGCGAGTCCGCTGGTCCAGTCGACGAGGGCTGCGCCGCGCACTCCGGGCAGCCGCATGGCGTGGAGCAGACACTCGTCGATTCCAGGCACGCGGAAATCCCCCTCCACCATGTGTGCGAACGGATCGGAAGCACGTCCGTAGTCGGGAGGTTACGCATCGGAGTGGAGACTTGTGGGAGTTCTGGCAATTTCCATCGGAACATGCCAGCGGTCCGATAAGGTCCGCGCCGCCCCCATTCAGCCTTGCTTCACCTCCTCCTCGTGGCGGACCTTCATCCACCCCTTGTCGACGCCCCGCACGACGATTCCGAGCGCCACGAGCCCGCCAACGTGCTCGGCCGGATCGGTCCGCCCGCCGCGATGGTGCTGCCGCGCCTCCGGGAGATGCTGGCCGCCGACTACGGGTGGACACGGGTCCACGCCGCGACCGCACTGTGGGACATCGGCGGCGAAGCCGAGGGCGCCAGCGCTGTACACACACCGTTGGCCACCTGGGACGAGAACGACGCGACCTCGAACCATGTCCTGGCCTGCCTGAACCGCATGGGCCCGGCGGCCGCACCTGCCCTCCCCCGCAGACGGCCCCCGCGTCCAGTCAGCCCCTCGATGCCACGTGAACGCCATGACCAGTCAGCCCGCGCTGAAGCGCCTTCCACCCCTGCACACGAACGACTGCGCGCCGTCGTCGGTGATGACGAAGGACTACGTGTCGTGGGTGTGCATTCGGGTACGCGTACTGCCCGAAGCGGGCGTCCATGGCCTCCAGCGCAAGCCCGTGGACCCGCGAGTAGGCCGGCGCGCTCTCCGGGAGAGGCCATGTCCCCATGGTGCCGCACGAGCGTTCAAGCTCCTGGACCTCTCCGGGGCGCACCCTGGACACCATCGCCACAACCAGCGAGTGAAGGAGTCACAGGAATGACCGGGAACGTCTCCGCAGCGCCGACGGGCCTCGACGGGACGGAGAGGGTCCGCCTGGCCGTCTACCACGGGTTCGCGCGCACCGGACGTGCTCCGAGCGTGCCGGAACTCGCCGCACTCACCGGATTCACCCCCGACCGGGTGCGTCAGGAACTGCGCACCCTTCACGCACGTCATGATCTGGTCCTGGACCCGCGGGACAACGACCGCCTTGTGATGGCCCACCCCTTCGCGTCCGTGCCGCTCGGCTTCTCCGTCATGGGGGCGCACACCCTGTGGTGGGGCGGCTGCGCCTGGGACTCGTTCGCCATGCCCCACCTGCTCCGCGAGGAGCCCGATGTCCTGGTGGCCACCCGCTGCCCGGCCTGCGACACCCCGCACGCCTGGGTGGTCGGCCGAGAGGCACCCCCGAAGGGTGACCAGGTGGCCCACTTCCTCACCCCCATGCACCGGGCCTGGGACGACGTCGTACACACGCGGCCCAGGTCACCGGGCTGTCCTGAGCCAGTGCGAGGACGTCGCCCATCAGCTCCAGGAGCTCGGGCTCGTTGTTGGGAGCCCGGCGCGAGAGCACCTTCGCCCCGTTCGTGTCGATCACCGTGCAGTGATGCGCGGCCTTGCCGGCATCTATCCCCGCCCAGAGCTCGGGCACCCGAGCCTCCCTCGCCGATCGGTTGACTGGTCCCTGCAGACGACCACGCCGACGTGTCCTTACGAAGCGATCTCTGTTCGCTCATCCCAATGAGTGGCCGTGTCGTCGCGGGGCACTGGGCGGCCAATCAGTCAAAGCCACAACCACGGCAGGAGCGCTCTAAAGCCACACCCAGGCCCCTGGGTCTCCCGATCGTACGAAGGACCGGAATCAACCCGCTAACAAGGTAAGGAGCGCAATACCTGTGAGGGACGCGGAGAAGCGCCTCGGGGCTTCCCCGTGCCGTCGGTGCAGGACTGGTGCAAGAGGTCGAGACCGTCCTCGCCGACGCGGCTTCGGCCAGGGAAGCGGCCTCGCCCTACAGGTTTGCCCCGACGGCGTCCTCGTCACCCGGCACCCACCCGCGGCCCGCCAGGCAGTCAGCCCGCTGCTGCGCTTCCAGGACGAGACGGAGGAAGGGCGGGCTGCCGGGGCCTCGCGCACGACCTCGCCCTACGGATCCCGTCCGAGGAGAGCTGAGGCTACGCGTCCATCTCACCCGCCGAGGCACCCGCCCTCGCGGGACGGGCTCACGATTCCTCGGCCACGGTGTCGCCGGAGGACGGGGCCGCCCTTCTTCTGCGGTACACCACCACCCCGCACACCGCGAGGACGAGGACGGCCACGGCGGACACCCCGAGGGCCGTCCGCTCGGCGAAGAGCCTTCCCAGCACCTCGAGCACGCCGAGCCCCGCAGTCGCGTAGATCAGCGCCCAGGCCGCTCCGCCCACGAACAGGGCGGGGAGGTAGCGCGGCAACGGCATGCGCATGCTGCCCGCGAGGAAGTTGGCGGCGGTCTGGAAACCGATGGTCAGGAAGGAGACGGCCACCACCGGCGCGCCCCACCGCTGGATCGCCCGCTCGGCGCGCCGGAACTTCGCCGAGGAGATCCGCCCGGCGAACCTGCTGCGCCGGGCACCGGCGCCGGCGAGCCACCCGACGGCGAACGTCCCTCCGGCGCGGAGCAGGACGATGGCATACAGGGCTCCGGCCGTGAGCGCGATCTTATCCACGACGCCTCGTCCCGATGCCAGGGCCGGAATTCGGGACGCCCGTCACCCGCATGGGCGTCCCGCCCCAGCGGGCGCAAGCCCGGTCACCGTCTCTCACCTGCGCCCTGCCTCTGCCGTTCCGTCCTATGGGTTACCACCTGCGGCACCGGAACCCGAATCTGCACGCCCGCACGCCAGGCAAGGTCAGCCTAACCGAACGCGCATGCGGGGGTACAGGGCACCGGCTACCGGAGGAACGACGGGCAGGGGCAGCGAATCCGGTCGGCGCACCAACGGCGTGGGCCCGTGCCGGTGCGGACGCTGTTGGTAAATCCGTGAGGGCCTTTGTGACTGCGGCCGGTACGACCCCGTCGGGGTTGTGCAGGCCGCCTCCGAACTTGCCGCCCGCATGCAGCTTGGTCATGGCGACCTCGACACCGGGCAGACCGGTCTTGGGCTCGACGTCCGCCGGGATACCGCGGCCGTTGTCCCGGACCTCCACGGAGGCGTCCTCGTGGAGGATCACCTCGATGTGGTCGCAGTAGCCGCCCAGGGCCTCGTCGACGGAATTGTCGATGATCTCCCACAGGCAGTGCATCAGGCCCCGGCTGTCGGTCGAGGCGACGAACATCCCGGGGCGCTTGCGAACGGCCTCCAGTCCTTCGAGGACGAGCAGGTGCCGCGCGGTGCAGTCGGAACCGTCGGCGACCGGCGGGCGGGGACGGGCGGAGGGCGGGTGCTCACGCGTTCGCTCCAGGTACGGAAAAAGAGGGGAAAAGGGGCGGTACAGGGGCCCGCTGGAATGCGGGCCCTGTACCCGCCGGCGCCCGGGATCTGTGGCGGACACCGGCTCAGATGTCGAGGAAGCGGACGTCCTTGGCGTTGCGCTGGATGAACGAGCGCCGCGCCTCCACGTCCTCACCCATCAGCACCGAGAACAGGTCGTCGGCCTGGGCCGCGTCGTCCAGCGTGACCTGGCCGAGGACGCGGTGCTCCACGTCCATGATGGTGACACGCAGCTCCTCGGCGTTCATCTCGCCGAGACCCTTGAAGCGCTGGATCGAGTCTTCCTTGATCCGCTTGCCGTTCTGCTTGCCCAGCTCGACCAGGGCGTCGCGCTCACGGTCCGAGTACGCGTACTCGAAGTCGTCCCGGCCCCACTTGATCGAAGGACTGACTCCACCGGAACCCGTCCGCCCGGGCCTCGGCCGTCAGGCGGGTCGACAGGGCGTTGACCACGGACAAGCCCACCCCGTGCAGGCCGCCCGAGACCGCGTAGCCGCCACCGCCGAACTTGCCGCCCGCGTGCAGGACCGTCAGCACCACCTCCAGCGCCGGCCGCCCCGGTCAAGGCGCGGATTCACCGTCAAGCCCCGTTGCGTGGGGCTGCCGTAGCACCGAGCCGCGGGCGGCTGCGGCCGCTCGCGGGAGCGCCGGGCGGCCGAGTGGCGCGCTACGGCGCGCGGGCGCAGCGAGCGGGTTCCCCATCGGCCCTGGAAGTTGGCCAGGGCCTGGAGCGTCGCATTGCCCGCTAATGGCGACCGAGCCCCCGCGCGACCGCCAGTCCAGAGAGCGGCCAGGCCCGAAGCCCAGGGGACAGGCCCGTGGCTTCGGCGAGAAGACCGGTGCCGAAGCCGAGGGCGGGCCGCTTTCTCACGGAGGCCGCCGGCGGTGCGGGCAGCCGGCGACCTGGTGAAGTTTCAGTGTTCGAGTCTGGTGATTCAGTGGACCAGTTCCCGCCGGCAGTCGAGGTCTTGGAGTTCCCCGGCTTATTCGTACTACTGTCTGATGATCATCAATGCGGCACGTTGGCAGCGTGCGGACCTCCACACCCCACGAAGCGGTGATCTGGACTGCGATCCAGGTAGCGGCGTGCCGTGAGAGAACCAGATAGGGGGAGCCGTTGATAACGGCTGTAAGCAAGACTCGCCGGATGGTCCTGCTGGCGTCATCCGTCTTGTTGTTGGCGGCGGCGGTGGCCTGCGGGCCCGCGGAAGGCTCGGACAGCAAGGGATCGGAGCCGGCGGCCGCGGACAAGGGAGCGGCACGGACCGTCCAGCCCGCGGGGCGTGCGCCGCAGGTCAAGTTGGCCGGTGCCGTCGACATCAAGAGCGTTCAGAGTTGCGACGACGTCAAGGCCGCTCTGGTCGCGTATGCCAGCAAGGGCTTCAAGCACCTGACGTGTCTCAAGAAGCCGGCCAAGGCGCCTTCGACCGCTCCGTCCGATGTGGCGAAGGCGGCGGCGTCCGCGCAGCCTATGAGCGCCGCGGCTCAGTGCAACGTCACCATGGGACAGTGGTACTTCACCCGCTTCGAGGCCTGCGGGTCGGCCAGTCTCCGCTACGATGTGTTCGACACGAGGACCAGGAAGACAATCGGCGGCGCGACGTTCACCGCCAGACAGGAATTCATCCTCCAGCCGAAGAGCGGCAGCTGGAAGACCGACGTCTCCCTGAGGCTGGACTCGGCCTGGGGAGCCGCCAAGGGGCTGCGCGCTGCATGGCAGACCGCCTGCAGCCCCGCTGCGGCCTGCGGAGCGGGGACAGCCTGGTCGGGTGCTCGATCGATCGGTGTGGGTAAGACCCTTTACGGTGGCACCAGCCACGCATGGCGCGCGGGCCAGAACGTTCAAGGATTCAAGGCCCAGACCAAGGTGACCATCACGGGGGCCAACCAGATCCTGTTGTACCCGGCCTCGTTCGAGCCGCCGGGCAAGCTGACCATCCGTTGCGACAAGATCGCCAGTGGCACGAGCGTGGGTTGCGTCTTTCCCTCCTTCACCCCCACGATGACGCTGCCGCTGAAGAACCGCGGCCAGGCCAACGTCGCGTGGTCGATGAGCAACCTCACCGATCACTGGGGCTGGGAGGGCAAGGGACGGCCGCTGACCCGCGAGGCCGACGAATCAGTCGCCAATGCGAACCGTGGGAAGGTCTGCGACTCCACGTTCAAGAAGGACCCGACGGTCCCCGAGGACAGCTGCGACGAGTTCCCGTTCGCCGCCACCAATCAGAGCGGTGCGCAGCTCGGCCTCACCGGCAGGAACTGTGCCGAGATCCGGCCCGACATGCCGTCGGGCGGCCGGTACACCCTCACGTACCTGAACAACACGTCCGGACGCCGCTGCACCATCGGTCACGTCCCCAACAGGGAGAACGGCTCCGTGGGCGGCTCTCTGTCGACCTTCTACCAGAACAACCGGGTCCTCAACGACGAGAAGTTCTGGCTCTCCGTACGATGACCACCTGATGCAATCCGCCTTGTCGGACGCCCCGGAGCACTCCGGGGCGCCCGGTCTTTCATCAGCTGCCGGCTCCGCCGGATGTGCCGGCGCCAGGCGTCGTTCTCGCTTTCCCAGCCACTCGTCGCACGACTGGGGCTCCGCCCACGGGGCCGCCCACGAAGTCGAACGAGCCGACCGACGGCGGCTCACCACCGCCGCTGCCCGAGGCCCGGGGTGCCTCGTCATCGGCCGGAAGCTTCCCTGTCAGCGCGAGCGTGGTCTCCTCCCTCGGCAGGACGACACCGGTCACCTCATGCGCGAGCGCCAGCCCGGCATGGCGAAGGTGCACGGTTTCGTCTCCAGCCAGGCCGACACGCCGCATCGCCTCTGCCAGACGGTCCGGGTCTGCTCCGGACCGCTGGTGCGGCGTCAGCGTTTCAAACCGGGTGACCAACGAGCCATCCTGCCAATAGGCGACATCCTCGCTCCCGTCCGCACACCAGCAGCACAACACCCTTGTTCCACCAGAGGCACGCTCCAGCCGCTGATCGCTGGCGGCCCAGAGGCTGGCCGGTTCCAGGGCGAAGGCCCATCCGCCCGCCTCTCCGGCACGGGCAGCACCCCAGTTCCAGTAGTCCTCCATCCCGGCCCACAGGAACTCGTTCGCCTCGTCCTCGTCCTCCGGCGTGAACAAGTCAGCGGGATCGACCCCGAGGCGCAGCAGCAGCTCACGCCCAGTCAAGCCCTCAGCCAGCACCAGGCAATGCGCATCGAACGCCTCACCGATCCACGCCAGCGGATGCATACCCGCCCCCTCAAAGAAATCTGCGGTAGGAAGCAATCCTACGGACCACACCGCCCGCTTACCGTGGCTCCGTAGCGGGGGCTGATCCAGGAGTTGTCCCGTAACTGCTGCTCACGGAGCCGGCAAGGTGCGGAAACCGCGTAGCTGCTGGGTTCGCGGTGCCGGTATCGTCCGGTTTCCCGACCCGCCGTACCGGCGGCCTACGTTCAGAGAGCGATGCAGATGACCAGCCGGCAACCAACGACGACCCTGTGGCGCCCCACCGGCCCCAAGGAGCTGGATCTGGTTCGCGAGCTGAACTGGCGCGCCTGGCCGCCCCGGCTGCCTGAGCAGCCGATCTTCTACCCGGTCCTCAACGAGGACTACGCGGTCAGGATCGCGCGGGACTGGAACGTGAAGCACGATGGCGCCGGCTTCGTCACTCGTTTTGAGGTCGAGTCGGAGTTCTTGAGCCGGTATCCCATCCAGCAGGCCGGCGGGCAGACGATCCTCGAGCTCTGGGTTCCGGCCGAGGAGCTGGACGAATTCAACGCCCACATCGTCGGTGAGATCCGGGTGGTCCACGAGTTCCGCTGAGGCGAGGAGGCTTGCTGACGGACCTGCTGGTCACGGGTGCAATGATCTTGGCCGTGGCGCTCTGGCGGGATGTCGCAGCCACCCGGGAATGCCCGCGTCCGGTGGAGTGACGGCCGGGCCGCGATGCTCGCTTCCACGGGCGTGTGATGGGAGTCCCGCACACGGCGCAGTGAGCCAGGGGGAGTGCCGAGGCGGGCTGCGCGCGGGGGCGAGTGTGACGGTGATCATTCTGAAGATGGTGGTCACCACCGCCATCCACTGTCCGGTCCGGGATCGTAGTGGGCCCAGCACCTCTCGGGGTACTGCTGCGAGTTCAAGGGTTTCGAGCACTGTGAGCAGTTGCCGCTCCTCGTAGCGGAAGTGGCTCTCCATGATCGCGGCGATGCCTTCGAGGTGGAGGTCGAGCTCCTCGGGCGGCGCGGCCCGGTCGACCGCAGCACGGAGGCTGCCGAGCAGGTGGGCAATCATCGAGTGATCCTGCTCGAGCAGGCGAAGCACCGGTCGTAGCTCCGGATGCGCAGCTGCGATGGCGGGAAACAGGGTGCGGTCTTCGCCCTGATGGTGACCGTCGAGAGCCGTGCAGAAGCCATGGCAATACAGCAGCAGTTCACGGGTGGCCGCCTCACCGGGGGTGCCGTCGGCGAGGGAGGCGCGGGTCACGGACAGCGCTTCCCTCAGTTGGCCGTGCACCCGACGGAGTTCTTGGCTCCAGGCGACGAGCCTGGTCGTCTCGCGCTCAGTCACGCGAGAGCGAAGGGTGCGACGAATGCATCGTCGGCCTCCTTCGATCCGGCGCCTCCATGCCTGACACGGTCTGCCACCGGCACGCGACGCTTCCCAGACACTACCGCGCCTGTTGACCCGTCGACACACCACCGCCGTCCCGCACGCCGAGCGTGACCCGCGTAACACCTGACAAGCGGCGTAGCGAGCTGCGGGAGCCGCACCATTCCTGCTGCTCCGGCAGCCACCACCTGCCCAGTCTCAGCCGGTTCGCCCAACACCTCGAACGCGGCCTTGCACGCCGTCACCGACGACCGGATCTTGCCCCGGAACTCCGGTGTCGTGGAATGCCATGGCAACCGCATCAAGATGCGCAAGCGCCAGATGCTCGGCCGCGCAGGCTGCGAACTCCTCTGCAAACGCTCCCTGTTGGCGTGATCGAGCGTCACCACACCATACGAACCGGAGCAGAGCTCGAAGATCAATGACAAAGCCACGAAGCGTGAGTCGGTGCGTCACTGGTCATCGAGGGACGCCTGCCTGGCAAGGAACTCCTCGAACGCCGCCTTCTGCTTCGGATCCATGAAGCCTTGGCGGACATTGCGGGCCTTCTCCTGGAGCCAGTACGCCTCGTCGGGGTCCAGTAGCTCGGCGACCACCACGCCTTTGCGGGCAACCGCCGTGCGCCCTCCCACGCGACGACGAAAAAGCGTGAACGCGCCGAATTCCGCCGGGTGGGCCAGTTCCGGCTCCTCCGCCACAGCCCCGTTCTCTTCCCCGGCGCCACTGGTCGGGTAGGCGGTCGGGGCCCAATGCTCCCAGAGCGCCAGCGTGGCCGCGGGCACTAGCACCGCGCGTTCCGCCTGTTCACGCCCCTCCCACATGAACGTGACAGTGACGGGCTCGCCGACCGCCTCGGCCAACCCGAGCACCCTCTCCACCTCATCGTTGACCGGATGACCCACCACTACATCGATCTGAATGTCCATGGTGCCTGAGGCTACTGGCCGCTTCCGACATGCCCGCCCAAAGCTCCTGCGCCTCGTCGACCACGGCGCGCCAGCTGGACCGTCCGGAACCGGTGAGCTCACCGACTGAGCTTCTGTCCGAGGCAATACTGCGACGGAGAGCAACCGCTCCACACAATTCGGGCCAGAGCCCGAGAACGGGAGCCGCTTGTCGGTGGGTTCGGGAGTCACTGCGTAGCCACAGCTGCGGGCAGCTCGTGCTCGCGTACCTGCTCGTACGTGAGCACGGCTCGCGACATAGGCCGTGAGTTCACGGTCCCGCGACGAGGGGCGCGGGGGGCACGGCCTGGTCCGGGTGTCGAGGAGGCCGACGGTGCTCGCGGGCCAGGGAGCTGCGGCGTCCATGAGGGCGGTGAGGAGCGTCCGGTTGCGCTTCCGGAGGGATTCGCTCTGGTCGGCGATGCGGTCTGCATGGGCGTCGCAGGCACTCGTATCGGTTCGGGCGTCCTGTCCGGCGGATCGCAGGCCGTCCCCCGGGCCGAAGAGGACCGTCGTGAGGGCGGCCCGCACCACCGACCACCGGGGCCAGGGGTTCTGTTCGGCGCGGGCGATGCGGCGATGGCCTCACCCTCCGGCGAACTGCCGGCTGTCCGCACGCGTACGTCCCCGCGTACCGCTCTGGTTGCCCCCGCTGACCTCGCCGCGCTGAACTTCTCCGACCCACTGCTCGACCGGCACGTCTTGGCCCTTGTACCCAGGGCGACCGCCACCTTCAGCCCACGGCGGCTCCGTGAACAGGTGGACGGGGCCACGGACACCGTCTTGCGGCTCCGCGGGGAGATCCGGCTCGCTGAGAACGGCCACACCGACTGGCAAGACGTCCTCTGCCCGATGGTGGATGCGGCCAATGAGGTGCTGCCTCCACTGGACGCTGCTGTGCGGGCGGAGGCACTGAAGAAGTGCGCGTACATGTTCCGCTATCTGGGGGGCCATACCGCTCGGTACCGGCCGGAGACTGTTGAGCCATGGCGAGGCAGGGCTCTTGAAGATCCGTAGAGGGGGGCCGGTGGACTTCGACCGCGGACACCACTGGCGCGCGGTATGGCCCGACGGCACGACCGAGGTGTTCGACGCCGTCGTGACCGCAACCGGCTACGCCGATCCGCAGCTTCACGCGGCCGGCGACCAAGTGCAGCTCGTCGCCGACCTCGGACGCCATGGCACGCCCCCGCCCCGGACATCGGCGAAGACCTCCGCCTGACCCTTCCCGGCTGCGGAACACCGGAAAACATCTGGACCGTGGGTATCCCCTCGTCCCCGCGGATCCCGAGCGTCAACGTGGTGTACCCGGTCGTACGCCAGGCAGACACTGTCGCCGGCCGCCTGGCCCTCGCATCACGTCCTGCATGCGGCTGAGCCCCTTTGGGTGGTGAGCTCAGCCGTGCCAGGCGGGCCGGCGCGGGGGTGAAGGTCGCCGCCGTCACCTGGTCCAGGCCTCATCTTGGCGGGCACAAACAGGGCTCAGCCTCGGTCTTCATCCCAGGGCGTCGCGCTGCCCCATGCGGGCGTCGCCTCAGGTTCATCGGCCATCTGCCCTACGAGCCGGCCCCCCATGTTCACGGAGCCGGACAGGACCTGGGGCACCTTGGCGACGATCTCACCCGTGGCGCGCCCGCCGGGCGGCCAGCGTTCCGGCAACAACGGCGGCATTCACCTGATCTCGATCATCGCCAAAGCCCACCCTCGGGTCACCAAGGCGTGGGCAGATTCCGGCTATCGAACGAAGGTCATCGACCACGGAGCTCGTCTCGGCATCGACGTCGAAGTCGAAGTCGAAGTCGTCCAACGCGACCCCGGCGTCGCAGGATTCAAGGTGATCCCCCGGCGCTGGGTTGCCGAGCGGACCTTCGGCCGACTCATGCACCACCGGCGCCTCGCCCTCGACTACGAGACCCACTCCTACCGCTCCGAAGCCATAATCCACGTCGCGTTGATCGACCGCATGAGCCGCCGACCGACTCGCGAACCCACCCCGAACCGGCGCGACCCCTGATCGGCCTGGGCACCATCACGCGACTCTGCCTACTGCCGCAGGTTGCTGGCACGCAGCTCCAGCAGGTCAACGCACTCACGGAGAGCAGGCTGTGGCAGGCACTCGCGCATCAATGCGATGGCCTGTATGTGGCGACCATCGGCGATCAGAGCGTCCACCTCTGCTTGCGCCTCGGCCGACAGCCTGCTCCACAACGAATCATCCACGCTCACATTGAACCTGCCGAGCAGCCGCAGCCGCATGGCGGCACCCCCGATACCAAATACCCCCGCCAGGACAAAACGCCGGCCCCGGACGGCCCGGTCGCGGCCAAACCGTACATCTCGCTGCGGAAGGCGCTGGAGCGCAGCTCGAACGTCGCGGTCGCCAAACTCGCGTTCCACGGCCGCGAGCGCCTCGGTCTGCTGCGGATCAAGGAGGACGCGACCTCCTGCACACGATGAAGTGGCCCGACGAGATCCGCAGCCCCGCCGAGCTCACCTCGAAGCAGGAAGAGCTCGACGACGACGAGATCGACCGCGCCGTCGACCTGGTGGAGGCGATGACCACCGACGACCTCAGCGGCTTCCACGACGAGTACCGGGAAACGCTGGAGGCGGTCATCGCCGCGCAGGCGCAGGTCCGGCCCGCCCAGAGGTCCCTGAGGAGGCGAAGCCGGCGGGGCAGGTCGTCGATCTGATGGCCGCCCTGAACGCATCGGTGGAGCAAGCGCGATCTGGGAGCGGGGCCGGGAGGCGGCGCGAAACGGGCGCGCCCCCGACCAGGACGAGCGTAGGCTTGCGATCATGGTTCGTCCGGTGGAGTGGAGTTGACCAGGTGTGATGCCTCCGTACTGCACGATTTGCCACGTGTCCGACAGGGACCACGACTATGAGACGTTCACGCTCGTGTACTTCCGTGCGATAGAACCACCGCTCGATCGCGCGGGGCATCCCGAGAACGCCCTCTGGTTCTGCAAGGACCACGTCCGATACACCGAGGGCAAGACCCATATGAGTGCCATCCTGGCCATGGTTCACATACGAGCGGCGATCCGGCGCAACGCTCGAAACCCCTGGCCACTCACCAGCTTGCCCTGAGCCCCGTGCCTTCGCCCCCGATTCACGGGGCACGGGTGCCGAACAGTTGTCGGGCGGAAGACGCAGTCTCGCGCTGCCGCAGCCGTGGGGGCCGTCAGCCCGGCAGCGTCGGGCGCAACGCGGTACGCGACGGCCCCCACTCCCCTCACATGGCAGACATTCCGCGCTGCCTCCCGGCCCCGTGTGGCACAGGACACGGGCGGCACCTGGGCGATGGGTGCAAGGCCGGGTGTCGAGCGAGGTCACAGGCCCTGGGCGAGGTCTCGCAGTACCCGAGGGATGTTGCCGCCACGCCGAGATCGCTCCTGGCTGCGGCCTGCCGGGCACGTCCTCAACGTTGGCATGTTCTGCAGCGGGCTGCTCGCCGCCTGGCCGCGGCCTGTTCGACCCGGGCGATCAGCACGCGGTCGGCCTGGTCCAGGACGTCAGACCACGCGCCGCCGTACGCCGTCGGGTCCACCCCGGTCAGGGGCGTCAGCCACAGGTCGGCGTGCGACTGGAGCCTCCCTTCGGGAGAGCGATGGTCGAGTTCGGTGCCGCACGGCATCGTGCCGTGAGTCACGGAACACTAGTTCCACTGATCGTTTCCGCATGGGGCTGAGCTGGTCACCCGTCGTCGAGCCGCTGAAGAACCTGCGTGAAGTCACGCCCGTCTGGGACCACCTCTTCATCAGTCGCTCGACCTCGGCGAGAGTGAACATGGTCGCGCTCCAGCGGGAGCCGTCCACTGTCAACCGCACCTCGACGTCGACGTTGCAGACGGCATCCAGATTTTCGCCCGCGTTGGGCAAGAACGACGCCTCGAACCGATCTGTGCGGACGCGGTACCAAGGTTCATCCCAACCCTGGTCGACCTCGTTCCCTGTGTTGGTCATCCGGTGAGTATCGCGATCCGCCTCGGTGTGCTCAATGGACTCTCTTTCTTGCGAGTCGTGTTAACGGCTCTGGTCCCGGGATCATGCGGCGGAGGCTGGTGCGGGCTGCGGCGAGGTCGTCTTCGATCACGCTCCGACAGCGTGACACGGTCAGGAGCACGCCGCATCCAGCCGTGGTCAGTTGCTCAGGCGAGCCTGCGGCAATCGCCGACGCTGGATCGCGTACGCCCGCCTGGCGTCGGTGACGCCACTTGCCCCGGCGGTGCCGAAGGGCGCCTACGGTGTGCTACGGGGCGGCGGATAGCGTAAGGGCATGGCGATGACGGGGAAGCGGCGGGTCCTGTACCGGCAGGGCACTGGGTTCTGGCGGATGACGGCGAAGTGGGTTCTGGTCTTCGGAGCCCTGTACCTGCTGGACGGCGGGGTGCTCCGGTCATGGGGCGACGCTCTGGTCTGGCCGATGATCGGGATCCTGCTGTGGGTGCCGTTCGGGATCGGCGTCGTCTGGTACCCGAAGAAGGACCAGCGGGTCGCGCTGACGACGCGTGAACTGCGTGTACGGCGCAAGCGGCTGCCGATGGAGAAGGTGAACCTGCTGCACGTGGCGCGGCTGTGGCTGGAGGGACGGTCAACCGCGGACGACCAGCCGGTGCTGGAATGGCCACGGTTCGACCGGGTGGTGTGGGTACCGCTTCGGGACGGCCGCGCGTTCGGCCTGGAGTTCCGCGACCCGGCCGCGTTCGCCAAGGTTTTCGGCGCCTTCGCGATCGAGGCGTGCGGCGGGCCCGACATCGTCCGTGCGAGGGCCGCAGCGGAGACCTACCCGGATCCGCTCCCGATGCGGCCCCGCCGCCCCGCCGACGACGGAGGCTCCCGGCTGGACATCCTGGATATCTTCAACTGAGAGCCGGACACGCACAGCCAGCGAGTGGGCGCAGCCCCGGGTCCTCCCACGCGAAGCGGCGCAGCAGCACGGTCAGCGGACTCACGGTGGTCTCGTGCCGGTTCAGCTGCGTCTGCACGCAGCCCTCGGCCGGGTGGCCCGGCATCAGCTTCTCCCGGATCGTCTGCCACGAGTCCACGGGAGTGCGGGGCGGCCCGAGCCACGCCATCTTGAACGCCCACCACGTGGCCAGGTCCGCCACACACACCACATCCAACAGCTCACGCGGGTGCGCCACCGTATTCATGCCCTCTGTAAGGGCCTTCTCGATATTGCCTACCGGGTCCGACCGGGTCGGATCCATCGCCCTGCCAGCTGTGGGAGTGGGCGAGCACCCCGTAGATCGGCGCGCCGAACAGCTCCGGGCACGGATCACCCGCCCTGAGAGCGGTAAGACGTCACACCTGCTTCAGCTAATCCGTGATAGAGGGTGCTTCATTCCAACCTGTAGTCCCTCCATGTCCTGATTCATGAAGGAGCAAGCCAGCTGGCGGCTGCGATGGGGGGCGGCGAGGAGCGGGTTCCTACGCGCGCGCAGCGCGTAGGAACGGGCCTGAGGCCGGCTCGTCGGGCCTGGGGGCCTGCGGCTCCGGACGGGTTCGGGGCCTTGTTTCGCTCGGCCTGGGACGGCCCGCTGCGCGGGGCTGGGTGACCCCGTTTCGGGGGATCCAGGCCTTGGCCCTCCGATCAGGTCAGTCGCGGTATTCGCAGAGGTAGGCGGTTTCGACCGTCACCTTGAGCTGGAACTTGCTGTCTCCAGGAACATGGAATTGGGTGCCGGACTGGAAAGTCTCCCACTCATCAGCTTGAGGCAGTTTTACGGTGAGGGAGCCACTGATCACATGCATGATCTCCCGGTGGCTGGTGCCGAACTCGTATTCTCCGGGAGCCATGACACCGACAGTCGCCGGCCCTTCCCCTCCGGTGAAGGCGATCGACTTGACCGCGCCGTCGAAGTATTCATTGACTTTGAACATGGAATCCTTCTCAAAGGAGAGCGAAGTTTGACAGCCGGGCTTTCGCGTGCCGACGGCCACGTCACACTACCAATGCCGATCGTCCGGTCATCAAGGCTCCAACGCTCCGCGTGGGAAGTACGCACCAGACCCGGCGAACGGATGATCTGCAAGTAGCGTCCTACAGGTCGGCGGCCTCTCGGGCCGCCCGGGAGGCCTCCCACAGCGGGCTCTCGCAGAAGTGGACATCGTAGGTGTCGTGCATCTCCTCCAGCTCCTCCGGTGAGAATGTGCCGCGCAGCACCTCCGGCAGGACCCTGAAGTAGTCGAAACGCTGGACACCCGGTGTGATGAGGACCAGCAGTTCGACCGGTCCGTCCGGGCTCGCCCCGAAGGCATGTACCAAGCCCGGCGGCACACCGACAGCGCCGCCGCGCCCGACCGTCACGATCTCGTCCCCCAGCAGGATCTCCAGGGAGCCGTCGAGTACGTAGAACACCTCCCAGGAACGCTTGTGGACATGAGGCTTGGCGTTGGCGGTTCCGGCGGCGATCGTGCCGCTGGATACGCTGAAGGCGCCGCTGCTCGCGTCGCTGTCGGCCAGCAGACGCATGGGGCTGGGCCCGTCGAGGATCTCGGCGTCGGCGGCGTGGACGACGACGGCCTGGGGCTGGGTCTGGGTCTGGGGCTGGGGCTGGGTCTGGGGCATGGTGATTCCCTGTTCGATGTGTACTGAAGTGGCCGGGACGAGCAGAACAAGCACACCTCGGGAACAAGTTCCGTCCAAGAAGCACTTCACTCTCACAGTGATCACCGATCGTCATGAGGGGCGGGGCCGTGGACCTGGAGATCCGGCAGCTTCGGTACTTCGTCGCCGTCGCCGAGACCGGTGGCTTCGGCAGTGCCGCACGCAGCTTGCACATCGTCCAGGCCGCCGTCAGCCGACAGATCCAGCGCCTCGAACGCTCCCTGGGCGTCCAGCTGTTCGACCGGTCCACCCGGCACGTGCGGCTGACCCGAGCCGGGGAACGGCTGCTCGCCGAGGCGCGTGCGGTACTGGACGCCGTTGAGCACACCCGCACGGTCGCCGCGGAACTGGCCGCGGAGAACCGGCAGACGCTGCACCTGGGCACCACACGGGCCTTCGACGCCCGTACGTACCAACTACTGGACGACCTGGCCGAGACCGCACCGGACGTGCGCGTCCGGCTCCATCGCTTCGCACCGGACGAGCGCCTGGCCGCCGTACGTTCCGGCGAACTGGACGCCGCGGTCGTCCGCGTGCTCGACGGTGCGCCCGGCTTGGACTTCACCGCCCTGTGGACGGACAGCCTGATGGCCGCGGTCCCCCTCGGTCACCCCCTCGCCGAGCACGAGAGCCTCAGCCTCGGGCAACTGGCAGGACTGCCCCTTCGCTTGGCGCCGCAACGGAACAATCCGGCGTTCCACAAACTGATCATGTCGGCCTGCCAAGACGCGGGATTCGTGCCACCGCTCGGCCCACCCTTCACGACTTTCGAGGCAACGCTGTACGACATCGCAGTCGGGGAGCCGTCCTGGACGGTGTTCTACCCACTCGGCGACCTGCCCCGAGCGCCACGCGCCGCGTTGCGCCCTCTCACCGGCATCACCGTCACAGCCTTCCTGGCCCCGGCCAGAACATCACACCGGCGATCCGACACCTGATAACTGCAGCACGACGCCGGCACGCTTCACCGGAGCCCCCGGGCCGCGTCGAGCCAGACCACCCCCGACCCGAACCGGCAACATGGAATCATCAAGAGATGACCGAAACGAGCACCGCGGACGACCGCTCCTTCCGGCGCGAGACCGAGCAGGTCGTCAACGAAATCGCCCAGGAACTGCGCACATTGGACGACGGGACGTCCTGGTTCACCGGCCTCTCCCCCGCCCGCCGACAGGATGTACTGCAGGAGCTCGCCGGCTACGCGATGCAAGCACACATCACCGCCGCGGACGGCCGCGCGGGCGTGGCACGGTCCGGGGTGAAGCCCACGGCCAACCCCTCGGTGATGATCTGCATGGACCCACCCCGCTACGGGTTCGCGAGGCTCCCCGCCGACGAACACGTGAAAGCGTTCCGTGTCCTCGTCTCCGTATTCGCCATCGCTGACACCCGCCGCAGGGAAACGTACTGCAAAGGCACCTGCGGACACTCATGGCACCACCTACCCACCCCCGCCGAAGAGCCGTAACAGCGGTTGCCCCCAGCACCGTCACCCGCCGACAGCCAACCGCTGCCACCACACCACCCACTCACACCGAGGACGCAGGCTGCCGCAGACCAGCATCGGCGTCGCCGTGCACCAAGCAGCGGCCCTCATGAAATGGCTCGGCGCGAAGGACGCCCTGAGCCTCGGCTCCGGCGGCGACACCACCCTCCTGATCAACGGCACCCTCTACAACCGCCCCATGGACAACTGGCGGGCGCCCGCACGCGTCGAGCGCCCCGCCGGCAACGCCGTCGTCGTCGTCCCGCGATGCCGATCGCTCCGAGCCGGCCGACGCACCGGCCCGGAGCAGAGACCGCAACGCTCGGACGGCCGACCGGGAGGGCCGCCCCACAAGGTCGCGCGCTCCTCGATCGTGCGCTGATGGCAAGGCTCCACTGACGAGGCGAGCCGACTCGTCAAGCTGTTCGCCACCACCTCGGGACCCCGTGGCGAACGCTTGACCGACCGGGTTGTTCACAGGACGGTCCGCAGGCGCCGGCTCTGCGGGCCGAGGCACTCACCACGCGTGCCGCTTTCACCGGGTGCTCGGCGCGCGGTCTGTGGTCAGCCGGCCACCGCCTCGATCAGGGAATAGGGGGCGGCCTCCGCGAGCGGGGTGACCGACGTGACGCGCAGGCCCGCTTGGCGGCACACCTCCTCGAAGTCCGCGCGGGTGCGTTCCCTGCCACCGACGTTCACCATCATGTTGAGGTCGCTCAGGTAGGTGCCCTCGTCCTCGGCGCCGACGACCTCGGGAAGCACGGGCTCCACGATCAGAACGACGCCACCGGGCGGCAGCACCTGGCGGCAGTGGCGCAGGATCGTGACCGCCTGGGCGTCCGTCCAGTCGTGCAGGATGCTCTTCACGAGGTACACGTCCGAGCCCTGCGGGACCGAATGGAAGAAGTCCCCGGCAATGAGGGAGCAGCGCTCCTCCAGTCCGTGCCGCGCCAGTGTCTTCGCAGCCTCTGCCAGGCCGTCGGCAGTATCGAAGACCACGCCGGCGAGAGCCGGGTGCGCTTCGAGGACAGCGGCCAGGAGGGTGCCGCTGCCTCCACCGACGTCCGTGACCGAGGCGAACCGGCTGAAGTCGAAGGCTCGCGGCAGCACGGCGGCGGTCTCGGAAACGACCTGGCTCATGGCCGCGTTGAAGTCCGCGGAGAGCTCGGGGCGCCGGGCGAGGTGGCTGAAGAAGTCCGTGCCGAAGACGGAATCGAAGGCGATCTCCCCCGTACGGACACTGCTGTCCAGGTGCTCCCAGGCGCGCACGATCGCCGGATCGGTGAACATGCGGACGAACGACGTGAGGGAGTCGGGGTGGCCGGGGCCGAGGAGCGCGCCCGCCGGGGTCACCGAGAACGTGTCGGGGGCGTGTTCCGCGAGCAGGCCCAGGGCGGCCAGGGCACGCAGCAGGCGTGTCATGGGCTGGTGCGCGGTCCCGGCTCCGACGGCCACCTCGGCAGCTGTGCGCGACCCGTCGCCGATCAGTTCCACGACCCCCAGGCGCACCGCCGCGCGCAGGGTGTGCGCGGCCATGCTCCCGAACGCGAGCCGGACGACGAGTTCCCGGCCTGCCGCCGTCTGTGCGGCTCGGACCTCGGTATTCATCACAGGTCTTGCTTCCTTCCTTACGAGTCGACCGATCACCGATCGGTCTGGATACGGACAGTCAGGTCTCGGTGGACGCGGTCAGGCCGGCGAGCGCACCGGGCGTGCACCCGGCGAGGGCCTGGACGTCGCGGTGGAGATGGGGCTGGTCGGCGTATCCACACGCCACGGCGACGTCGCCGGCGCGCTCGCCGGCGAGGAGCGCCCGGGCGGCGTGGTCGAAGCGGACCAGCATGGCGGCGCGCTTGGGGGTCAGGCCGACCTGGGAGCTGAACCTGGCCCAGAGCCGCTTGCGGCTCCATCCGCAGGACGCGGCGAGGTCGCCGACCCGCACTCGGCCCCGGTCGGCCACGATGGCGTCCCAGGCGGCGGCGACCTCGGCCGCCATGGGAGGGGCCCCTGCGGCCCTCCGTCTGAGGAATCCCTCCGTGAGCGCGAGGCGTTCCTGCCAGGATGCGGTGTCGGCCAACTGCTCGCGCAGCAGCCGGGCGTGCCGCCCCCAGAGGTCCTCGAGTCCGGTGATGGAGCCGTCCAGTTCGAGCGGGGAAACACCCAGCAGGGCATAGGCGGCCCGGGGTGACAACGCCACCTCGACGCATTCGACGCCCTCGCCGCGGATACGGGCCGGACCTGGCGACAGGGAGGCAACGAGACCACTCAGTGGCCGGTGCCCGAAGGCGCTCTCCACCGTGACCGGGTCGGCTCCGAGCCCGATGACGACGATGACGGCGGGCTGCGGCAGCACCCGCATGTCCAGCCCGCCGGCCGTACGGTCCCGGAACCCGGCCATCCGCACGCCGTCGAGAGAGGTGCCGCCCAGGGGGTGGGCGACCTCCCAGCGGTCGTCAGCAGTGCGCTCTCGGGGCGCGTCCCCCGCGTCGTCTCTGAGCATGCCTCCAGGCTCGCTGAAGTCGCAGGCCTTGTCTTGAACAAAAGTTCCGCGGCCGATTCAGCGGTCCTGCCGTGCACGGGGCTGACAGCAGCCTCACCGACACGAAGCCGAGAGGTCGCGGACGGGCCGTCCGAGAGCCCCGTTCAGCGCTCCCGGCCCGTTGCTCGGCTCCCTCACCCTCGACTACGAACCCGAGCTCGCTCAGCTCGACGAGAAGGGCCACCGTCCGCCGCGGTCCGTGGCCACCGACGACCCGGCAGCCGGGCTGTAGGTGCCGGGCGCCGAGCGGGGCCGTCACACTGCCCGCCCGGCATCCGGAGCGCATGGGCACAGGGGTGGTGACGGGCGATCGCCGTGGATCGGTCCAAGGCGATGGGCGAGACGGGCAACCCGGTCACGCTGCCGGGCCCGTCTGCCGGTCGGCCACCCGTTCCGCGAGGCGGGTCATCGCACGGGACAACTCGGACGCCGTGCCGAACGGGACGACCGCCGGGGCCCGCCCCGGGACGCGGACCCGGACACCGCCGGTCAGCGCCACCCGGGTGCCGCCGCCCGGCCCCGGCACCGGGGCCGCCGCCATCCCGATGAGCAGGAACCGGCTCTGCAGCCAGCACCAGCCCGGCCGGACGAAGCCACGCAGGTGCGCGCGGAATCCGTACTTGCTGCGGGCCAGTACGTCGACCCGGTCGCCCGCGACCCGCAGCACCCGCACGCTCCGCATGTCCGGCTGGAAGCGTCCGAACTCGCCCTCCAGGTCTGCCATCACCGCCCACACCTGCTCGAACGGGACGGGCAGCACCTCCTCGGCGATCCGCGCGCCGCGGACCCCGGCCGCCATGATGCGCAGCCGTTCCACCGGATCGATCTCGTGCGTCGTCATGAGGACCATGCCTTTCGGAAGCTCATCCGGGCCCGGTGCAGCCGGGACTTGGCGGTGCCGGCCGGGACGCCGAGCAACGCGGCCGCGGCCTCCTCGTCCAGGCCCTCGATGTCCCGCAGCACCAGGACGGCCCGGTGAGCAGGGGAGAGCCGGGCCAGTACGTCGTCGATGTCCGCGGCGAGCTGCGGATCACCGTGCTCGGGCAGGTCGGCCAGCTCTGCGGGTTGGGCCCGCGCCGCCCGCTGGGCGATCCGTACCGCCTCCCGCACGGCGATGGCCCGCACCCACCCGTACAGCGCCTGCGGATCCTTCAGGGACCGCAGCGACCGGAACACGGCGAGCAGGGTCTCCTGGGCGGCGTCCGGGCCGTCGGCGAGGGCGATGGGGGTGCAGATCCGGGCGATGTACGGGGTGAGGTGGTCCAGGAGTTCGTGCAGCGCGAGCGTGTCCCCGGCCCGCGCCGCCCGCGCCAGGGCCACCCCCCGGTCCCTGCGGTCAGTGGTCACGCAAGAACTCTTCCATCAGCCGGTTCACCCGGTCCGGGCAGTCCAGGGTGAGCGCGTGCCCGCAGCCGTCCAGGACCGTCACCTGCGCGTGGGGCAGGAGCCGCCCGAAGCGATCGGCCTGGGCGGCGGGCAGGACACTGTCCTGGCGTCCCCAGATGACGAGGACCGGCTGCCGGGTCGCGGGCATCGCGGCCTCGGTCTCGCGCCAGTCCAGGCCGCGCTCCAGGCGGTAGACGGAACGCCGGTTGGTCTCGCGAGTGCCGGGAGCCCACGCCGCGTCCACGAGTTCGTCGGTGATCCGGTCCTGGTTCACGAACAGTCCCCGCAGCGAGGACTCGGCGGCCGAGCGGCCCGCGCCGAGGTTCGTCAGCAGTTCCCCGACGACAGGCAGCTTGAGGGCCTCCCAGAGCATGGGGTCCCGTTCGTCGAGCCCGGAGGGCGCGAGCAGGGCGAGCCGGGTCACCCGCTCGGGGTGGCGCTGGGCATAGGCGAGGGCGAAGCCGCCGCTCCAGGAGTTCCCCGCCAGGGCGGCCCGGGGGATCTCCATGGCGTCCAGGAAGCTACCGATGGCCATGGTCATGCCGTCCAGGTCCCAGGTCAGGGACCGGTCACGGAGCTCGGTGAACCCCTGGCCGGGGAGGTCGAGGACGTAGACGGTGTGCGTCCGGGAGAGAGCGGTGAGCTGCTCACGCCAGGCGAAGGTCCAGGACGCGCCGGGGGAAAGCAGCACCACCGGCGAACCGCCCTCGCCCAGGCGGACGTAGTGGAAGCGGGCGACGGGCGTCTCGACGTACCGGTCCCCGGGCGGCGCGGCGTAGCCGGGCGCCTCGGCGGGCTGCCAGGCATACGCAGTGCCCGCGGCGAGCACGGCGAGGGCGAGCGGCAGCGCGAGTGCCCTCCGGGCCCGGGGGGTGACCAGGCGGGTGGCGGCCAGCCAGCCGAAGCCGAGGCAGAGCGGGGTGTAGAGGAGCAGATTGAGCCAGTAGAACACCGGGCCGGCCCCGTCGCCGACGCCGAGCGCCCACGCCACGCCGATCAGCCCACGGACCAGGAGTCCCGCGGCGACGGCGAAGGACACCAGCCCGGCGAGCCGCCCGCCCCGGCCGTACGCGCGGGCGAGGACGGCTGCCGCGGCGCTGAACAGCACCAGCGCCAGCGGCAGCACCACATGCGGGGCGAAGGACACGACTCCGCCGATGACGCCGAGCGACAGCGCCCGCTGGTCGGGCGCGGGCCAGGTCAGTCCGGTGGCCCAGTAGACGTGGGCGAGTCCGTCCACGGCGAGCAGACCGGCGACCGCCCGGCCTGCCCGCCGTCGTGCGTTGATGTCAAACACGAGTTCCCCTGGAGTGTTGGTGAACAACCGACACCCCGAGGAGGAGGCACCCCGGGAGGACGTTCCCTGTGGGCCGTGTCACATCATCACCGAACTCCACCTCGCCCAGCAGTTGCCGACGGGCCTCGACCCCGGCGGTGTCGGGGTCGGTGAAGACCGGGGAAATGGCAGCGATCACCCTGCCGCTGGTCAGCGCCCACACCGGATAGGGGTCCTGGCGGCACGACGCCGAGCGCAACTGCCGCACCAGCCGCGGCGCCGCCCGGGATTCAGCACGTGCCACCGCCGGACCCCTACACAGAGTGACAAACAAGTGGGTGGTCGGCTCCTCGAGTCCGCCGAAGGAATCGGAGAGGAGACGTGGTCACTCGTTCTCAGCGCCGGCAGACACGACCTGCCGACGGTGAACCAGTACGCACTGGTTGCCCATGAAGCGCTGTAGCCGGCTGGCGCGGTGCGCGTGGCTGCACCCGGGTCACTGCCACCTGTGCGTCGGTGCGGCCAGGACGACAGCCACCTCGTCGGCCGCCTGCTGATCGCACTGGGCATCCCGTTCCGCGCCCACAACCACCTGATGCTGTGAGGCGGAGGTACCGCACACGTGGGATTCCGCGCCGGGTACCCCCACTCCGCACCGATCTCACCCCGGACGATGTCCCTGCCCACGAAGCCGAGCATGTCCAAGGAGTGGCGGCGGTCCTGGCGGGCTCACGAAGGAATGGCCCGGGCTCGCCCCGGCGGAGTTCGGGCCGGTGGCCGCCGGCGTCACCGTCCTGGCCCTGCTGGGGCATCGGGGCACCGCGCCCGCCTTGCCGTGTGCACTCCGATGGTGCGGGAAACCCGGAGCGCCCGGCCGCGTTCACGGCGTGAGGCCGTCCGGCACACGCCCCCACAGGGTGCGATCAGTGGCCGGGGCTACTGTGCTGCCGTATGAAGATCGAATCGCTTCTCGAGGACCTGGACAGCGACGACGCCGCGCGCATGGAGGCCGCCGCCGCACGGCTGGCGGAGCAGGCCGACACCGTGGTGCCGACGCTGCTGCACGGTGTGGCCGGCGTACAGCGGACCGCCGATCTCCAGCCGGTCATGCGGGCGTTGCGGCACATCGGGCCGCGCGCCTTCGACGGCGTACTGGCGGCCTGGCGGCGCAAGGAGGTGACGGACTGGCAGGCGGGGCGGCTCCTCGGGGTGTTCGACGAGCGCTGCGCCGACCAGTACGCGGCCCTGGCGGCCGATCCGGACTACGGGAAGTCGGGCGACGGCTTCCAGGGTCTCGTCAGGCTGCGGGTGGACTCCGAAGCCGGACTGCGGGCCCTGGTGGGCTGCTTCGCCCGCGGTCGCCTCATCCCCTACAAGGCATCCGACTACGCGCGCCTGCTGCACGACTCCTTCCGGCCGCGGCTGCGCTCCCTGCGCCGCGACCCGGCCGCGTCCCCGAGGGTCCGGAGGGGCGCGATGGCGGCGCTGATGGCGGGCGGCGGCGCCGACGCGCTCGACGACCGCGACCGGGCGGCGCTCGAGCGGCTGATACGAGTGAAGATCCTGGACGAGATCCCGAGGCTTCCGTCGTCGACGCTCAGCGGCTGGTGGATGGCCGTGCCCGGGGCGACCTACGAGGGGGTCTTCGAGGCCCTGGGCCTGCACGACCGGCGGCCCGTCACGACCGCCGCCGGCGTCCAGGCGGCGGAAAGCCGGGAGATCCGGGTACCCGGGCCGGACGACGCCGGCCGCACCGTGGGGCGCGCCTTCGTCACCCCGGAGCTGAACGGCTGGCGCCTGGTCTTCGGTCCCTTCGACCTGCTCGTAGGCGACCCCTGGGACGGCATGATCGAGACGGTCGAGCGGGTCAGCGTCCACTGCGGCCAGGCCCAGTTCTTCTTCCTGGACGACGCCGGCGGCTCCGACGTGTGGATGGTCGCCGAGAACGGCCGGGTGATCCGTCAGTACGCCGCCGAGAGCGACCCCGAATGGGAGGGCGACCCGCTGCCGTGGGAAACCCTCGCGGTCGACGACCCGCACTTCGACCCCGAGTACGACGAGGCCCTGCCCAACGCGGGCACCACAGGCGCCCGGTCCGCCTGCGGGTACCTCTCGGTCGACCCCGACAACGTCGGCCCGGACACCCAGGTGCGCGGCCACGGCTGGCTGGCCCTCACCGCACCGGGCGTCGGCCACGGCGCGTTCCCCGGGACGCTCCGCATCTGAGGCACACCGACGGCGCCCCGGCGCCGTCGGTCCCACCTGGACGCCCCACGAGGCGCTCAGGTGGGCCAACTGGAAGACGGTGTGACTGCGCCGTAGTGGCTGGGAACCGGGGCTGCGGGCGGTGATCGCCTCTCCGCTGCCCTGGACTGCGTCGTCCCGTGTGACCCCCGCTTACGTCAAGGGACCGAGGTCGCCTTCGATGACAGTCCGGATGATCGGGGGCCGGTCCCACAGGGCGAGGAGTTCGTTGGCGAGGTCCGCGACGGCCAGGGGGTCCTCGTCGTGGCGTACGTTGATGGCGGCCGCCGACAGGGTGCGCGGGACGGCTTGGGCATCGAGAAGGATCCGCCACTCCTGCGGCCCGAGTTCCAGGTACTCCAGCCCGGTCAGCTCGGCGATTTGCAAGGGGGCGGCGAGCGTGCCGGGGTAGGCGGTGAGGGTCCGCAGCCGCGGCAGTTCCGTCAGCGGTGCGAGGCTGAGCGGCGGATCGTCCCACACGCCGATGGACAGCACTTCCAGTCCGGGGTGGGCAGCGGCCTCGATGCTCCGCAGGCTCGATGCGTTGACCCAAGCCACGGCAGGTGCCCGTTGATCTTCCTGGCTACTGGCTTCCGCGACGGGCCGGTCCAGCACCAGGTCGGTGAGGGAGTCGGCGACGAGCGCGGCGCCGACGCTCTCCTCGTGGGAGAGGAGGATGACCTGTCCGGTGTGTCCGCGGGGGCCTGGCGTCAGATCGACGACGGCGCCGGCACCGCCCCGGGCGCCGGATCGGGAAGGCGATGCCAGGGCTCAGGAACCGCACCCTCGACCAGGACGAGCGCCCCCGGATACGGGCCGATACCGGACTCCGCGGCCGGGCTGGGACGGCCCGGTTCCCTGGGCCGTCGGCCTGAACGGTCAAGCAGGTACGGCACTGACCAGGCCTCCGTCGATGACGAGATCCTGACCGTTGATGTAGGACGCCTCGCCCGAGGCGAGGAACGCCACCGCCGCAGCCACTTCTTCCGGGCGTCCGAAGCGGCCGGCGACGATCCGGCGGGTGACGGCCTCTGCCTCCGCTGTGGTCAGCGCGGCGGCGGGGTACATCGGGGTGTCGATATAGCCGGGGCTGACGGAATTGACGCGGATCCCGCGCGTGGCGAGTGCGGCGGCGAGAGTTCGGGCCAGGTTGTGCGCGGCGGCTTTGGTCGCCGAGTAGAGGGTCAGGACACTGTTGCCCCGGTGGAGGGTCCAGGAGGCGTTGATGACGATCGAGCCTCCGTCTGCCAGCAGCGGCAGTGCCTTTTGCACAGTGAAGAACACGCCCTTGAAGTTGACGTCGATGCCGTGGTCGAAGTCCGGCTCGGTGATGTTCTCGAACGGCAGGAAGGTGCCGGTGCCGGCGTTCGCGAAGAGGCTGTCCAGCCGGCCGTGACGGTCCCGGACGGTCTCCATCAGTGTGTCCACCGCGCTGAGGTCGGCGGCGTCGGCCACGATCCCCGTGGCATTGGGGCCGAGGTGGTGGACGGCGGAGTCCAGTCGTGCACGGGTGCGGCCGGTGACGATGACGTGGGCACCTTCGGCGACGAGGCGGTGTGCGGTCGCCAGCCCCATGCCGCTGGTGCCACCCGTGATGAGGACGGTCTTCCCGGTGAAGCGGTTCATGCTGGTGTTCCCATCAGGCTGTGCGTGATGTGGTCGCTGAGGAGGGGCAGCCAGTCCGGCCGTGCGTTTCCGAGGAGGTGGTCGCCGTGTGGGACGGGCAGGTAGGTGCCGTGCGGCGCCAGGCGGGCCAGGCGCTCGCCGTTCGTCACGCCGGGGATGACGTCCTGGCCGCCGTCCACGACCAGCAGCGGGGCCGCGATGTGGGGTGCCAGGGCGGCGAGGTCCACGTGGTGTGCGAACTCGCGAGCGGCGTCGGCTCCTCCGGCGCGCTGGGCCATGATGCCCCGTACCGGCGGAGGCAGTTCCTCCCAGTCGAGGCGGAAGGGACCGCTGACGGTGGCGACGGCCGCCACGCGCGGCTCGAGCGCCGCGGCCCGGGCCGCGAAATAGCCGCCCAGACTCAGGCCGACGAGCCCGATCCGTGCGACGTCGAGGGCATCGATGACCCGGCCCACGACCCGCTCGTAGTCCGGCACGAACGTCGTGGTGGCCGCGAGCACTCCCTGCCCGGGGCCGTCCATCGCGAACACCGCCAGTCCTCGGGCCAGCAGCGCATCCACGAGATCGAGGAACTCCTCCTTGGCCGAGTCCAGGCCGGGGACGACGACCACGGTCCCAGGCGCGTGGGAGGGGCCACGCAGCCAGCCGGTGAATCCCTCGCCCCTCACCCGCCTCGCACCGGGCTCCAGCACGGTGAGAGCTCTGCTCAAGGCGTGATCCGCCTCGACGGCAGCACGATGTGCTTCCGCGTACGGCGCCAGGGTCGCCAGGTGGAACCACCGGGCCGCCATCAACAGGTACTCACCTGCCGAGAGGGCTGATCCCACGTCCTCCGCGCGCTGGAGGTAGTCGTGTCCGGTGCGAAGGAATGCCGGCCCCCAGTCGGCGACGGAGGTGAGGCCATCGGTGACGCGCCGATACTCGTGAGGGTCCACCCCTGCACCGGTGGCCCGTGTCCACTGGGCGGCGACGAACTCGGTGGCGTTCATCGGGCTCCTCCGGTCAGCAGGACGGCCTTGCCACGTATCCGGCGCTCTCGCAGGTCGACCAGGGTGTCGGCGGTCTGTGCCCAGTCGGCGATGCGGCCGATCTCCGGGTGCAACCGGCCCTGTTCCACGAGGCTCACCAGTGCTGCGAGATCGGAGCCGTACGGGGCGCCGGCATAGTGGAAGTGCTGGATCGTGACGCGCTCGGGCCCACCAAGGAGCTCGAAGAAGTCGAGGGAGACCGGGGTGCGGCTCGCCTGGCCGAACCAGACGAGCAGACCGCCCGGACGCACCTTCGACAGGGCAAGTGGCAGATCCGGCCCACCCGTGGACTCCAGCACGACATCGAACGGTCCCTGAGCCGCCGCGACCTCGTGCACCACCTTCGCGCCCAGCTCCGCGAGCCGCTCGCCGCGCACCGGCGTGGCCGTCACCGCGGTCAGCTCGGCTCCGGCCCCCACGGCGAGCTCGGTGACGTAGTGACCGACGCCACCTGAGGCGCCGGTCAGCAGCACCCGGCGGCCGGCCAGGGAACCGGCCGTACGCAGCAGCCGCAAGGCAGTGATCCCGGCCAGGGGCAGAGCCGCCGCCCGTGCGCTGTCGATGCTGTCCGGGAGTACCGCGAGCGAGTGTGTGGGCACAGCGGCGTATTCGGCCCAGCCGCCCTGCGCCGGGTGCCCGACCACGCGGGTGCCGATGCCGGGGCCGGAGCCGTCGGCAGCCGCCTGGACGACGAGCCCTGCGATGTCCTTGCCGGGCAGCAGCTCCGGCCGGGGGCGTTCGAGGAGGAATGTCTCGCCCCGGTTCGGGGCGAACGCCTCGACCTTGATCAGTGCCTCACCCGGCTCCGGTGCGGGTGGGGAGACCTCGGCGAAGGCGACCGGGCGCGCCGCTTCTCCCGTGGGAATCAGTCTTTGCATGGAGAGGATGCAACCCCCACTGCCGCCGCGCGATCCAACAACGAACAAGCAAAGCCGACAACTTCTGGTTGTCACCTATGGTGGGAGCCATGGATCTCGACGTGGCGCAGGTACGTGCCTTTGTGCGCACCGCCGAGGAACTGCACTTCGGTCGGGCGGCCGGGACGCTCGCGATCTCCCAGCAGGCGCTGTCCAAGCGGATCGCGCGGCTGGAATCCCTGCTCGGTACCGAGCTGTTCCAGCGCGGCGGCAACGGAGTACGCCTCACCGAGGCCGGACAGCGTTTCCTCCCGCCGGCCCGGCAGACCGTGGCCGCCGCCGACGCCGCGGTCGCGGCGGTGTCCGGGAAGGAACATCCGCTGCGTGTCGACGTATGGGGGCACCTCTACGCGCCGATGCGGACGCTGGCCCAGGTTGCCGGACGAGCCGGGGAACTGGCGCTGGGCCACGGGCGCGACCTGCCGTCGGTGACGACGGCACTGCTGCACGGCGACATCGACGCGGCTTTCGGCCGCGTCCACCCCCCGCTGCCCGCCGGACTGGCACACCGCCTCGTCCGCCTCGAACCGGTGGACGCCGTACTGAGCACGCACCATCCACTGGCAGCCGAACCAGCTTTGCGGCCAGGCCAATTGCGCGGCAGCACGCTCTGGGCACCCGGTGCACTGGACCGGCTCGACTTCCTCCACAGGTTCGCCGACCGATTCGGCATCCGGAACACGGCCACGGGCGTCAACCTGGGGCTCGCCCACTTCCTCGCCGAGGTGGCGGAAGAGCCGCGGCGCTTCTCGCTGGTGCCTGCCGATGTGCCACTGCCGGAGGTCCCAGGGGTGCGCGCCGTCCCCCTGGTCGATCCGACTCCGCTGTACGCCTGGTCGCTGGTGTGGCGCGCTGGAAACGGACACCCCGGCCTGAACGGCCTCGCCGCCGCCTGCGCCGAGGAAGCAGGGCGAAGCCGATGGCTGGAGTACGACCCGACCCGCGACTGGCTGCCTGAACCACCCACGAGCGGTCCCGGCCCTGAACGAGAGTGATCTCGGGCGCGTGTGCCGGCGGGGCCGTGAGCTTGCCGTTTCACCTCGGCGCGAGATGAGTCGGGCGAGCGACTCTGTGGGCCGGCAGAACCATGCGAGAAGAGGGCTGGTGACCACGATCCAATGGACACTGATTCGGCCCTGCTCCTTTGTCCAGTATCAGTGGGGCCTCATCCCGGTAGACGTAGGGCAGATGTCGGCGACGGGCCGGAACTCCGGCTGTCAGCAGCACTGGCGAGGCGACAAGGATGGCCACCGGGACCAGGGCTCTCGCTGCGGTGAGCTTCGCCTTCTCCTCGTATCGCATGCGCTCAGTGTGCTGATCCTCGATGCCGCTTGTCAGCCTGTCCTGCGGGGCCTGGTGCCGACGTTGTGGTGTGCGGGTCGGGTGTAGGACGCGCCGGTAGTGAGGACTCGTCCGTCCGGTCGTTCGTTCGGAGAGTGGATCGAGCTGTCCCGCGCCGTCGGCAGACACACCGGTCCGGTGATCACCGCCGACTCGGCAGGGCTGCTCACGAACGGTGTGGCCGAGTACATGGGGGCCAGTCACTGCCGATGTGGCTGGTCGAACCAGGCTGGGAAGGGTTTTCCGCCCGGGACGGGTCTGCGGCGCGCGCCGTAGGGCTGCGTCATCGGCCCCGGGCGGAGCTGCTGGCCGACACGCTGCTCTGGGAACGCGAGCAGGGTCTGCACCAGGGGCTTCATCACGCACGATCAGCGAGGAATCTGGTCGGTGAACACCTGTCACCTCAGCCCTCCAACTGCACGCGGTGCACCGGAAGTTCCTGCGGGAACCGGCCCCCCTGCTACAGAACCTTGCCGCCGCAGTGGAGAAGACCTGCCACCAACACCGCGCCTGCCTGCCTGCCTGCGAAATTAGCGCCGACGAGGAAACCTGCCACATCCCAGAGGCGCCACCGCTGGTGCAGCTCCCACTCCACGAACTGCCCCGGACGCAGACCCTCTAACGGGCCGGCATCGCTACGCCGACATCCAGAATCTTGTCGCCGCAGGCTGGACCATCAGCGCCATCACCAGACGCCTCCACCTGGACCGCAAGAGCGTCCGTCGCTTCCGCGACACCGACCTTGACCAGCTCCTGGCCTCCGTATGAGCGCTGACCCGCCGGAGTGCTGGAGCCGTTCAAGCCATGATGGAGTTGCCCGAGCGCTTCGACTCATGGAAGGGCATCCACCACCGGCTGCGGAACTAGTAGGGCTTGGTCAGGTCGGGTGTGGTTGAGCGTGTCCTTCTGGTTCGGTGTTGCGTTGAGAGGGCGTGACTCCGGACGAGATTGCGGCTGT
>NZ_JBEPDM010000046.1:0-55359 GCF_040300305.1 Streptomyces sp. NPDC000410
GAGGTCGGCGCCCTCACCCGCGCGGAGGCGGTGACCTGGCTGGGCACGGAGGAGGGCGTGGGCCGCCAGCGTCGCGCCCTCGCGGCCCCCCCGCCCCGCCCCCCCGCCCGAAGGAGCCGCCGTCATGGCAACCGCACCCCGCCCCCGCACCACCACCCGCGACCCCGAAGAGCTCGCACAGCGGCTGACCGCCTGGCTCGGCGACCGGCTGCCAGGGGCCAAGGTCGTGGACTTCCGCGTGCCCGAGTCCAACGGCATGTCCAGCGAGACGCTGCTCTTCGACATCGACCACCCCGAACCACCCCTGCGCGCCTGCGCGTTGCGCCTCGCCGCCGACCCCGCCGCGTACACGATCTTCCCCGTCTACGACCTGCGCCGGCAGTACGAGACCATGCGCGATGTCGCCCGCCACACGGACCTGCCCGTGCCGCGTGTGCTGTGGCTGGAGGAGGACCCGGGGCCGCTCGGGGCGCCGTTCTTCGTCATGGAGCGTGTCGACGGCCGCGTACCGCCCGACGTCATGCCCTATACGTACGAGGGGAATTGGCTGCACTCCGCGACCGACGCCGAACGCGCCGCACTCGAAGAGTCGACGGTCTCCCTCATCGCCCGCCTGCACGACCAGTACCCGGTGCCGTCGCCCGACCGGAGCCGCAGCGCCCTGCGCGCACACGTCGAGTCCCAACGCGACTACTACGCCTGGGTCGTGGACGGACTTCCGCGCTCACCGCTCATCGAGCGCGCCTTCGACCACCTGACCGCACACTGGCCCGCCGACGAGGGCCCCGCCGTCCTCAACTGGGGCGACGCCCGCATCGGCAACATCATCTACGACGGCTTCGCGCCCGCCGCCGTACTCGACTGGGAGATGGCGGCGCTCGCCCCGCGTGAGGTCGACCTCGGCTGGACGGTCTATCTGCACCGCTTCTTCCAGGACCTGACCGTCAGCTTCGGGCAGCCCGGCCTGCCGGACTTCCTGCGCCGCGACCGCATCGAGCGGCGCTACGCCGAACTGACCGGCCACACACCGCGCGACATGGAGTTCTACACCCTCTACGCGGCCCTGCGGCACGCCATCGTGATGCTGCGCGTGGCCTACCGCCAGGTGCACTTCAAAGAGGTGGAGGTGCCGGAGAACCCGGACCGGATGATCCTGCACCACGACAGCCTCGCCGCCATGGTGCAGGGGACGTACTGGTAACTGCCGAGGATCAGGCGGCCCGTCGCATCTGGGGCACCTTGATGGGACGCGAGCCCGGACCGCCGACGTGCGAGAAGGGCTGCGTCCGCCAGTCGAGTCCCTGAGGGAGCGTCAACAGCAGTGCGGTGTCCTGCTCCTGGACCTCCAGCGACTCATCGGCGGGACGCGCGTCCGCCGCGGGCCGGCCGGTGCCGGCGCAGACCGACAGCACGAACGGGTTCCACGGCGTCGGGCACAGCGCGTGCTCCGGCAGTTCGTCCTCGTCGGCGAGCAGCGCGATCGGCTGCGCGCAGTCCGGGCAGATCACCCGGTACATCTCGAAGGTGTCGTAGGCGTCGAGCTCGTGCGTCTCGACCAGATCAACAGGCTCCGGTTCAGTACGTCCGGTGCGCTTCACACTCTGCATGGAGATTCTCCCCCTCGGGTGGGGCCGACCAGGCACTTGCGGCCTCGACCACACCAAGCACTTCCCTCCGCGCCCCGCAGGTAACCGTGAGGTCTCGATGGACACGGCCGATGGCCTGTGGCGTTCGTCACATGCCTGACGCAGATGCCCGCCGGGTTTCCGTCGAGTGCCCGCCGGGTGACTGTCGGTTGTCCGCCCGGGTCCCGTCCGATCTCTTTCGGGTGCGCGTCCAGCATGCGGCCGACTGTGCCGCGGACCAGCCGGAGGCATAGGTTGAGCCGCATGGAGGAGCTGGATCGTCAGATCGTCGAGTTGCTCGTCAGTGACGGGCGCATGAGCTACACCGACCTGGGCAAGGCCACGGGCCTGTCCACCTCGGCGGTGCATCAGCGCGTGCGGCGTCTGGAGCAGCGCGGTGTCATCCGCGGGTACGCCGCGGTCGTGGACCCGGAGGAGGTCGGGCTGCCGCTCACGGCGTTCATCTCCGTGAAACCGTTCGACCCCAGCGCGCCCGACGACATCGCCGAACGGCTCGCCGGCGTACCCGAGATCGAGGCCTGTCACAGCGTCGCCGGCGACGAGAACTACATCCTCAAGGTCAGGGTCGCCACCCCGATCCAGCTCGAGGAGCTGCTCGGCCAGATCCGCTCGCTCGCGGGTGTGTCCACCCGTACGACTGTCGTCCTCTCGACCCCGTACGAGGCGCGCCCGCCGCGAATCTAGGCTGTTCTCCATGAGTGAGAGCGCGCCCCAGGCCGAACACCGCACCGTGCTGCTGCGCGGCGGTGACGTACACAGCCCCGCGGACCCCTTCGCGACCGCCATGGTCGTCGAGCGCGGGCACGTCGCCTGGGTGGGCTCGGAGGGGGCGGCCGACGCCTTCGCCTCCGGTGTGGACGAGGTCGTGGATCTGGAAGGCGCCCTCGTCACCCCCGCGTTCGTGGACGCCCACGTGCACACGACGGCGACCGGTCTCGCCCTCACCGGCCTCGACCTGTCCGGCGCCGCGTCACTCGCCGAGGCGGCGCGGCGCATCCGGGCGTACGCGGCGGCCCGGCCCGCCGACCGCATCCTCATCGGGCACGGCTGGGACTCCTCCCGCTGGCCCGAGCAGCGGCCGCCCCGGCGCGACGAGCTGGACGAGCTCACCGGCGGCCGCCCGCTCTACCTCACCCGGATCGACGTCCATTCGGCCGTCGTCACGACCGCCCTGCTCGACCTCGTGCCGGGCGCCCGCGCCATGACCGGCTTCCGCGACGGCGAGCCGCTGACCGGGGACGCCCACCACGCCGTGCGCTCCGCCGCGTACGCCGCCGTGTCGCCCGAGCAGCGGGCCGAGGCCCAGCGCGCCGCCCTCGCGCACGCGGCCTCCCTCGGCATCGGCACCGTCCACGAGTGCGGTGGCCCCGACATCTCCTCCGAGGACGACTTCACCGGCCTCCTCAAGGGCGCCGCCGAAGGGCCCGGCCCGCGCGTCGTCGGCTACTGGGCCGACACGGACGTGGAGCGTGCCCGCGCGCTGGGCGCCGTGGGCGCCGCGGGCGACCTCTTCGCCGACGGCTCGCTCGGCTCCCACACGGCCTGCCTGCACGAGCCGTACGCGGACGCCGCGCACACCGGAGCCGCCCACCTCGACGCGGCCGCCGTCGCCGCCCATGTCACCGCCTGCACCGAGGCCGGGCTCCAGGCCGGTTTTCACGCCATCGGCGACCACGCGATCAGCAATGTCGTCGAAGGCATGAAGGCAGCCGCGGCCGCCCTCGGCCTCGCCCGGGTGCGAGCCGCCCGCCACCGCGTCGAGCACGCCGAGATGCTCACTCCGGAGACCGTCGCCGCCTTCGCCGAGTACGGCCTCACCGCCTCCGTACAGCCCGCCTTCGACGCGGCCTGGGGCGGTGACACGGGCATGTACGCCCAGCGCCTGGGCATCGAGCGGGCCCGCACTCTCAACCCGTACGCCGCACTCCTTCGCGCCGGTGTGCCGCTCGCCTTCGGCTCCGACAGTCCGGTCACCCCGCTCGACCCCTGGGGCACCGTGCGCGCCGCCGCCTTCCATCGCACGCCCGAGCACCGGATCTCGGTGCGGGCCGCCTTCACCGCCCACACCCGCGGCGGCTGGCGGGCGGTCGGCAGGGACGACGCGGGCACGCTGGTGCCCGGCGCTCCCGCGGACTACGCGATCTGGCGCACCGACGAACTCGTGGTCCAGGCCCCCGACGACAGGGTCGCCCGCTGGTCCACCGATCCGCGCTCGGGTACGCCCGGTCTGCCCGATCTCACCCCCGGGCATCCGCTTCCCGTCTGCCTGCGCACGGTGGTCTTCGGACAAACGGTCTACGTAAGGCCGAACGAGTGAGATCGGGATATTTCGCACCGCCGATCGAAGGTGCGGCGGCTCGGTCGCGACCTGCGGATCTTCCTCGCCGCTCGGCCGAATCGGCCAATCGTCGCAGTTCACAGGACTGTTGACAGAATGCGGCCGCTGGCCGGTAGGTTCGGCCGAGTCCACCACGGGACGGACGGCCGGTGAAATGTCCACGCAGTCGTCGAACGCCGCTGGGTCATGGGGTGGTGCGCCGCACCGGCGCACCATCACTGGGAGCCAGGTTCAGCGCCCGCGCCTCGGGGGCGAGGGAAGGTTTCGGCCGGCCGGAAGGTGTGACCCGGGTGGGGCCCGGCGTTCAGTAGACAACGGCACTCGGTCGACCCGCAGCCAGCGGGTGCCGGTCCGGCCCGAAGGACGCCGGGCCCCGACCCGATGCCCCGAACCGATCCGATACCCCGAACCCGATGCGGCGCGCCGGTGTGGTGATCGGCTGCGGCGGTCCGGTTCCGCCCGGTTTCGTCCCCCTCGGTCACCGGTTTCCGGCCTCGATTCCCGCTTCCGTCCGTGCCGTGGCAGCAAGGTCACCGGGGCTCGCTATGGTGGTCCCTGCGAACGGACGTTAAGGGGCAGAAGTGAACGACGGTGGTCAGAGGCGGTACGGCCCGCTCGGCAGAGCCTTGGTGATCATCCCGACCTACAACGAGGCCGAGAACATCGCCTCGATCGTCGGCCGGGTGCGCTCAGCCGTGCCGCAGGCCGACATCCTGGTCGCCGACGACAACAGCCCCGACGGCACCGGCAAGATCGCCGATGAACTCGCCGCCGAGGACGGTCAGGTCCACGTCCTGCACCGCAAGGGCAAGGAAGGCCTGGGCGCCGCCTACCTGGCGGGCTTCCGCTGGGGTATCGAGCAGGGCTACGGCGTCCTCGTCGAAATGGACGCCGACGGCTCCCACCAGCCCGAGGAGCTGCCCCGGCTGCTCACCGCGCTCAAGGGCGCCGATCTCGTCCTCGGCTCCCGCTGGGTGCCCGGCGGGCGCGTGGTCAACTGGCCCAAGCACCGGGAGTTCCTCTCCCGTGGCGGCAGCACGTACTCGCGCCTGCTCCTCGGCGTGCCGATCCGGGACGTCACCGGCGGATTCCGCGCCTTCCGCAAGGAGACCCTCGAAGGCCTCGGCCTCGACGACGTCGCCTCGCAGGGCTACTGCTTCCAGGTGGACCTCGCCCGCCGCGCCGTCGAGGCGGGCTTCCATGTCGTCGAGGTCCCCATCACGTTCGTCGAGCGGGAGCTCGGGGACTCCAAGATGAGCCGCGACATCGTCGTGGAGGCTCTGTGGCGGATCACCGCCTGGGGCGTCGGCGCGCGGGCCGGCCGCATCATCGGCCGCAAGTCCTCCTGATCCGCTGCCCGTCCCCTCCTGCCGCCCATCCCCTCTTTACGCCACTCCGGCGGCCGCCCAGGCACACTGGGGGCATGACGACCGGCGTAACGACTCCGACCGCCCCGAAGCGCTCCCGCGCCCGTACGTTCCTTCCTCTCGGCATCGCCGCCTGGCTGGTGCTGGAGGTCTGGCTGCTGACCGTCGTGGCCCAGGCGGCCGGCGGGCTCACCGTGTTCGCCCTGCTGGTGGGCGGCGGCGTGCTGGGCGTGGTGGTCATCAAGCGGGCCGGGCGGCGTGCCTTCCGCAACCTCACCGAGACCCTCCAGCAGCAGCCGGGCGCCACGCCGGCGCGCTCGAGCGACGGCAACGGCTTCCTCATGCTCGGCGGTCTGCTGCTGATGCTGCCGGGACTGATCTCCGACGCGGCCGGCCTGCTGCTGCTCGTCCCGCCGGTGCGCTCGGCGCTCGGGCGGTTCACGGGGAGGGCGCTGGAGCGGCGCATGGGGAAGACGGATCCCGGTTCCCTCGAAGACGCCCTGCGGCAGGCCCGTATCCACCGGCCGGACGGAAAGATCGTTCAGGGCGAGGTCATCCGCGAGGACGCGCAAGGCCCGCGCGGCCAGGACGTCGGCCCGCGCCCCCCGCTGGTCCCGTAGCGGCTCTCCGACCGCACCGAGCGGCGGGTCCGCCGGCGCGAGTCGGCGCGACAGGCCGTGGGCGTGTCGGCCCGCGACGAGCTGCGGGCCGACACGGCGGGCACAACAAGCCGCAGGCTGACACGGCAGGCCCAGGGCTGACACAACAAGCCGCAGGCTGACACGGCAGGCCCAGGGCTGACACAACAGGCCGCGGGCCGACACAGACCGGGGCTGACAAACAAGCCGCGGGCTGCGGTACACAGTGCGTGTACGGCAGCCCGCGGCTTCTTGTGCTCACTATGTGTGGTGCGTCCTTACGCGGACTTCCGGCTGTCGCGCGGGTGCACCGCGATGTTCATGGCTCCGGAGCGCAGGACCGCCAGCCGCTCGGCCAGCACCTCCTCGAGCTCCTCGCGGGTGCGCCGCTCCATGAGCATGTCCCAGTGCGTACGCGCAGGCTTGCCCTTCTTCTCCTCGGGGCCATCCCCGTCCACCAGAAGCGCCATGGCGCCGCACGCCTTGCACTCCCACTCCGGTGGAATTTCCGCCTCTACCGAGAACGGCATCTCAAAGCGATGTCCGTTCTCGCATGCGTACTCCACCGCCTGGCGCGGGGCCAGATCGATGCCGCGGTCGGTCTCGTAGCTGGTCACCACGAGGCGCGTGCCGCGAAGAGCTCGCTCACTCATGAATCGTGCCTCCCGGGCTTGTCGCCCACAGGACAGGTGTCGCTGTCGTCGTCATCCGGTCAACGTCCGGTCGGCGGTAAAGATTCCCGTTGCGGGTAATGCGTCGCCCGTCGTGCCGCCCCTTGTTGTACCCACCAGTGCCCGGTTTGTCACATCTGGCAGAAAGTGTCACCCAGTGCTTTGATGTCCTCAGCGCGCAGTAACGGTCCGCCTGGCAGGCCAAAGGCGTACACTACCGGCCTTTCACTTCAACGTCTAAATCCGTTCGGGTACGGGGTTCCCCGCGGCCGCCACGGCGCGCCGCACCGGGACCCGCGCGAGCAGTACGAATCCGAGTCCGAAGAAGATCACCAGCGAGATGATCGCATCCCGGTAGCTCCCCGACAGCTGATACGCCAGACCGAACACCAGCGGTCCCAGCCAGCTCAGCCCCCGGTCGGTCATCTCGTACACCGAGAAGTACTCCGCCTCCTTCCCGCGCGGCACCAGATGCGAGAACAGCGACCGCGACAGCGCCTGGCTGCCGCCCAGTACCAGCCCGATCCCGGCGGCGAGCGCGTAGAACCACACCGGCGCCCCGGCCGGAAGGAAGTAACCGGCCGCGAGGATCAGCGTCCACGCCGCGAGCGACCCGAGAATCGTGCGCTTCGCCCCGTACGAGCGCGCGAGCCGCCCCATTCCCAGCGCGCCCGCCACCGCCAGCACCTGCACCAGCAGCACCGCCGTGATCAGCGTCGTCTGATCCAGGCCCAGCTCCTCCGAGCCGTACACCGAAGCCTGCGAAATCACCGTCTGCACCCCGTCGTTGTAGACGAGATACGCCAGCAGGAACGAGAGCGTCAGGGGGTGGCGGCGCATGTCCTTCAGCGTCGCGACCAACTGCTTCCACCCGGGGCCGACCGCGCCCTCCCGTGTCTGCGTCACCCGCCGGTCACGCAGCCTGCGCAGCGGTACGAGCGTGAAGGCGCCCCACCACAGCCCGGCCGAGGCAAGGCTGATCCGCACCGCGTCCGACTCGGACAGACCGAACGAGTCGTGGCCCGTATAGAGGACCAGATCGAGTACGAGGACGAGCGCGCCCGAGGTGTAGCCGAAGGCCCAGCCCCGGGCCGAGACCGCGTCGCGCTCCTCGGGGGCGGAGATCTGCGGCAGATAGGCGTTGTAGACGACCATCGAGACCGCCAGCGACGCGTTCGCGACGATCAGCAGGAACGCGCCCAGCAGATACCGGTCACCGTCGAGGAAGAACATTCCCGCGGTCGCCGTCGCCCCGAGGTACGCCGAGACCGCGAGGAGCGGCTTCTTGCGGCCCGTCCGGTCCGCCGCCGCGCCCGCGAGCGGCATCACCAGAATCGCCAGCACCATCGAGACCGAGACGGCGTACGGGAACACCGAACCGGCCCGGACCGGGATGCCGAGCGGATGGACGAAACCGTCCGCGTCCGCCGCGGCCTTCGCCACCGACGTCAGATACGGGCCGAGGAAGACGGTGAGGACACTCGTCGAATAGACCGAGCACGCGAAGTCGTAGAAATACCAGCCCCGTTGCTCGCGACGCCGCCCGGCGCCGTCGTCCGTGCCGTCGGTCCGGTCGGCGGTCTCAGCGGTCACGCCGCGCCCCCTTGATCGTCCCCGTTGATCGTCCCCGTGAGGAGACGCGCGAGGTTCAGACCCAGACTCCCCGGTCGGTCAGCACCGTACGCAACATCTCCAGATGATCGGTCATGATGCCATCCACCCCGAGATCGAGGAGGGCGGCCATCCGATCCGGGTCGTTCACGGTCCACACGTGCACCTGAAGACCGCGGGCGTGGGCCTCCCGCACGAAGCGCCGGTCCACCACCCTGATCCCGCCCTGCGACTCGGGAACCTGCGCGCACACCGCGCCCGCCCGCACCGCCGCCGGAATCCCGAACGAGCGCAGCCGCAGCCCCACCACCCCGCGCACGCCGTACGACGTCGCCAGCCGGGGACCGGCCAGCCGGTGCGCCCGCGCGACGCGGCTCTCCGAGAACGAACCAACGCACACCCGGTCCCAGGCCGCCGTCCGCCGCACCAGATCCACCAGCGGCTCCAGGGCGCCCTCGGCCTTGATGTCCACGTTCCAGCGGGCCTGCGGGAACTCCTCCAGCAGCTCCTCGAACAGCGGCAGCGGCTCCCTGCCCGCCACCCGGGCGGCGCTCACCTCGCTCCAGGGCAGCTCGGCTATCCGGCCGCGCGCGTCCGTCACCCGGTCCAGCGTCGGGTCGTGGAAGGCGACCAGCCTCCCGTCGGCGGTCGTGTGCACATCCGTCTCGAAGTAGCGGTAGCCGGTCGCCGCCGCGCGCCGGAACGCGGCCGCCGTGTTCTCCAGCCCGTCCGCCGTGCCGCCGCGATGGGCGAACGGTATCGGGAGAGCGTGGTCCAGGTAGGGGTGCCTGGGGTGGGATGCACGAGTCACGAACGCAGTATGGCCTGTTCGGGTGACGACCCGGCGACGACCGTGCTTCGGCCGCCCGCATCCGGGATGGCGAACACGCGCAGGAACAGCTGGGCGAGCGGGCCGATGGCGAGGGCGTACGCGACGGTGCCGACGCCGACCGTGCCGCCGAGCAGGAAGCCGGTGGCCACGACGACGACCTCGATCGCCGTACGGACCAGCCGGATCGAGCGGCCCGTCAGCCGGTGCAGTCCCGTCATCAGCCCGTCGCGCGGGCCAGGCCCGAAGCGGGCGGAGATGTAGAGGCCGGTGGCGGCGCCGTTGAGGACGATCCCGGCGATCATCACCGGGATCTGAGCGGCGAGACCGTGCACGTCGGGCACGACGGCGAGCGCGCCGTCCATCGCGATGCCGATGACGAAGACATTGGAGACCGTGCCGAGTCCCGGCTTCTGCCGCATGGGGATCCAGAGCAGCAGGACGAGGGCGCCGACGATGATCGAGACGACGCCGATGGTCAGTCCGGTGTGCTCGGCGAGGCCCTCGTTCAGCACGTTCCAGGGTTCGAGGCCGAGTCCGCTGCGGATGAGGAGGGCGGAGCTCGCGCCGTACAGCGCGAGCCCGAGGTAGAGGTGCAGGAGCCGGCGGAACAGTGTGGACACGTGGGGCCCCTCGGTGGCGTGAGCGGACTGGTGCGAGTGGACTGACGCATGACACTCTGTGGCTGGGAAACGGAACGCAACCATGGCCAATTCGACAAAGGTGGACTGACTTCCATGGCGCAGTGGACTTCGGCGGTCGGAGCGGCGCAGCTCGCCCGGCAGCTGGGCGGACAGCAGTCCCGGCCCGTCGGCCCCGGCACGCGCAAGCCGCCCGCCTACCGCGCGCTGGCGGACGGTATCCGGCTGCTCGTCCTCGAAGGCCGGGTGCCGGTCGCCGCCCGGCTCCCGGCCGAGCGTGAACTCGCCGTGTCGCTGGCCGTCAGCCGTACGACCGTGGCGGCCGCGTACGAGGCCCTGCGCGCCGAAGGGTTCCTGGAGTCCCGCAGGGGCGCCGGCAGCTGGACCGCCGTCCCGGCGGGCAACCCGCTTCCGGCGCGCGGCCTGGAGCCGCTGCCGCCGGAGTCGCTCGGCTCGATGATCGACCTCGGCTGCGCCGCGCTGCCCGCGCCCGAGCCGTGGCTCACCCGGGCATTCCAGGGTGCCCTGGAGGAGCTGCCTCCGTACGCGCACACCCACGGGGACTATCCGGCGGGCCTGCCGACGCTGCGCCAGATGCTCGCGGACCGGTACACCGAGCGGGGCATCCCGACGATGCCCGAGCAGATCATGGTGACCACGGGCGCGATGGGCGCGATCGACGCGATCTGCCATCTGTTCGCCGGACGCGGTGAACGCATCGCGGTCGAGTCGCCTTCGTACGCCAACATCCTGCAGCTGATGCGGGAGGCCGGGGCGCGGCTCGTGCCCGTGGCCATGGCCGATGAGCTCGAGGGCTGGGACATGCCCCGCTGGCGGCAGGTCCTGCGGGACGCGGCGCCGCGCCTCGCGTACGTCGTCGCCGACTTCCACAACCCGACGGGCGCGCTGGCCGACGAGCACCAGCGGCGGGCGCTCGTGGACGCGGCCCGGTCCGCCGGCACCGTGCTCGTCGTGGACGAGACGATGTCCGAGCTCTGCCTCGACGAGGACGTCGACATGCCGCGCCCCGTGTGCGCCTTCGACCCCGCCGGGTCGACCGTCCTGACGGTCGGGTCCGCCAGCAAGGCCTTCTGGGCGGGCATGCGCATCGGGTGGGTGCGCGCCGCTCCGGACGTCATCCGTTCGCTCGTCGCCGCGCGCGCGTACGCCGACCTGGGCACGCCGGTCCTGGAGCAGCTGGGCGTCAACTGGCTGATGCGGACGGAGGGGTGGGACGCGGCGGTGGCCGTGCGCCGCGCCCAGGCCCGGGAGAACCGCGACGCCCTGGTGGCGGCCGTGCGCCGTGAGCTGCCCGGCTGGGAGTTCACCGTGCCGCACGGCGGCCTGACCCTGTGGGTCCGCGCGGGCGGCCTCTCGGGTTCCCGCCTCGCGGAGGTCGGTGAGCGGGTGGGGGTGCGGGTGCCCTCCGGCCCGCGTTTCGGTGTCGACGGCGCCTTCGAGGGTTACGTCCGCCTCCCCTTCACCGTGGGCGGCCCGGTGGCGGACGAGGCGGCGCTCCGTCTGGCGTCGGCGGCGCGTCTGGTGGAGACGGGCGCGACGACGGGGACGGAGGCGCCGCGCACGTTCGTGGCCTGAGGGGAGTCGTGGCCTGAGGTGCCTTCCGCTCACCGGTCGGCTCTCCGCGGTCAGCTCTCGGCCGGGACCGCGGTCTTGGCCGGGCGCGGGTTCGTGTGCGGGCGCGGGTCGGGGTCGGTGGCCGGAAGGGCCTCGGTGGGTGTGGCGGTGGCGGTGTCGTCGGCGCGGTCAGGGAGGAGGGCCAGGACCGCCTGCCGGTGGGCCTCGGAGGCCACGTCGTCGTACGGGTCCGGCGTCGCCGGCACCTGAAGCCGCAGCACCGCCCCCGTGCCCAGCCGCGCGTATCCCCTGCCCGGCGGGACGTCCGGCCTCGGGGTCGTGTGCGGGGGCGTGCCCAGCACCGACGAGATCCGGTCCGGGGAGGCGGGGCCCAGTACGACGCGTGCGCGGAGGTGGGGACGTACCGTCTCGTTCAGGACGTCCAGACTGTCGAACTGCTCGGTGACGACCACCGTCACCCCCACCGCGCGCCCGTGCCGCAGGGGCACCTGGAGCAGCTGCAGCGGATCGGTCCGCCCGTCGACGGCGGCGAGGTGGCTGAACACGCTGGGCCGGTCGAGCAGGATCCACAGGGGACGCCGGGTGTCCTCGGGGGTGGGATGCCCCGCCTGCCGCGCCCGGTTCGCGGCGGTGAGCCGCCGCTCGGTCTCGTGTGCCGCCCACTCCAGGCTGGCCAGCGCCCCGGAGAGCACACATTCGACGGCCAGTACGCCGCTGCGCTCCGCGAGGCAGGCGAATTCGCCGGTGCCGCTGCCCTCGACGATCAGCACGTCGCCGTGCGGCAGCGCCTGGAGGGCGAGGGAGCGCAGCAGGGTCGTCGTACCGCTGCCGGGCTGGCCGGCGATGAGCAGATGGGGTTCCGTCGAGCGGGGACCGGTGCGCCACACCACCGGCGCCGCGTCCCTGGTCTCGCCGCCGTCGACGACCGGCACCGTGCGCTGCACGGCGTCCGCGTCCGTGAAGCCGAGCACCGTCTCGCCGGGAGCGATCACGAAGCGCTGCGCGGCGATCGTGGTGGGCAGGGCGGGCAGCACGCTCAGGACGAGCTGGTTGCCCTCCTCGTCCCAGTCGAAGAGATATTCGCGGCCCCGGCCCGACTTGGTGTGCAGCAGCTGCTCGACACGGGAGCGCGCGTCGGCCTCCGCGTCGGTGAAGTACGCCGGGTAGCGCACCCGCAGCCGCGTCAGCCGCCCGTCACCGTCGAACTCGGGGTCACTGAACGCCTTCGCCCACTCCCCGCCGTGGGCGTAGAGCGGATCCGGGTCCTCGGGCACGGAGAAGTACGGTACGAGCGCCTCGTACAGCGCGCGCAGCCGCGCCAGCTCCGCTTCGTCGGGCCCGGTCCGCGCGGTCGTGCGTTGCCGTCCCGTCCACGCGGCCAGCCCCATCAACGAGATCAGGGCGAGCAGCGGTCCGTACGGGACGAGGGCGACCACCAGCACGCAGGCCGCGGCCAGGAAGAGACTGGGGCCACGCCGTTCCTTTGGCGTGTCGGCCCACTTGCGCCGCCCGGCCGCGGCCAGCAGCCGCAGTCCGCGGGTGATGGTGATCAGTGGGTGGAGCACGTCGGTGGCGCTGTCGGCGGCCGTCCGCGCGATCTCCCGGCTGCGAGCGATCCGATCGCTGCCGTTGCTCAGAATGCGGGGAAGGGGTCGCCGCGCCACATCGGTCTCCTGGAGTTGTGGAAGGGGTGGGAGCTGGGACGGTCGTCAGAACTTGATCCCGCCCAGGAGGCTGGCGAGGCTCGCGCCTCCTGCCGTGATGCTCGGGGCGATGGCGGTGCCCGCGAGGTAGAAGCCGAAGAGTGCGCTGACGAGCGCGTGCGAGGCCTTGAGTCCGTCCTTCTTGAAGAAGAGGAAGACGATGATGCCGAGCAGCACGACGCCTGACATGGACAGGATCATGAGTCGTTCTCCTGGTTGAGGGGACAGTCACCATGAGTTCTTCCAGGCTCACAGGAAGTATCTATGCGATAAAAGGTGCAAATGGGTGAAAGGACGGCGTTTTCACTTGACTGGCCGATTCCGGCTTGCCGTCTGCGGAGTGAGGCGTTCCGAGTAACCTGTCGCAGCACCAGGTCAACGCAGTGAAAGGCGGTCAGTCCGATGAGTGAAACCCCGGAATCCCCGGAGACCCGGGAAGCCCCGGATCCCGAGGTGATCGAGCTCGCGACCAAGATCTTCGAGCTGGCGCGCCAGGGGGACGCGGAGGCGCTCGCCGCGTACGTGGACGCCGGTGTTCCGGCGAACCTCACCAATGACAAGGGCGACTCGCTGGTGATGCTCGCCGCCTACCACGGCCACGCCGAGGCGGTGGCGGCCCTGCTCGCCCGGGGTGCCGACGCGGACCGGGCCAACGACCGCGGCCAGACCCCGCTCGCGGGTGCCGTCTTCAAGGGCGAGGACGCGGTGATCCGGGTTCTGCTGGGCGGCGGCGCCGATCCGGAGGCGGGAACTCCGTCTGCGGTGGATACCGCGCGGATGTTTGGGAAGACAGACCTCCTGGAGCTGTTCGGCGCCCGGTGAACGGGTGTTGAACGCCAGGTGAGAGCGGCACCGTAAATGTGGTCGCGGTGACGAAATGGCTGGGTCATCATGACGTCGGGCCCGCAAGGGGCCACCGACGAGAGGCAGAGGAAGATGGACTTCATCAGGCGGAAGACGACGGGCAGCCGATCATGTTGCTGCGCGGCCTAGGCGAACACACCCCCGGTTGCGTCGACAGCTTGATGTGAGGCACTTTCCATGTTCGAACCAGTCATAGCGCCGAGCGGCACCCTGCTCGGTCTGCTGCAGAGGGGCCGCGGCGACGGCACGCTGCACGCGCTCGCCGCGCCACGCGCCGACGCCCTCGCGGCCCTCAACCACTGTGTGCTGAGCGACCCCCGCCACGACTGGCAGGTGGAGAACCGCTCCCTCTACTACGCACGCCTCTACCTGGACCTGCACGGCGGGCTCGACGAGATCGAGGCCCACCTCTTCCGGGCCGAGGACGTGTTCGACACGGACGAGTCGAGGACCGGGCTCGCGCTCTCGGTACTCGGCCACCTCGCTTCGTACGGGCGCGACGACGCCCTCCTCCTGCTGCGGCGGTACGCCGCCGAGGGATCCAACTGGGCCTGGGCCCTGGACGAGCTCGCCCTGCGCGACGACGACAGCGGACTGCGCTCGCTGGCGGCGCCCGTGCTGGCCCGCTTCCCGGCCTCCGCCGAGGGTGACGCCGAGCTGGCCGTGGCCGTACGCGACGCCTTCGAGCCAAGGCCGTGGCGGCTCTGGGCCGAGGACCAGCGGGACGCGGTCGGCGCGCGGGTGCGCGCCGCCCAGGAACGCGGCTCCTTCGACCGCTGGCAACGACAGATGCGGCCGAGCGGGCCGCGCCCCGGCTGGAGCGTCCAGGCCGTCTTCGACTGGGCCCAGCAGGGCCTGGAGCGCGGCAGCGTGCTGCACGTGCCGGCCGCCCGCTGCCTCACCGCGGTGGCAGGGCCCGGCGACCTTCCGTTGATCGTCGACACGGCCCGCCGGGGGCCCGACGGCGCGCGCGGCGCCGCCCTGCACTATCTGGCCGAGGCCCAGGACCCCGTCGTGCTGGATCTGATCGAGTCCGCGGCGGCCGACGCGTCCCGCACGGTCTCCGAGGCCGCCGTCGCCGCGTTCGAGCGTATGTGCGGCGAAGCCGCCGTCGACCGGGCGCGCGGCTGGGTCCACCGGCCCGATGCGCTCGGCGCGTCCGCCGCGGGCGTCCTCGCCTGCCGCGGCGGCGCCCAGGACGCCGAACTCGTCCTCGGGGCACTCCGCGAGACCGTCCGCGCGGACGGTCCCGACGCCCCGCTCCTGTGGACCCTCGTCGACGGGGCAGGCCGCCTCGGCATCGCCTGCGCGGCGCCCGTCCTGCGCCACATCTACCGAGAGACCACGTCCTCACAGCTACGCGGCCGCACGGCACGTGCCCTGGCCACGACCGACCCCTCCTTCGCCACCGGCTTCGCCGTCGAGTGCCTGTGGGACTGCGAGGAGACGACGAGGGAGGTCGCCGCGCTCCACGCCGAAACCCGCGACGCGCGCGTCGCCGAACGCCTCCGCCGGCTCGCGGCCGACCCGGCCGAGGAGGCCGAGGTCCAGACGGCGGTCCGCAGCCGCATCGGCCCGGACGCCCAGCCCCGCTGACACGGCACGCACCGCACGGGGGCTTGCCCCGGGCCCGGGGCGGTGCGGGTGGGGAGCAGCATCGATGTGCGGCTCCGCCGCGTGGCCCGCCGCAGGCGCCCCCACCCGCACCGCCCCCGGCCCCGGCGGCCAGCGCCCCGTAGCCGTCGGCCGCGCCGTGAGGCAAACGCTCATGGGACGTTCCCCGGGCGGAAAGATCCACGTTGGCCGCACCACCCCCGGCCCGACGACAACACCCGTATGCGTGTCGTCATCGTCACCGAATCCTTCCCGCCAGACGTCAATGGTGTGGCGCACTGCGCCCTGCAAACCGCCCGGCACCTCGCCGCCCGCGGCCACGACCCCCTCGTCATCGCCCCGGCCACCGCGCCGGTCGCCGGACGGCCCGAGACCGACGCACCCTGCCCCGTGGTGCGCGTGCCGTCACTGCCGTTGCCCGGCTACCCGCAGGTGCGCGTCGCGTTGCCCAGTCGGCGCGTCGCCGCCGCGGTCACCGCGCACCGCGCCGACGTGGTCCATCTGGCCAGCCCGTTCGTGCTGGGAGTGCGGGGCATGGCCGTCGCGGCGCGGCTCGGGCTGCCCGCCGTCGCCGTGTACCAGACCGACCTCGCCGGATACGCCCGTACGTACATGGGCGCGGGCGAGGCCACCGCCTGGCGCCGGATCCGGACCGTGCACAGCGCCGCCGACCGCACCCTCGCGCCGTCCAGCGCCGCCGTGCGGGACCTGGAGGAGCACGGGGTGCCCCGGGTGCGGCTGTGGCCGCGTGGCGTGGACACGGCACGCTTCAGGCCACAGCTGCGCGACGAGGCCCTGCGCCGCGAGCTCGCCCCGAACGGCGAGACGATCGTCGGGTACGTCGGCCGGCTCGCACCCGAGAAGTGCGTCGAGCTGCTCGAAGGCGCCTGCGGGCTGCCGAACGTACGGGTCGTGGTCGTCGGCGACGGGCCGAGCGAGGCGTCCCTGCGCACGGCCCTGCCGGACGCCGTGTTCCTCGGCCGCCGCACCGGGGACGACCTCGCCCGGATCTTCGCCTCGTTCGACGTGTTCGCGCACACCGGACCGTACGAGACGTTCTGCCAGACCGTGCAGGAAGCCATGGCGAGCGGGCTGCCGGTGATCGCGCCGGCCGCCGGCGGACCGCTGGACCTCGTCGACCACGGCCGCACCGGACTGCTCGTTCCGCCGCACGACGCGCGCGAGGTACGGGACGCGGTGGCCGCGCTGGCGGCGGACCCGGCGCGCAGGCAGGCGTACGGGCGGACCGGGCGGGACACGGTCGAGGGCCGGACCTGGGCCGCCGTCGGCGACCAGCTCCTCGACCACTACGCCGAGGTGCTGCGCGAGCGTACGGCGGTGGCGGCATGAGCGGAGCACACACCGGCCCGAGCACCGGCCCGAGCACTGGTCCGAGCACTGGTCCGAGCACCGAGCCCCGCACCGGGCTCCGTATCGTCCGGCTCGCGAACTTCGTGACGCCCGCCTCCGGAGGACTCCGTACGGCTCTGCGGGAGCTGGGCCGCGGCTATCTGGCAGCCGGACACGACCCGGTGCTCGTCATACCCGGCGACACGGAAAGCGACGAGATGACCTCCCAGGGGCGGGTCATCACGCTTCCCGGGCCCGTACTGCCCGGCACCGGCGGCTACCGGGTCCTCGCCCGCCGCACCCGCCTGCGCACGCTGCTGGAGGAGCTCGCCCCCGACCGCCTGGAGGTCTCCGACCGGACGACGCTCAGATGGACCGGCGAGTGGGCGCGGCGCCGCCGGATCCCGTCGGTGATGGTCTCCCACGAGACCGCCGACGGTGTGCTGCGTACCTGGGGGGCGCCCGGCGCGTTCGCCGAGCGCACCGCGGACCGGCTCAACCGGCGCAGCGCCTGGTCGTACTCGAAGATCGTGTGCACGACGGAATGGGCGGAACGCGAGTTCATCCGGATAGGCGCGAGCAACGTGGTCCGCGCGCCGCTCGGTGTCGAACTGGACCGGTGTCGGCCCGGCCGGCGCAGCAATGCGCTGCGCGCCCGCCACACCGAGGGCGCCGAGGTCCTGCTGCTGCTCTGCTCACGGCTGTCCGTGGAGAAGCGTCCGGCCCTGGCGCTCGACGCCCTCGCCACGCTGCGCGAGAACGGCGTACGCGCGGCGCTGGTCGTCGCGGGCGAGGGGCCGCTGCGCAGCGGGCTGACCCGGCGGGCGCAGGACTCCCGGCTGCCGGTCCGTTTCCTCGGGCACGTCGCCGACCGTGAGGCCCTCGCGGATCTGCAGGCGGCCGCGGACATCTGCCTGGCACCGGGACCGGCCGAGACCTTCGGGCTGTCCGCCCTGGAGGCCCTGGCGTGTGGCACCCCCGTCGTGTGCAGTGCCTCCTCGGCGCTGCCCGAGGTCGTCGGCGAAGCGGGCATCGCGGCCGCGGACACCCCCACGGCCTTCGCGGACGCGGTCCGCGACCTCCTCTCCCGCCCCGAACCCGCCCGCCGCGCGGCCGCCCGCGCCCGCGCGGAACTCTTCGGCTGGGACCGCGCGGTCGCCTCTTTCCTCGCCGCCCACGACGCCCCCGCCCGCATACCGGGGCACCCGGAGGCCGTGGCATGACACCGCACCTGAGCCCGCACGACCGCACATCCGGCGTGGCGCCCGACGACGGTCCAGGTGCGCCTGGTGGTCGCGTGACGGTCGCCGCCGTCACCGGCGAAGGGCGGGGCAGCGCTGCCCTGGCGTCCGCCGGCTCCCTCGGGCATGCGAGGGCCGCCGCCGGGCCGGCCACGGCCCCCGCCGCGGCGGGAGCCACGTGCGGCTCCAGCGCCGGAGGCGACCTGCGGGACGGTGCGGCGGCATGCCACCCCGGCGCCCGGTCCGGCGGCGCCGAGCAGGCCCTGGCGCCGCCCGGAGCGCCACAGGACCACGGGCTCTCCGCCGGGCGGGCCCCCGTACGCCCTTTGCGCTTCGCCGCCCTCGGGGACTCCCTCACCGAAGGCGTCGGCGACCGGGTCGACGGGGCCTGGCGCGGGTGGGCCGCGCTCCTCGCGGCGGGGCTCGGGAGCGACGAAAGACCAGCGGAATTCCGGAACTTCGCCGTCAGCGGCGCCCTCACCCGCGACGTCGCCGACCGCCAGACACCCGAGGCCGTCGCGTACGCACCCGACATCGCCTCCGTCGTCGTCGGCGTCAACGACACGCTCCGCTGCACCTTCGACATACGGGACCTCGCCGTACGCCTCGACAGCGTCTGCGCCGCGCTGGCCGCCCACGGCACCCGGCTGCTGACGGCCTGTCTGCCCGAACCGGGAGCGATGCTCGGGCTGCCCCTGCCGCTCGCCCGCCCCCTCGCGCGCAGGCAGCGGGCCGTCAACGCCGTCGTGCACGCGCTCTCCGAGCGTTACGGAGCCGTGCACCTGCACATGGCCGACGCCGCCTGGGTCGCGGACCGTTCCATGTGGAGCGCGGACCGGCTCCACCCCGGTGAGCGCGGTCACCGCATGATCGCCGCCCGTTTCCACGAGCTGCTCACGGCGGAGGGCCTCCGCCTCGGACCGGAGCCCGGAGTCGAACCACGCCAGCCCGCGCCGGGCCGGGTCGCCAAGGCGGTGTGGCTCGCCACGGCCGGCACCGGCTGGGTGGCGCGCCGCTGTACGGACCTGCTGCCCCAGCTGCTGGGGATGGCCGGATCGGAGGTACGGCACTGGGCCCGCGGCACCAGCGCCCGTCTCGACCTCATCGCAGAGAACGCGCTGTCCTCAGCGCTCGCCTCCGTGTCTCCGGCCTCCGTGTCTCCCGGCTCCGTGTCTCCGGCCTCCGTGTCTCCCGGCTCCGTGTCTCCCGCCTCCGCGCTCGCCTCTGTGTCTCTCACCTCTGTGCCTGTCGGCTCCGTGTCTCTCGACCCTCCCCTTCCGCCCCTTGCCAGAATGGGGGAATGAGCGGGCTCTGGGAATTCTGGATCGACCGTGGCGGGACCTTCACCGACGTCGTCGGCAGACGCCCCGACGGGCGTCTCGTCACCCGCAAGCTGCTCTCCCACAACCCGGAGCGCTACCGCGACGCGGCCGTCGCCGGCATCCGGCTGCTCCTCGGACTCGGCCCCGAGGACACCGTGCCGGCGGACCGGATCGCCGTCGTCAAAATGGGCACGACCGTCGCCACCAACGCCCTGCTGGAGCGGCGCGGCGAGCCGACCGCGCTCGTCATCACCGAGGGCTTCCGCGACGCGTTGCGGATCGCGTACCAGAACCGCCCCCGGATCTTCGACCGGCGCATCACCCTCCCCGAGGCCGTGTACGACCGTGTCATCGAGGTCCCCGAGCGCGTGGACGCCCATGGCGAGATCGTCCGCCCGCTCGAAATCGACCGGGTCAGAGACCAGTTGGCGGCCGCGCACCGGGACGGCGTGCGCAGCGCCGCCGTCGTCCTCATGCACGGCTACCGCCGCCCCGACCACGAGACCGCCGTCGCCGAAGCCGCCCGTGACCTGGGTTTCACCCAGGTCAGCTGCTCGCACGAGGTCAGCCCGCTGATCAAACTCGTACCGCGCGGCGACACCACCGTCGTGGACGCGTACCTCTCGCCGATCCTGCGGCGGTACGTGGACGACGTGGCGGAGGAACTCCGCTCCATCCGGCTGATGTTCATGCAGTCCAACGGCGGACTGCGCGAGGCCGCCCACTTCCGCGGCAAGGACGCCGTGCTGTCCGGTCCCGCCGGTGGCGTCGTCGGCATGGCCCGCACCTCGGAGCAGGCCGGTTTCGGCCGGGTCATCGGCTTCGACATGGGCGGCACCTCCACGGACGTGTCGCACTACGCGGGGGAGTTCGAGCGGGAACTCGGCACCCAGGTGGCGGGCGTGCGGATGCGTGCGCCGATGATGAACATCCACACCGTCGCGGCGGGCGGCGGTTCCCTCCTCCACTTCGACGGCCAGCGCTATCGCGTCGGCCCCGACTCGGCCGGCGCCGTACCCGGCCCCGCCTGCTACCGGCGCGGCGGCCCGCTCACCGTCACCGACGCCAATGTGATGCTCGGCCGCATCCAGCCCACGCACTTCCCGGCGGTCTTCGGGCCGGACGGTGACCAGCCGCTGGACGCCGACGTCGTACGGGAGCGGTTCGCGCGGCTCGCCGAGGAGATCGGCGAGGCCACCGGCACCGCACGCAGCCCCGAGGAAGTCGCCGCCGGTTTCCTGGAGATCGCCGTCCTGAACATGGCGAACGCCGTGAAGAAGATCTCCGTGCAGCGCGGCCACGACGTCACCCGCTACGCCCTGACCAGCTTCGGAGGCGCGGGCGGCCAGCACGCCTGCGCGGTCGCCGACGCCCTCGGCATCGACACCGTGCTCGTACCGCCACTCGCCGGGGTGCTCTCCGCCTACGGCATCGGCCTCGCCGACGCGACCGCCATGCGCGAACAGTCGGTGGAGGAGGAGCTGGGCGAGGCGACGCTGGGGCGCGTCGAGGCCCTGTGCGACGAGCTGGCCGCCCGTACCCGCGCGGAACTGCGGGCCGACGCCGTCCCGGACGACGCGATCAGCACGCGCGTGCGGGTGCTGGTCCGGTACGCCGGTACGGACGCCTCGCTTCCGGTATCGCTCGGCCCGCTCGGGGAGATGCGGGAGGCGTTCGAGTCGGCGCACCGGGCGCGGTACGCGTTCACGATGGACAAACCGCTCGTCGTGGAGGCGGTGTCGGTCGAGGCGGTGGGCGCGGCCGGCCCGCACGGGCCGGTCGTCGTCGAGGCGGCCGGCCATGGTGCGGCGACGCGGGCGAGGGCGACCGTGGGCATGTTCGTGGACGGCTCCCGCACGGACACCCCGCTGTACCGGAGGGAGGACCTCCGCCCCGAGGACACGGTCGAGGGGCCCGCCATCATCGCCGAGGCCGACGCGACGACCGTCGTCGACGAGGGCTGGCAGGCGGCCGCGAGCGCCGACGGGCATCTGCTGCTGACGCGCGTACGGCCCCGGCCCGGCCGCAGCGCCGTCGGAACCGATGTCGACCCGGTGCTGCTCGAGGTGTTCAACAACCTCTTCATGGCGATCGCAGAGCAGATGGGCGTACGCCTGGAGAACACCGCCCACTCCGTCAACATCAAGGAGCGGCTCGACTTCTCCTGCGCGCTCTTCGACGCCGAGGGCAACCTGATCGCCAACGCGCCGCACATCCCCGTGCATCTGGGCTCGATGGGCGAGTCCATCAAGGAAGTGCTGCGGCGCAACGACGGTGAGCTGCGCCCCGGTGACGTGTACGCGATCAACGACCCGTATCACGGTGGCACGCATCTGCCGGACGTGACCGTGGTGACTCCCGTGTTCGGGGACGGCGAGCTGCGCTTCCTCGTCGCCTCGCGCGGCCATCACGCCGAGATCGGCGGTATCACGCCCGGCTCCATGCCGGCGTTCAGCCGCACCATCGAGGAGGAAGGCGTCCTCTTCGACAACTGGCTGCTGGTGCGCGACGGCCGACTGCGGGAGGCGGAGACGCGGGAGCTGCTCACCGGAGCCCCCTATCCATCCCGGGATCCCGACACCAACATCGCGGACCTGCGCGCGCAGATCGCCGCCAACGAGAAGGGCATCGCCGAACTCGGCCGTATGGTCGAGGAGTTCGGCCTGGACGTCGTGCAGGCCTATATGGGGCACGTACGGAACAACGCGGAGGAGTCCGTACGCCGTATCGTCGCCGGGCTCAGCGACGGCTCCTGCCGTTACGAGACGGACGGCGGCGCCGTCATCGAGGTCGCTCTGCGGGTGGACCGCGAGGCACGCGGCGCGGTTCTCGACTTCACCGGTACGTCGCCGCAGCAGCCGGGCAACTTCAACGCGCCCAAGTCGGTCGTCATGGCCGCGGTCCTGTACGTCTTCCGGACGCTCGTCGCCGACGACATCCCCTTGAACAGCGGCTGCCTGGAGCCGCTGGAGGTCCGTGTGCCCGACGGCTCGATGCTCGCGCCCGTCTATCCGGCGGCGACGGTCGCGGGCAACGTCGAGACCTCCCAGGCCGTCACCGGAGCCCTGTACGCCGCGCTCGGCGTGCAGGCGGAGGGCTCCGGCACGATGAACAACGTCACCTTCGGCAACGACCGCGTGCAGTACTACGAGACCGTCGCGAGCGGCTCCGGCGCGGGCGACGGCTTCGACGGTTGCGACGCCGTCCAGACCCATATGACCAATTCCCGCCTCACCGACCCCGAGATCCTGGAGTGGCGCTACCCGGTGCGGGTCGACGCGTTCTCGGTGCGCGACGCCAGCGGCGGCGCGGGCCGCTGGCGCGGCGGCCACGGTGTCGTGCGCCGCCTCCGCTTCCTGGAGCCCATGACCGTGGCCCTCCTGACCGGCCACCGCCGCGTCCCCCCGTACGGCCTGGCGGGCGGCGCCCCGGGCGCCCTCGGCGAGAACGCGCTCGAACGCGCCGACGGCACGGTGGAGGAGCTGAAAGGAGTCGACACGGTGGACGTGGCCCCGGACGACGTCCTGGTGGTTCGCACCCCGGGAGGGGGCGGGTACGGGCAACCCGGCCCGGCGGGCGATTGACGCGCGGGGCCCCGAAAACCAGCCCCGTCGGAGCTTGGGCGCGGGGTCCGGGGGCGGAGCACCCACCCTCCAGCCCCGCCTGCGTTTGAGGCGCGGGGTTCGGGGCGGAGCCCCGCAATCGGGGCCTGGGGGCTTGCCCCCAGTTCGGGAAGGGGCGGGGCGGGGAGAAAGGCCCGCCGCAGGCGCCCCCCCGCTCACCGCCCCCGCGACAACCCCCCACCCCCCACGGGAACGAACCGCACCCGCGTCCCCGGCACCGCCTGCGCCGCCCCCGCCAGGTCCGCCTCCCGGACGACCCCCACCACCGGGTACCCACCCGTCGTCGGGTGGTCGGCGAGGAACACGACGGGCCGCCCGTCCGGCGGGACCTGGACCGCGCCCAGGACCATCCCCTCGCTGGGGAGTTCGGCGCGGACGGCACGCTCCAGAGGCGGACCATCCGTACGCAGGCCGATGCGGTTGCTCGCCGCCGCCACCCGGTACACACCGGACACCAGGGTCCGCAGCGCCGCCCCTGTGAACCAGTCGTCGCGCGGCCCGAGCCGCACCCGAAGCACCAGCTCGGACGCCGGCGCGGACCAGGGCGGCGAGCCGTCGAGCCGCCCGGCGGGCCCGGCTGGCAGGCCCAGCGGCAGCACCGCACCGTCGCCCAGGGGCGCGGGTCCGAGGCCCGAGAGCAGGTCGGTCGACCGGCTGCCCAGCACCGGCTCGGCCGCGACACCCCCGGCGAACGCCACATAGCTGCGTACGCCCTGCACCGCCGCGCCCACCTCCAGCACCGCACCCGCCGCGATCCGTACGGGCGCGCCCCACGCCACCGCCCTGCCGCCGACGCGCACCGGACAGGGCGCCCCGCCGACTGCCACGGTCACCGCGCAGCGCGGCCGTATCGCGCATCCGGTCAGGGTGGTCTCCAGGACGGCAGCCCCCTCCGGATTGCCGACGATCCGGTTGACCAGGCGCAGGGCGGACGGATCGAGCGCGCCCGAGCGGGGTACGCCGAGGTGCGCGTGCCCGGGGCGGCCCAGATCCTGCACGGTGGTCAGGGCCCCGGCCCGGACGACCGCGAAGGCCCGATCGGTCACCGTCCCTCCCGTACGAAGCGCACGCCGGTGCCCGGAGCGAGCAGCGCGGCGGGCTCCCGCGCCGGGTCCCACAGGGGCACGTCGGTCGTCCCGATCAGCTGCCAGCCGCCGGGGGAGGAGCGGGGATACACCCCCGTGTACGGTCCGGCCAGCGCCACCGACCCGGCCGGGACGGACGTCCGCGGCGTCGCCCTGCGCGGCACCGCGAACCGCTCGTCCAGCCCGGTCAGATAGCCGAACCCGGGCGCGAACCCGCAGAAGGCGACATGGAATCCGGCCGCCGAGTGGATCTCGGCGACCTCGCCCTCCGCGACGCCCCACAGCGCCGCGACGTCCGCCAGGTCGGGCCCGTCGTAGCGCACGGGTATCTCGATCACCTTCCGCGCGCCGGCCGCGCGCGGCGGGATGCGCCACCCGGGCAGCTCGGCGGCGAGCCTGCCCGGTTCGTCGATGCCGTCGAGCAGCACCGTCCGTGCCGCCGGCACGATCTCCCGCACCGGCGGCAGCGTGCCGGCGGCGCGGCGGCGCAACAGTTCGGCGTGGAGCGACGCGGCCTCCTCCCCGCTGTCCAGCTCCACCAGCAGCGCCCGGTCACCGACGGGCAGCAGCCTCATACGAAGGCCTCCACACGAACCCCCGACGCCTCCAGCCGCGACCGCACCCGGCGGGCCAGGCCGACCGCCCCCGGGGTGTCGCCGTGCAGACACAGCGAACGCCCGCGCACGCCCACCGAACGGCCGCACAGCGAGGTGACGACCCCGAAGCGGGCCATGGACACCGACCGCTCCACCACCGCCCCCGCGTCGGTGACGACAGCGCCCTCCTGCCCCCGTGGCACGAGGGTGCCGTCCGCCGTGTACGCCCGGTCCGCGAACGCCTCGGTGACGACGGGGAGTCCGGCCTTCTCCGCGACGGTGTGCAGCCTGGAGCCGGGCAGCCCCAGCAGCGGCAGTCGCTCGCCGGTGAGCAGGACACCCTCGACGACGGCCTCGGCCTGCTGCTCGTCGTGGACGACGCGGTTGTAGAGCGCACCGTGCGGTTTGACGTACGAGACGCGCGTACCGGCGGCGCGGGCGAAGACCTCCAGCGCGCCGATCTGGTACGCGATCTCGGCCGCGAGCTCGTCGGGAGGGACGTCCATCGAGCGGCGGCCGAAGCCGGCCAGGTCGCGGTACGAGACCTGGGCGCCGATCCGCACCTTGCGCTCGGCCGCCAGGGCGCAGACCCGCCGCATGGTGGCCGCGTCCCCGGCGTGAAAGCCACAGGCCACGTTGGCGCTGGTGACGACGGAGAGCAGTTGCTCGTCGTCGGTCAGCCGCCAGCGGCCGAAGCCCTCTCCGAGGTCGGCGTTGAGATCGATCGATGCCCAGGTCATGGTGGGGCGTCCTTTCACGCGAGCTCGCGGCCGCGGGTCTCGGGCAGCCCGAGGAGCGCGACGACGGCGAGGCCGTAACCGATTGCACCGAAGACGAGGGCGCCGCCGACGCCCCAGCTTCCGGCGAGGAACCCGACCAGGGTGGGGAAGAACGCCCCCACCGCCCGGCCGGTGTTGTAGGTGAAGCCCTGTCCGGTGCCGCGCACCGCCGTCGGATACAGCTCGGCGAGGAACGAGCCGAATCCGCTGAAGATGGCGGACATGCAGAACCCGAGCGGGAAGCCGAGCACCAGCAGCAGCCCGTCCGCTCCCGCCGGAATGTTCGTGTACGCCAGGATGCAGAGCGCGGACAGTACCGCGAACAGGGCGATGTTCTTCTTCCGGCCGAGCACGTCCGTGAGGTAGCCACCCGTGAGGTAGCCGATGAAGGCGCCGGAGATGAGGAACGTCAGATAGCCCCCCGTGCCCACGACCGTGAGCCCCCGCTCCGACTTGAGGTACGTCGGCACCCAGGTGGCCAGGGTGTAGTAGCCGCCCTGGACGCCGGTGGAGAGCAGCACCGCGAAGAGCGTGGTGCGCCCCAGGTCCCTCCGGAAAATCGCGGTGAACGAGCCGCGGTCGCCGCTCGCGCGGCGCCGCTCCGAGGCTTCGGGGGCGTCGGTGACATTGCGCCGGACGTAGACGACGAGCAGCGCGGGCAGGGCGCCCGTCCAGAACATGACCCGCCACGCTACGTCCGCGTCCAGGAACTGGAAGACCAGGGTGTAGACGATGACGGCGAGGGCCCAGCCGGCCGCCCAGGCGCTCTGGATCGCGCCGAGCGTGCGGCCGCGGTGCTTGGCGGTGGCGTACTCGGCGACGAGGATCGCGCCGACCGCCCACTCGCCGCCGAAGCCGAGGCCCTGGAGGGCGCGGAAGACGAGCAGCGTCTCGTAGTTGGGGGCGAAGCCGCACAGGACGGTGAACAGCGCGTACGTGATCACCGTGATCATGAGGGCCCGGACCCGGCCGATGCGGTCGGCGAGGATCCCGGCGAGCGCGCCGCCGATGGCCGAGACGACCAGCGTGACCGTGGTGAGCAGCCCGGTCTGGCCGCTGTCGAGGCTGAAGTACGCCGCGATGGCGACCATGCTCAGCGGCAGCGTGAAGAAGTCGTAGGAGTCGAGGGCGTAGCCGCCGAACGCGCCGCCGAAGGCCCGGCGGCCGCGTGGGCCGAGCGCCCGGAGAAAAGCGAACGCACCGGTGTCCTCCGGTCGTTCGCCCTGTTTCGTCTGGGTGGTCCGGGTCGTGCTCATCTGCACCTCGCAGAGGGGGAGGGGGTGCTGCTGAGTGACGCTCACCACACCGTAGAGGATTGTTGAACGATCCGACAAGGGGAATGTTGTCTTGTTCCTGTTTCTACGATTGAATCCGGACGATGCAGGCAGGGAGAGAGGGCGCTGTGGGAGCGACGGAGTCCGAGCACGGCCAACTGGCGGACGACCGCCTGCTGCTGAGTCGCACGAGCACGGCGGAACGGGTCGCGGACATCCTGCGCACCCGGATCGCGGAGGGCTTCTTCCCGCCGGGGGCACGGCTCTCCGAGGACGCCATCGGCAAAGCGCTGGGAGTCTCGCGCAACACGCTTCGCGAGGCGTTCCGGCTGCTGACCCATGAGCGGCTGCTGGTCCATCAGCTCAACCGCGGCGTGTTCGTGCGCGTCCTCGCGGTCGAGGACGTCGAGGACATCTACCGCACCCGCCGGCTGGTCGAATGCGCGGTCGTGCGCGGGCTCGGCAAGCCGCCGTTCGCGCTGGACGACCTGATCGACGCGGTGAAGGACGGTGAGCGGTACGCCCGCGAAGGCGACTGGAAAGGCGTCTCCACCGCCAATATCCACTTCCACCGGGAGCTCGTCGCGCTCGCGCACAGCGTGCGGACGGACGAGCTGATGCGGGGCGTCCTCGCCGAACTCCGCCTCGCCTTTCACGTGGTGGGCGACCCGCGCGCGCTCCACGAGCCCTATCTCGTACGAAACCGGGAGATTCTGGAGGTACTGCGGGCGGGGGAGCGGGACCGTGCGGAGCGGCTCCTCGCCGACTATCTGGACGACTCGCGGGCCCGGCTCGTGCAGGTGTACGCGGAGCTGGTCGCGGACGGAGACACCACGGAGCGCTGAGGCCCGCCCGCGCTCCGCGCGCCGTGGCATGGCGGGGGGTCTGCGCCGTTTCGACCGTTGTCAGTGCGAGGACCTAGTCTGTGCACCGTGACTTCGCCTGCCTCGACGGAATTCGTTCCGCCCCAGCTCAGCGCGGGGCCGCGGCCCGCGCAGGGCCCGGCCGCCGACGAAGGGCTCGCGCGGCGGCTCCGCGCGCTCGCGTGCACCGCCCCGCTGCACGATCTGGACACCCGCAAGGCGAATCTGGCCGGTGAGTACTCGATCTACGCGATGGCGGAAGTCGCCCTCGCGGCCATCGATCTCGTCACACTCAACATGGACTTCGACACCGGCGCCGACCATGAGCAGATAGTGGCCAGGCTGCTCCCTCGCATCGCGGCGCAGGCGCCCCAGCGGCCCGTCGCGGAGCACGAGCGTGTCGCCCGCTGGGTCCTGGAGAACCTGATCAACGTCGGCAGTGTGGACCGCGGCTTCCGTGCCGTCTACGGCACTTTCGGAGCAGATGGGGTCTATGTCCGGCGGGACTACGACTTCAAGCTCATCGAAGAAGTCCCCGGCTATGGCGGCAGTGTCTATCTCCGTACGACGGACGAAGCGGTCAACGTCCTCGTCGGCGCCCTCGACACGGACGTCACCAGCGCCCAGATCGCCGCCGAGGTGAAGCTGGAGGTGCTCATCAGCCGGGGCAGGCTCGCCGACGCGCAGCTCGCGGCGGAGCAGGCCCGCTACCGGACAGTGCAGTACGCGGAGACCCTCCGCAAGACGCTGGAGGCGACCCGCCGCAACGTGCGCGCGGTCGACTGGCTCAACGCCGTGCCCGACATGATCGCCGAAGCGCTCGACCACGTCGCCGACCGCTACCGCCACGAGAACGCGATCCTGACGAACATCCGCAAGGCGCGCGACGAGGCCGAGACCGGTTCTGATCCGAAGACGGGCGAGCACAAGCGCCGCGCCGCCGAGCTCGTCGACATCGTCAAGGACTGCATCCGCCGCCACACCCAGCTCCAGTCCCGGCTCCTGGAAGCGGGCCCCCTCTTCCGCGCCGAGCAGGACCGCCAGGCCTTCGCCGCGCCCGCCGCCCGCTCCGGGACGGACCTGTACGGGCAGATCGTGGCCCCCCTGCTGCCGCTCCCCGTCGAGCAGGCCATCCGCGTCACCGACGCCTTCTTCGCCCGTGGCACCGGGCTGCGCACCCCGGCCGCCGTCCGCGTCGGGGACCTCGTCGACATGCTGCTCACCCCGCCCGTCGAGCGGGAGCACCTGGGCGCGGAGATGCCCGAGCCGGACCTGATCGCGACCCCGGACGACAGCCGCTTCAGCGAGGAACAGCTCGCGCACGCCAAGGAACTGCTCGACCTGGAGCACGACGCCCCGCGCCGCCTCTCCGGCCTGCTCGCCGAAGCGCGCCGCCGCGACCCGGACCTCCCCTACCTCGTCGCCCTCCTCGCCATCCACGCGGCCAGCCCCCCGGTCGGCACCGCCTACCGCCAGGGCGAACAGCGCCTGCTCTTCGCCGTCGACGACGGCACCCCGCTCGACGACCCCGAATTCGGCGGCGCCGACCTGATCGTGGGCACGGCCCTGCTGGACGCGGCCGGCATGGCCGCGGACCGCACGGAGGCGGCATGACCACGCACACCGCCGCCATCCGGCCGTGGGGCGTACGCGGGTGCCCGAGCGCGGCTGTCCGGCCGGGCCGCGGGGCACCGCATGCCGGCCGTCCGGCCCGCTCGCTGCCCGCGCACGGGTGTCCGCGCGTCACGGCTCGCCCCTGCGGCGGCGCCGGGGGCCGCCGCGCCCACCTGTCCGCGGCCGTGGGCGGACGGCCGGGCGGCGCCGACACCGGAGTGGGCGACATGCCCGTATTCGTACCGAAAGAGAACCACCGCGAGGAGCACCAGCCGTGAGCGACCACGACGCAGAGCACGCCGGGGCGTGGAGCGAGCCGGGTGCGCCGCAAGGGCCGCCGTCCGGGCCGATGGCCGGTGCCGGGGGAGTCACGCCCGCGGACGCGGCCGACGCGGCGCGGCTCGTCTCGTTCGGGCTGCAGCCCAAGCTGCTGCCCGCACGTGACGTCGAGTACGCCGACCTCCTGCGGCGCTACCGTGAGGACCCCGCCTTCGCGCGGCTCGCCGACGCGGTCGCCACCGGCCTCGGACTCGTCGTCCTCGAAGTGTCCCCCCGCGCCGGTATGGCCGTGACCGCCGGCGAGGACTCCGTCTTCGCCGTACGCATGGGCGACTACGCCCGCCGCGCCTCCACCGACTCCGCCGACCGCTTCCTGCACGGGCTCGCCCATCTCGCCGTCGCCGCCATGGCGTTCCCGCGCCCGGAGGACCTCGCCGACGACGGCTACATCGGCCGGATCACCGTCAACGGAGTCGACGCGTTCGTCCGGCAGGCCTGCCGCCGCCTCGAGGAGCGCGCCGAGGACCACGGGGAGAACACCGACCCGGCCTCCGACGCCCCCGGTCTGGAAGCGGCCTGGCGGATCTACGCCAGACGCAGCGCGACCGGCGCGACCAAGGACGCGCGGCGTCTGGCCGGTTCCACCACCGGCATCATCGGCAAGGCCGTCGCGTTCCTCACCGACTCCGGCTTCCTGCAGCGCACGGGCGACGACGCGGGCGGCGCGTACCGCACGACCGCCCGCTACCAGCTCCAGGTCCGCGACATGGCGGGCAGCGCCGCCATGGCCGAACTGCTGGAGCTCGGGATCGTCCCGGTCACCGACGGCACCGCGACCCTCGTGCCGCCACCCGACGCCGACGACCTGGAGCTCGCCGCCGACGCCGGCCTCCCCTTCCACGCCTGATCCTGCCGAGAACGACGAGAGTCCCCCGCCATGTACGAGCTGTCCCGGGTCCGCCTCTACTCCATCGGGCCTGCCGGTGCGCGCTATGCCGACACCGTGCTGGACCTGCGCGGAGTCGGCGCACCCGTGCCCAACCCGGCCCCCATGCAGGCCGAGTTCTTCGAGGAGGAGCCGGTCGGTCCGCCGCGTCGGCCCGCTCCCGCGGGCGTGCTCTTCCTGGAGAACGGCGGCGGCAAGTCCGTCCTGCTCAAACTGATCTTCTCGGTGATGCTGCCCGGTCACCGCAACACGCTGGGCGGCGCCAGCTCCGGCGTGCTGCGCAAGTTCCTGCTCGCCGACGACTGCGGACACGTCGCGCTGGAGTGGCAGCACACCCTCACCGGAGAGCTCGTCGTCGTCGGCAAGGTCAGCGAGTGGCGCGGGCGGCAGGTCTCCAACGACCCGAGGAAGTTCGCCGAGGCCTGGTACAGCTTCCGGCCGGGTCCCGGACTGAGCCTCGACTCGCTGCCGGTCGCCGAGTCCACCGCCGTCCGCCCGCCCGTCGAAGGCGCGTCCGGCGCGCAGGGTCGCCGCCGCACGATGAAGGGCTTCCGGGACGCGATCACCGACGCGGGCAAGGCGTACCCGCATCTCGACGTGTACTGGGAGGAGATCCACGACCGCTGGAACGAGCACCTCGGGGATCTCGGCCTCGACCCGGAACTGTTCCGCTACCAGCGGGAGATGAACGCCGACGAGGGCGAGGCCGCCGGCCTCTTCGCGGTCAAGAAGGACTCCGACTTCACCGACCTGCTGCTGCGGGCCGTGACCGACACCCGCGACACGGACGGCCTCGCCGACCTCGTCAGCGGCTTCGGCAACAAGCTGGGCCGCCGCGCCGAGCTCACCGCCGAGCGCGACTTCACGGCGGGCTCAGTCGATCTGCTCGGGCGGATCGTGGACGCGGCCGAGACGCGTGCGCGCGCCCGCGACATCCACGCGGGCGCCGAACGCCGCACGCGTACGCTCGCCCGCAGGCTCTCCGCCCGCGCCGGGGAGGAACGTGGCCGCTCCGCCGAGCTCGCACAGCTGGTCACCGCCGCCGCCCACACCGTGACCGAGGCCGAACGGTCCCGCGGCCGCGGCTCGCTCATCGCCGCCGAACTGGCCTACCGGCACGCGTCGCTCGCGCTCACCGTCGCCGAGAAGGGCGCCGCCGCGCAGCGTCGCGAGCTCACCGACGCCCGCACGCTGCACGCCGCCTGGCAGGCGGCCGAGGCGGTGCTGCGGCACCGTGCCGCGGCCGACCGGTCCGCCCGTGTCGCCGCCGCGATCCGCGAGGCCGAACGGGACGCCGCGCCCGCCCTGGCCGCCCGCGCCACGGCCGCCGCCGACCTGGTGCGCGCCCTGCACGCCGCCGCGGACGACGGCGAGCGCGTCGCGAACGAGGAGGAAGAGCGCTCCACCGCCCTCCAGGAGGCCGGAGAGACCGCCCATCGCGACGCCACCGCAGCCGCGACCGAGGCCCAGCGCGCCCGCAGCGAGTCCGGACACCTGCGCCAGCGCCTCGCCGAGGTCGAACTGGAGACCGCGGAAGCGGTACGGGCCGGCTGGCTCGACGACACCGCGCCCGACGCCGACCCCGCACGGGCGGCGCTCGCCGCGAGCGACGCCGAGAAGACCGCGGTCGCCGCCTGGGACGCCGCCCGCGACGCCGCCCGTACGGCCGCCGACCACGCCCGCGCGGCCGCCGCCGACGAAACCCGGGCCGAACTGACCGCGGCCCGCGCCGCGGACGCCGCGCAGTCCGCCGCGCACGCCTACGAGGCCGAGCGCCTCGCCGCGGCCTCCATCGCGGAGTCCGACCGCCTCGCCGAGCTGCTGAGCCTTCCCCCCGCGGGTGCGGAGGCCACGGGAGCGGCATCCCCCGCCGCGTCCGCCCGGCGCTCGTCCGTGCACGTATCGCTGCCCGGCGCCCGTACCGCGCCCGAGGCCATCGGGGCCACCCCGGGCGGAGCCCCCGGCCCGCTGCCCGCGGGTTCCGCCGGGCAGGGTGCGGCGGGTGCTGCCGGAAGGCCCGGCCCGGCGCCTGCGGGTGATGCGCCGACGGCTGCCGGTCCCACCCCGGGTGGGGCCACTGCCGGTGACGGCCCGGCGGCTGCCGCCGCCGGTACGACCGCGCAGTCGGAGGGCACCGCCGAGGCCGCGTCGGCCGAAGCGGGCCGAAGCGCCGAACCCGGCGTCGGCCCCGGCCACCCCGTCGCAGGCGCCACCGCTCCCGGCGCAGGTCCCGGCGCCGCCGCGACCGGCCCCGGCACGCCCCCGTCCGCCTCCTCGGGCCACCCCGACCCCGCCGCCGCAGGCGCCACCGCTCCCGGCGTCGAGTCCGACGCGACGCGGCCCGCCCCGGCGCTGTACGGGCAGGGTACGGAAGGCCCCCTCACCGCCGAGGAGTTCGACCGGTACGCCGATGACCTGCGCGAGCTGCTCGACCAGGGAGTCGCCGCCGCCGAGCGGCAGTTGTTCGATCTACGGACCGCCGCAGCCGACGACGCCCGCATCCTCGGAGCTCTCGGCGACGGCGGACTGCTGCCGCCCGGCCCCGACGTGCTGGCCACCGTGGAGTTCCTCGGAGAGCACGGCATCCCCGCGCTGCCCGGCTGGCGCTACCTCGCCCAGGCCGTCGACCCGGCCGACCACGCCGCCGTGCTGGCCGCGCGGCCGGAGCTGGTCGACGGCGTCGTGATCACAGACCCGGTGTCGTACGCCAGGGCCCGCGAGGCGCTCGCCGGTGCCGCGCTGCTGCCGCGTTCCACCGTCGCCGTCGGCACCGCCGCCGCCCTGCTCGCTCCCGTACCGGGGGACGGCGGCGGCGACGGTGACGTCTTCCTCGTACCGCCGAACCCGGCCATGCACGACGAGCACGCCGCCGACGAGGAGCGGCAGGCGCTGCGCGCCAGGGCGGCCGCGCGGGACGAGGAGATCCGGCAGCTGGCGGCCCGCCTCGCGGGCGACCGGGCGCTCGCGTCCCGGATCGGGGCGTGGCGCGCGGACTGCCCGCCCGGCATGCTCGCCGAGCTCGCCGAGGCGGCCCGTACCGCCGAGGAAGCGGCCGAGGCCGCCGAAGCGGCGCTCGCCGAGGCCCGGACCGTACGCACCGAGGCGGACGAGGCCGCCGCCGACACCGCCCGTGTCCGCGACGAGCGCCAGGACGCCGCCCAGCGCGCCCGCCGCGCCGCCGACGCGCTCGCCGGGCTGGCGTTCCGGCTGCGCGAGCGGGCCGGCTGGCAGACGAAGCTCCGCGAACTCGCGGACGACGCGGCCGAGTCCGAGGCCCGGGCGGCCACCTGCCTGGAGCGGGCACGCGCCGCGGACGAGGACCGCCGCGCCGCCCAGCGTGCCGCCGACGACGCCCGCCGCACGGCCCGTGCGCTGCGCGCCGAGCGCGCCGAGATCGCGGGCGCCCCGGAGCAGCTCCCCGAGGCGGACCCCGACGCGCCCCGCGTTCCGCTGCCCGCCCTGCGCGAGGCGTACCGGGCCGCTTCCCAGCTGTACGAGAAGGTCGGCGTCGGCGCCGACCTGCGCGCCGAACAGGCCCGCGCCGAGAGCGACGAGAGCGCGGCCCTCGCCGAGCTCGACCGGCTCACCAACAAGGTCCGCACCCGCGCCGCCCAGCTCCTGGAAGGCACGGACGGTGCCGACGGCCCCTCCCGCCAGGCCGCCGCGGCCCGCGCCGAGGCACTGGTGCAGATGCTGGAGACCCGTGCCTCCGAGGCCAGCGAGAAGCTCGGCCGACTGCGCGGCGACGCCGAACGCCTCGCCCCGGTGGACGGAGAAGCGCACACCGAGCTGCCCGACGAGCTCGTCCCCGCCGACGTCGAGCAGGCCCAGACCCTGCTGCGTACCGCCACGACCGAACTCGCGGCCCGCACCGAGGCGCTGGAGACCGCCCGCGCCACCCACGCCGAACTGCTCACCGCCCACCGCGGTGCCGAGGACGCCGCGAGCGGCTTCGACGAGACCGCGGCGCTGCTGCGCGACCTGCTCAGGGACCACGCGGAGGAGGAGCAGGAGACCCCCGAGCCGTACCCGGGCAGTCTGGAGGAGGCCCGGCAGTCCGCGGCCGAGGCCCGTCGCTCGCTGCGCGGCTGCGCGTCCGACCTGTCCACCGCCGAGGCCGCCGTACGCGAGGCGAGCGACGTCCTCGTACGCCACGCCAACTCCACGCGCTACGAGGCGGTCCGCACCCCGGCCCGCCAGCAGATCCGCGAACTGCCCGCGGCCGCCCTGCCCGAGCACGCCGCCAAGTGGGCCGAGGCGTTCGCGCCCAGGCTGCGTGTCCTCACCGACGAGCTCGCCCAGTTGGAGCGCAACCGCGACTCCATCGTCGACCGGCTCCGGGGTCTCGTGGAGTCCGCGCTCACCACGCTCCGCTCGGCACAGCGGCTCTCCCGGTTGCCCGAGGGCCTCGGTGAGTGGTCCGGCCAGGAATTCCTCCGCATCCGCTTCGAGGAACCCGACCAGGCCACCCTCACCGAACGGCTCGGCGAGGTCGTCGACGAGGCCACCCGCGCCGCCCTGAAGAAGAACTCCGACCTGCGCCGGGACGGCATGTCCCTGCTGCTGCGCGGCGTCCAGGCCGCGCTGCAGCCGAAGGGCGTCGCCGTCGAGATCCTCAAGCCCGACGCCGTCCTGCGCGCCGAGCGTGTCCCGGTCGGACAGATGGGAGACGTCTTCTCCGGTGGCCAGCTGCTCACCGCCGCCATCGCCCTCTACTGCACGATGGCGGCCCTGCGCAGCAACGACCGCGGCCGTGACAAGCACCGGCACGCGGGCACCCTGTTCCTGGACAACCCGATCGGCCGTGCCAACGCCACGTATCTGCTGGAGCTGCAGCGGGCCGTCTCGGACGCGCTCGGCGTCCAGCTGCTCTACACCACAGGGCTGTTCGACACGACCGCGCTCGCCGAATTCCCGCTGGTCATCCGGCTGCGCAACGACGCCGATCTGCGCGCGGGGCTCAAGTACATCAGTGTCGAGGAGCATCTGCGCCCCGGTCTGCCGCAGCAGAGCACCGAGGGCGAGACCGTGCACGGTGAGATCACCGCGACCCGGATGTTCAAACGCGGGGCGGCCGATGACGCACCCGCACCGGAACAGCACCCCGCCCCGTCGACCACTCTCCAGTAGAGCGGGTCAACGACTCCCGAGGACAGCCCCGTCCACCACCGCCCGGTGGACAGTCCCCGGGGCACGGGCCGTCCGTCAGGCCTCGGACAGCCTGCCGCCCGTGCCCCGCCTCCGTATCCGCGAGGCCTCCCGAGCCGTCGCCCTGGCCGTACGCCGGGCGCGGCGCCGCTCACGCCGCAGCTGCCGCGCCGTGCTGCTCGGCACCGAGACCACACCATTGCGCTGATTCCACACCTGGCGGGTCACCCAGATGTCCAGCACCGCCCACGTCGCCAGGACCGTGCTGCCCACACTGCTGAGGACCATGGGGAACGCCAGCCACGAGCCGGTGAGACTGAAGAAGAAGGCCATCACCGCCTGAACCAGCGTCACCGCCGTCACGATGACGGCCCGCACGGCCGCCGTACGCACCGGATCGGGCATCCGGCGCCGCGCCGCCGGCTCCTCGACCCAGAGCCTCCGGCCGCCCGGCACACCCGTCTTGTCCGCCGCTCCCATGGTCCGCGTTCACTCCCCACCGGTGTCCGACTGCAGGGTGGCTGCCCGGCCCGGGCCCGATTACGCCGCTGGGCCCGCAACTCCTGCTCCCCGTACTGAGTCCCCGTACAGGAAGACGAACGGGCCGCGGCGAAAATTCCCCCGGAACGAAGAATTCCAGCCATACGTCCAGGAATCGAAAGCGGGGTCCTGCCAGGTGTCCTCGGCCACAGTGCCGAGTTCCAACTCCCCGAATACCAGGACAACTCATGATCAACGCAACCGGCCGCGGCTGAAAATCGTCCGGACGTGCCTTCGAGTTGTCGGCGCGTCAGTAGTAGGCTCACGCCGTTTGTTGACGCAGGGAGCAAGAACGCGTCACATGCAAGACCCGACACACGCAACACAGATCACACGCACAACAGACCACACGCACAACAGACCACACGCACAACAGACCACACGCACAACAGACCACACGTAACACGTACGGCAGATCGCGCACGACCGATCACGCACGACCGATCACGTACGACAGATCACGTACCGGGAATCACCACCCGCAACGGCGGGAGGTCGAGCTGGGGGAGGCCATGCGCTTTCGCGGGAAGTCCATCCGCCGGAAGATCGTGGCGTTGCTGCTGGTGCCACTCGTGTCCCTCACCGCGCTGTGGGGCTTCGCGACCGCGCTCACCGGCCGGGAGGCCAAACAACTCCTGGACGTCAGTTATGTCGTCGAGAGGGTCGGCTACCCCCTCGATCACGCGGCCCGTGTCATCCAGAAGGAACGCCGCCAGACTTTGGTCTATCTCGCGGATCCGCGCGCGTCCGACGCGCCCGCCACCCTGCGCCGCCATCGCGCGGAGACGGACAAGGCCCTGGCCGAAATCCGCGTGGCCGCCCAGGACTCCGACCTTCGCGACGCCATCCCGGCGGACTCGGCACAGCGTCTCAACGCGATCGTCGAAGCCCTCGACGGGCTCGAATCGCTGCGCCTCAGCGTCGATCAGCGCGACATCACCCGCGCCCAGGCACTCGACTTCTACAGCGGGCTCGTCGACCCCTGCTACGGCTTCCTGTCCTCGCTCCACACCCTGGAGGGCGTCGACAACCAGGGCCGGGCCCTGATCGGTACCATCCGCGCCCGCGAAATGCTCTCCCGCGAGGACGCCCTGGTGACCTCCGCGCTGATCACACGCAAGATCACCGCCGAGGAGATCCGCGCCGTCTCCGATCTCGCGGCCAGCCGCAAACTGATGTACGAGATCAACCTCGAAGTCCTGCCCGCCGAGGAGCGGCGGATCCTTGAGCGGTACTGGGGCAGCCCTGACACCGCGCCCCTGCGCGAGGCCGAGGAAGACCTGATCGCCGACGGTGCCGGGAAGAACCCGCGGGCCGTCGACGCCGAGCGCTGGCAGGAACTCGCCACGCCCGTCCTGGACGACCTCGGCCGCATGGCCAGCGACGCGGGCAACCGCTACACGGCCCGCGTCGAGCCGGCCGCGTACAGCGTCCTCATCAGGGCCGGAGTCGCCGGTGTGCTCGGCTTCCTGGCGCTCCTGGTCTCCGTCGTCGTGTCGGTACGCATCGGCCGCGACCTGGTCCGCTCGCTGTCCCGGCTGCGCAAGGAGGCCCACGAGGTCTCCGGTGTCCGCCTGCCCAGCGTGATGCGCAGGCTCGCCGCGGGTGAGCAGGTCGACGTCGAGACCGAGGCGCCGCACCTCGACTACGAGAAGGACGAGGTCGGCCAGGTCGGCCAGGCCCTCAACACCCTCCAGCGGGCCGCCGTCGAGGCCGCCGTCAAGCAGGCCGACATGCGCCGCGGCGTCTCCGAGGTCTTCGTCAACCTCGCCCGCCGCAACCAGGTCCTGCTCCACCGTCAGCTCACCCTCCTCGACACGATGGAGCGGCGCACGGAGGACACCGAGGAGCTCGCGGACCTCTTCCGCCTCGACCACCTCACGACCCGTATGCGCCGCCACGCCGAGGGCCTCGTGATCCTCTCCGGCGCCGCTCCCTCCCGGCAGTGGCGCAAGCCGGTCCAGCTGATGGACGTCGTACGGGCAGCCGTCGCCGAGGTCGAGGACTACGAGCGGATCGAGGTGCGGCGACTGCCGCGGATCGGCGTGGGCGGCCCGGCCGTCGCTGACCTCACCCACCTCATCGCCGAACTGCTGGAGAACGCCACGGTGTACTCGCCGCCGCACACCGGTGTCCAGGTGCACGGCGAGCGGGTCGCCAACGGCTTCACCCTGGAGATCCACGACCGCGGCCTCGGCATGCCGGCCGAGGCGCTGCTCGACGCCAACCTCCGGCTCGCCGAGACCCCCGAGTTCGAGCTCTCCGACACCGACCGGCTCGGCCTGTTCGTCGTCAGCCGGCTCGCCCAGCGGCAGAACGTGCGGGTCTCGCTGCAGCAGTCGCCGTACGGAGGGACCACCGCGGTCGTCTTCATCCCGGCCACGCTCCTCACCGACGCCCCCGAGACCGAGGGCACCGGCTTCCGGCTCGACCGCAAGAACGGCACGCCGGACAGGGACCGGGAGGGCGGTCGGCGCCGCACCGACAGCGGCACGCTCGCGGCGCTCTCCCAGGTGCCCACCGGGCTGACCGGTCCCTCGGTGCTCGACGGCCCCATCGAACTGGAGGCCCCCGTCGGCGCCCTGGGCTTCGAGGACCGGCCGGCGCTCGGCTCCCTCGACACCCTCGACCCCATCGCCGACATCGAGGACACGGAGAGCGAGCGGGGCGGGCTGTTCCGGGCCCGGGACTTCATGCGCCCGTCCGCCGACGAGCAGCACCAGCAGGCCACGGACCAGACGCCCGACCAGCCGCGCGGCGGACCCCGCCCGACCGGCCCCATCCCGCTGCCCCGCCGCAAGCCGCCGACACTGGTCACCGACCACGGCCGTCGCGTGGACGAGCCCGGCCGATCCCATCCCGCCCCCGTCCAGGGCGCGGATGCGACGACCGAGCGTACGGGTCCGAGGCCCGTCGGCCGGGGGCCGCTGCCCGCCACGACCACCGGCCCGCCGCCCTTCAGCGGTGCACGGTCCGCCGTGCCGTCCCGGCTCGGCCCCGTCCCGGACGGGCCACAGGCCGCCCGGCCCGCAGCAACCCCGGAGCAGGCACTGGACAACGCCACCGCCCAGGCTCCGCCCGCGCGGACGATCGGGGGCCTGCCCCGGCGCGTGCGCCAGGCGAGCCTCGTGCCGCAGCTGCGCGACCAGTCCGGCGGCGGGTCCGCCGGAGCGCACGGCGCACCGGCCGGCGAGCCGGACACCGGACGGGACGCGGACGAAGTACGCGACCGCATGGCCTCGCTGCAACGCGGCTGGCAGCGCGGACGTCGGCACAACGCCGAGGACGAGACTGGCCTTGGCGAAGCAGCACAGGGAACGACATCGGAGGGGGACGGTCGATGACCGCACCGAACGCCGCAGTAACCGACACCACCAGAAGCGGCGAGCTCAACTGGCTCCTCGACGAACTGGTCGACCGGGTCGGCTCGATCCGCAAGGCACTCGTGCTGTCCGGCGACGGCCTCGCGACGGGAGCGTCCAGGGACCTCACCCGTGAGGACAGCGAGCACCTCGCCGCCGTCGCCTCCGGGTTCCACAGCCTCGCCAAGGGCGTGGGCCGCCACTTCGACGCGGGCCGGGTCCGGCAGACCGTCGTGGAGCTCGACGACGCCTTCCTCTTCGTCACCGCGGCGGGCGACGGCAGCTGCCTCGCCGTGCTGTCCGACGCCGACTCCGACGTCGGCCAGGTCGCCTACGAGATGACCCTGATGGTCAAGCGGGTGGGGGCCCACCTCGCCACCGCACCCCGGGCCGGCCTGACCGCCGGAGGGTGAGTGGGGATGGCATGAGTGACCCCGGACAGCAGGCTCAACAGATCCAGGAAGCCCGGCAGGCGCACCACTGGTTCGACGACGACGCCGGGCCGGTGGTCCGTCCGTACGCGATGACCCGCGGTCGTACGAGCACCGCGACCCGGCACCGGCTCGACCTGATCGCTCTGGTCGTCCCGGAACCGGCCGCCGACGACCCCGGCCGGGACCAGCTGCTCGCACCCGAGCACGTCGAGATCGTTGAACGCTGTAGCACCATTCCCCAGTCGATCGCCGAGCTCGCCGCCGGACTGGACCTGCCCGTAGGGGTGGTCCGGGTCCTCGTGGGCGACCTCGTCGAGGACGAACTGGTCCACGTAACCCGTCCCGTTCCGCCGGCCGAGCTGCCGGACGTGAGCATTCTCCGCGAGGTGATCAATGGTCTTCGGGCGCTCTAGCCGCGCCGCGCGGCGGCCGGTCGAGCCGGTGACACTGAAGATCCTGGTGGCGGGCGGCTTCGGGGTCGGCAAGACGACCCTCGTAGGCGCCGTCAGCGAGATCAAACCCCTGCGCACGGAGGAGACCCTCAGCGAGGCCGGCCGCCCCGTCGACAACATCGAAGGGGTCGAGTCCAAGAGCACCACCACCGTCGCCATGGACTTCGGCCGGATCACCCTGCGCGAGGACCTGGTGCTCTATCTCTTCGGTACCCCCGGCCAGGACCGGTTCTGGTTCCTCTGGGACGAGCTGGCCCAGGGGGCTCTCGGCGCGGTGGTCCTCGCCGACACCCGCCGCCTGGAGGACTCGTTCGCGGCCATCGACTACTTCGAACGCCGCGGGATTCCCTTCACCATCGGCGTCAACTGCTTCGAGGGCGCCGACCGCTTCCCGGCCGACACGGTGCGCGCCGCGCTCGACGTGGACCCCGAGGTGCCGGTGATGATGTGCGACGCGCGCGACCGCGAGTCGGTCAAGGCGGTGCTGGTGGCGGTCGTCGAGCACGCCCTGGTCCGCTCCACCCGGGAGCGCGAGCCCATCTCGACCTGAGACCGGGACACGGCCCGTACCCCCACCGACAGGGGTACGGGCCGCGGCCGGTGAGACCGCACGTCCTACGCCCGGTCCTCCCAGTCGAAGCTGCGCTCCACCGCCTTGCGCCAGTTGTCGTACTCGCGCTCACGGTCCTCGGCGGCCATCCGCGGCGACCACTCCGCGTCGCGCTGCCAGTGCGCCTTCAGCTCGTCCAGGCCGCCCCAGACACCGGTGGCCAGACCCGCGGCGTACGCCGCGCCCAGGCAGGTCGTCTCGGCGACCTTCGGACGGATCACCGGCACCCCCAGTACGTCCGCCTGATGCTGCATCAGCAGCTGGTTCGCGGTCATCCCGCCGTCGACCTTGAGCGTGGTGATCGGCACGCCCGAGTCCTGGTACATCGCGTCGACGACCTCGCGCGTCTGCCAGCTCGTCGCCTCCAGCACGGCGCGCGCCAGATGCGCCTTGGTGACGTACCTGGTCAGTCCGGTGATGACCCCGCGGGCGTCGGCGCGCCAGTACGGTGCGTACAGACCGGAGAAGGCGGGCACGATGTACGCGCCGCCGTTGTCGTCGACGCTCGCCGCCAGGGTCTCGATCTCACCCGCGCTGCGGATGATCCCGAGCTGGTCGCGGAACCACTGCACCAGGGCTCCGGTGATCGCGATCGACCCCTCCAGGCAGTAGACGGGAGCGGCGTCTCCGATCTTGTAGCCGACGGTGGTGATCAGCCCGCTCTTCGACGGCACGGGCCTGCTCCCCGTATTGAGCAGCAGGAAACTGCCCGTCCCGTACGTGTTCTTCGCCGTGCCGGTGTCGTAACAGGCCTGGCCGAACACCGCCGCCTGCTGGTCGCCGAGCGCGGAGGCGACCGGCACCCCGCCGAGCTGGCCTGCGGCCGTCCCGTACACCTCGGCCGACGACCTGATCTCAGGGAGCACCGCCTCGGGAATGTTCATCGCCGAGAGGATCGAGGAGTCCCACCGCAGGGTCTCCAGATTCATCAGCATGGTGCGCGAGGCGTTGGTGACGTCGGTGACGTGGACACCGCCGTCCGTGCCGCCCGTGAGGTTCCAGACCAGCCAGGAGTCGATCGTGCCGAACGCGATCTCGCCGCGCTCGGCCCGGGCACGCAGCCCGGGTACGTTCTCCAGCAGCCAGGCCGCCTTGGGACCGGAGAAGTAGCTGGCGAGCGGCAGTCCGGTCGCCTCGCGGAACCGGTCCTGTCCGTCGGCGCCGCCGAGTTCGGCGCACAGCGCCGCCGTACGGGTGTCCTGCCAGACGATCGCGTTGTGCACGGGCTTCCCGGTCGCCCGGTCCCACATCACCGTCGTCTCACGCTGGTTGGTGATGCCGAGCGCGCTGAGCTGGTCGGCGCGCAGCCCGGCGCCCGCGAGCGCGCCCGCCACCACGGCCTGGACCTTGGACCAGATCTCGGTGGCGTCGTGCTCCACCCAGCCTGGCCTGGGGAAGATCTGACGGTGTTCGCGCTGGTCGACGGCGACGATCGCACCGTCCTGGTCGAAGATGATGCAGCGGCTCGACGTGGTGCCCTGGTCGATCGCGGCGACGTACTTCTGGGAGGTGTCCGTCATGACGTCCCCTTGTCGGAAGCTGAGTGGGAGCTGCGTGGGAGCTGTGTGGAGGGAGCGTGGGGGCGTCAGCGCCCACGTGCACCCTCTCGGGTCCGGGGGGCAGCCCCGGTTCGGTCAGAACACGGCGTTGAAGATCAGCCCCGAGAGCAGACCGCCCACCAGCGGCCCCACCACCGGAATCCAGGCGTATCCCCAGTCCGACGTGCCCTTGTTGGGGATGGGCAGAACGGCGTGGGTGAGCCGGGGCCCTAGGTCCCGCGCGGGGTTGATGGCGTAACCGGTCGGTCCGCCGAGCGACAGACCGATGCCGACGACCAGCAGCGACACCAGCAGGATCGAGATCCCGGAGCCGTAGATCCCGGCCTGCTCACCCGGGACGGGGCCGACGCCGATCCCCGCGTTCCGTCCGAAGGCCAGGATGGGCAGGACGAGACCCGTCGTCGCGATGATCTCCGTGACGAGGTTGGCGACCGGACTGCGGATCTCCGGGGCGGTGGCGAAGACCCCGAGCGTGGGCTGGGCGTTCTTCCCGTCGGCGTTCGCCCGGAACTGCGCGTAGTAGACCAGCCAGGCCAGTACGGCTCCGAGGACCGCGCCGGCCATCTGCGCGAGCACGTACAGCGGGACCTTGTCCCATTGGCCGGTGTCGACGGCGACGCCCACGGTCACGGCCGGATTGAGATGGCCACCGGACAGCGGCGCCGCGGTGTACGCCCCTGCCAGCACTCCGAAGCCCCACCCGAAGGCGATGACGACCCAGCCGGAGGCTCTTGCCTTCGAGTGGTGGAGCGTGACGGCGGCGCAGACGCCCGCGCCGAAGAGGATCAGTATCGCCGTGCCGATGAACTCACCGAGGAAGATGTCTGCGTTGCTCATGGCGGCTCCTGGGCTGGGTGTGGTTCCCATGACGAGCGTGGTGAGCGTGCGCGCCGGAGGAGGGCCTGTCCTGCGGATCAGGCCCCAACGGCGTTCGTCGGCACTCGCGAGGCCGACGAAGAGGCAGTTTTCCCCGCTGCTACCGGGGCGTCAAGGACACTGACAGCACCCGCAGTTCACCGTGGCCGAACAGCGCCTCGGCGGACCGCGACCACTACTGGCCCAGCGCCTCGGCGCGGCCCGCGACCATCGCCGGGCTCAGTGCCTCGGCGGACCGCTGCATCCGCCGGGCCGTGACCGAGCAGCGCCTCAGCGGACCGCGACCACCGCCGAGCCATGACCGAACAGCCCTTGGTTCGCGGTGATCCCGGCCCGCGCTCCGGCCACCTGCCGCGCGCCCGCCGTGCCCCGCAACTGCCACGTCAGCTCGCACACCTGGGCGATCGCCTGCGCCGGAACCGCCTCCCCGAACGACGCGAGCCCGCCACTCACGTTGACCGGCACCCGCCCGCCGAGCGCCGTCACACCCTCCCGCACCAGCTTGGCGCCCTCACCCGCCGCGCACAGTCCGATGTCCTCGTACCACTCCAGCTCCAGCGCAGTGGAAAGGTCGTACACCTCGGCGAGCGACAGATCCTCCGGCCCGATGCCCGCTTCCTCGTACGCCGCGCGCGCGATCGAAGCCCTGAAGCCCAGCGGGGACGGTTCCACCGTGGCCGCCGAGTCGGTGGCGATGTCCGGCAGGTCCAGGACGGCCTTGGGGTAGGTGGGGGTGACCGTCGACACCGCGCGCACACGCACCGGATCGGCGGCGCCGTGCCGTCGCGCGAACTCCATGCTGGACAGGACCAGCGCGGCGGCGCCGTCCGAGGTGGCGCAGATGTCGAGCAGCCGCAGCGGATCGGCGACCACGGCGGAGGCGGCGACCTGCTCGGCGGTCACGGCCTTGCGGTAGCGGGCGTACGGGTTCAGCGCCCCGGCCGCCGCGTTCTTCACCTTGACCAGCGCGAAGTCCTCGGGCGTATCCCCGTGCAGGGCCATGCGACGGCGGGCGTACAGCGCGAAGTACGCCGGGTTCGTGGCGCCCAGCACCCGGAAGCGCAGCCAGTCCGGGTCGTCCGGCCGCTCACCGCCCGCGGGAGCGAAGAAGCCCTTGGGCGCGGAGTCGGCGCCGACCACCAGCACCACATCCGCCATGCCCGCCAGAATCTGCGCCCTGGCGGTGTTGACGGCCTGCGCCCCGGAGGCGCACGCGGCGTAGACGCTCGTGACGCGCGCGCCCTGCCAGCCCAGCGCCTGGGCGAACGTCGCACCAGCCACGTACCCCGGATAGCCGCAGCGGACCGTGTCCGCGCCGACCACCGACTGCACGTCCTGCCAGCCGATCCCCGCGTCGGCGAGTGCGGCCCGGGCCGCGACGGTCCCGTACTCGATGAAACTCCTGCCCCACTTGCCCCAGGGGTGCATCCCAGCACCGAGGACCGCGATGTCGCCGGTCATTCGGCACCCCCCACACCGTCGACCGGCCGCCAGTGCCAGGTCGCCCAGACGGTCTCCGCGTCCTCGTTGAGGATCCCCGGCACCACTTCCACCTCCATGCCGACCGAGAGATCCGCGACCCCCACCCCCGGCGCCGCCTGCCCGAGGACCACCATCCGCTCGGCGGCCAGCTCGACGGCGACGAGGGTGTACGGCTCCCACGGCGCGTCCGGGTCGGAGACGTACGGCACGGGCGGCCGGTAGCGCCCGTCCGTGTAGGACCAGACGCGGCCGCGCTTCGACAGCGGCACCTGCGCGAGCTCGCCTCCGCCCGCGCAGCCGGGGTTGCGGCAGAACGTGTCCTCGCGCGGGAAGAAGACCGCGGCGCAGGCCGAGCAGCGGCTGCCCAGCAGCCGGAACTCCCGCTCGTCCGTGCCCTCCGTGAACCATCCGGCCACCACGGGTGTCCGCGTACGAGCCATGACCAGCCCCTCCATGGAAGATCTGACGGAACGTCAGAAGTGTGGCACGGGTGAAGTCCGGCGACCAGATTCCGGCGGTGCGAGAACCGGACACGGACCGGCTGCGTCCGGTACGAATGAGCGGGTGGCCGGAACCCACGGGGGTGGTCCCGGCCACCCGTTGCTGATAGACGGTGCGCATGAGAGGACTCACTTCCGCACTCCGCGCGCTGACCCTCACCGCCGCCGCGCTCCTCACCGTCACCGCCACGTCCCCTGCTCCCGCAGGGGCCACACCGCAGCCGAAGGCCCCGGACGAGTTCGTCGCGCTGCGCGGCGTGGACCCGACGATCATTCAGGAGATGCGCTACACCACGCCGCACAACTTCATCGGCGAACCGATCGACGGCTACCGTCAACCGGTCTGCATCCTGACCAGGCCGGCCGCCCAGGCCCTCCACCGGGCCCAGCGGAAGCTGCTGCGCCAGGGCTACTCGCTGAAGGTCTACGACTGCTACCGGCCACAGCGCGCCGTCGATCACTTCGTGCGCTGGGCGAAAGACCTCGACGACGAGCGCATGAAGGGGGAGTTCTATCCCCACGTCGACAAATCGAGACTGTTCGAGGACGGCTACATCGCCGAGAAGTCCGGCCACAGCCGCGGCAGCACCGTCGACCTCACCCTCGTCAAGCTCCCCGCCAAGAAGACCCGCCCCTACGTCCCCGGCGAGCAGCTCGTCCCCTGCTACGCCCCGCAGAACGAACGCTTCCCCGACAACTCCGTCGACATGGGCACGGGATTCGACTGCTTCGACACCCTGTCGCACACCGACGACCCGCGCATACAGGGCACTCAGCGTGCGAACCGCCTCCTGCTCAAGAACACCCTCGCCGACGTCGGCTTCGTCAATCTCCCCGAGGAGTGGTGGCACTTCACCCACAAGCCGGAGCTCTTCCCCGACACCTACTTCGACTTCCCGGTCTCCCGGAGATCGCTGACCTGACCTGACGTGACCCGACCCGACCGACCGGCGGGCGGCGGGGGCGGCGGTCGCGTACAGTCCGCGTGTGACAGCCCCCGTGAAGGACTCCCACTGCTCCAGCTGCGGGGCCCGCTACCCCAGCGCCACCGGCTGGCCCCGCACCTGCACCACCTGCGGCGACACGGCGTACCGCAACCCCCTTCCCGTCGCGGTCGCCCTCCTCCCCGCGCACACCGCGCTCGGCACCGGTCTCGTCGTCATCACCCGCACCATCGAGCCGCAGCGCGGCGGCATCGCCCTGCCCGGCGGGTTCATCGACCAGTCCGAGGACTGGCGGCACGCGGTCGTACGCGAACTCAAGGAGGAGACCGGCATCGACGCCGCGCACGACGAGGTGCGGCTCGCCGACGCGCTCAGCTCACCCGGCGGCCACCTGCTCCTCTTCGGACTGCTCCCGCAGCGCCCGGCGGCCGGCCTCCCGCCCCCCGCGCCCACCGACGAGACCGAGGGCTGGCATCTCCTCCACGAGCCGGCCGAGCTGGCGTTCCCGCTGCACACGGAGGCCGTACGGCGATGGTTCGCGGGCGACTACGCGTGAACGGGCAGACGGGCACCTACGCGTGAACGGGCAGGCGGGCACCTACGGGTGACCCGGCAACAGGCCGAGGACGCCTGCACCGGAAGGCGGGCACCTACGGGTGACCCGCCAACCGTCCGGGGACGCCTGAACGGGCGGACGGGCGCTCACGCACGCCCCGGCAGCTCAGACCAGCCCCCGGACCCGCACCGGACGCGCCGCCTTCATCACCCCGTCCGGAGTCACCCGCTCCACCACCACCCGGTCACCCGCCGCCCGGGACGTGTACCGCTCCACCTCCGGCTGCTCCGACGCGCTGTCGGAGTCCTCGATCACCAGCCCGCTGCCGGTACGCCCGCGCGCGGGCGCCCACACCTCCAGCTCGATCCCGCCGTCCACGTCGCGCACCGGGATCACCGCACCGGCCCGCGCCAGCACCGGGATCCGACACAGAGGCGCGTCCAGCAGCACCTGCCCAGGCCCCTCGTACGCCTCCCCGGACATGGTGTCGTACCACCGCCCGCGCGGCAGCCGCACCGCCCGCCGGTCCGCACCCCGCTCCATCACCGGCGCCACCAGCAGCGCGTCTCCCAGCAGGAACGCGTCCTCGCAGTCCCGCAGCGCCCGGTCACCCGGCGCGCCCCACCACAGCGGCCGCACGTACGGGGCCCCGGTCAGCCGGGCCAGCTGTGCGAGCGTCACGAAGTACGGGCGCAGCCGCTCCCGTTCGAGCATCGCCGCCTTCGCGTGGCCCAGGACCTGCGGGCCGAACTCCCACGGCTCCCTGCGCCCCGCGTCGATCGCCGCATGGGTACGGAACAGCGGCAGATACGCCCCCAGCTGGAACCAGCGCAGAAACAGCTCCGGCGACGGACTGCCGTCGAACCCGCCCACATCCGGGCCCGAGTACGGCACCCCGCACAGACCGAGCCCCAGCACCAGCGACAGCGAGGCACGCAGCCCGGGCCAGCCCGTCGACACATCGCCGGACCACGTCCCTCCGTACCGCTGCATCCCCGCCCACCCGGAGCGCGAGAACAGGAACGGCCGCTCGTCCGGCCGCAGCCGGCGCAGCCCCTCGTACCCGGCGCGGGCCATCGCCAGCGCGTACACGTTGTGGGCCTCGCGGTGGTCGCCGCCACGCCCCTCCAGCGAGTGCCGGGCCGAGCGGGGAAGCGTCATGTCGCCGAACGGGGCGAACGACACCGGCTCGTTCATGTCGTGCCACACCCCCGAGAAACCCTGCGCGAGCCGCTCCTCGTACAGACCGCCCCACCACTCCCGCACCCGCGGATCGGTGAAGTCCGGATACACGCACTCACCCGGCCACACCTCACCACGCACATCCCGTCCGCGCGCGTCCCGTACGAACATCCCGGCCGGCGCCCCGCTGTCGTACACGGCGTTCCCCGGCGCGGCCTTCACCGCCGGGTCGACGATCGACACCAGCCGCACCCCGTCCGCGCGCAGCTCCTTCGCCAGCCCCGGCAGATCGGGGAAGCGCTCGCGGTCGACGGTGAACACCTGATGCGCGTCGTAGTGGTCGATGTCGAGATGGAGCGCCGACAGCGGCAGCCCCCGCTCCCGATAGCCCGCCACCACCCGCCGTACCTCCCGCTCGCTGCCGAAACCCCAGCGCGCGTGCTGCGGGCCCAGCGCCCACGACGGCGGGAGCGCGGGCGCACCCGTGAGCGCCGTCCAGCCGCGCAGGACGCGTGCCGGAGGGCCGACGACGACCCAGCATCGCAGCGGACCGCCACCGATACGGACCTCGCTGGTGCCCGGCCGGTCATGACCGGACCCCGCGCCCTCCTCGCCCTCGCGCAGGGTGACCCGGCCGTCCCAGGAGTTGTCGTGGAACGCCAGATGCGTACCGGCGTCGGCCACCACCAGCTGCACCGGCATCGTGATGTACAGAGGATCGTCGCCGGGACCGAACGAGCCCCGTGGATCGGTGTTCCACAGCCGGTACGTGCCATCCCGCAGGCGCGCCCCCGACGACCGCCCGCCGAGTCCGAAGAACCGGGCGTCGGCCGCGACTTCGCTGCGCTGCAGCCAGCGCGCGGGACCGCCCGCGACGGGCTCCCACCAGCGCGGCGGCAGATCCCGGCGCAGGACGACCCCGCCAGGTGTCCGGATCTCGACGGCGCCGTGCCGCGACACCGTCACCGTCACCCGCTTCGACACCACGCGCCAGCCGCCGTCCTTGTCCGGCTCCAGCACGGCGCGCGGGTCGGGCTCCGGCAGGTCGCCGGCCAGCGCGTACGAGGGCTCGGGCGCCGCACCGTCCCACCCCCAGAAGACGGTGCCCCCCGCCGCGACCCGCACCAGCAGCTCAGAACGGGCGAAGCGGACAGTTCCGCCGCCCGGCAGCGGCTCGGCGCTCACGACCGGGCCCGGCACCCGGGCCCGCTCCGCACCCCTTGGCGGCAGCCCCCATGAGTCCGTACGCCGCCGGCGCCACGCGGAGCGTGCCGAGCGCAGCCCCCGCACCGTGCCGAATGTCTTCACCGAGCGCAGCAGCTCACGACCGTTCATGCTGCTCACCCTGCCATCCGGCAGGGGCCTGGCGGGATCCGTTCAACTCACGTTCACCTGTGGTGGCAGCACACATTCAGCCATCCCGCCATGGGTGGGCAACCCTGGTGCCAGAGACGATCACGTGGCATCGTCCTGTCAGCGTCCACCGCGTCACGCGCACACCCCTGCCCGTGCGCGGGACCCACGCACACCATGCGTAGAGCCGCACCGTGCCACACAGCGCCAGGGAGCCACCCCATGACCGCAGCAGCGAACCCCGCCCCCCTCTGGCAGCCGGACGCCGAGCGCGTCGCCGCCGCCCGGATCACCCGGTTCCAGGCCTGGGCGGCCGACCGCTACGGAGCCCCCGCCCAAGGGGGCTACCCCGCGCTGCACCGCTGGTCCGTCGACGAGCTGGAGACCTTCTGGCGGGCGGTCGCCGACTGGTTCGACGTACGGTTCTCCACCCCGTACGAGCGCGTCCTGGGCGAGCGCACCATGCCCGGCGCCCAATGGTTCCCCGGAGCCACCCTCAACTACGCCGAACACGCCCTGCGCGCGGCCGACGACCGCCCCCACGACCCGGCGCTCCTTCATGTGGACGAGACACATGAGCCGACCCCCATCAGCTGGTCGGAGCTCCGCCGCCAGGTCGGCGCGCTCGCCGCTGAACTGCGCGCACTCGGCGTCCGCCCCGGCGACCGCGTCAGCGGCTACCTGCCCAACATCCCGCAGGCCGTCGCCGCCCTCCTCGCCACCGCCGCCGTGGGCGCCGTCTGGACCTCCTGCGCCCCCGACTTCGGCGCCCGCAGCGTCCTCGACCGCTTCCAGCAGGTCGAACCCGTCGTCCTGTTCACCGTCGACGGCTACCGCTACGGAGGCAAGGAACACGACCGCCGCGACGTCGTCGCCGAACTCCGCCGCGAACTGCCCACCCTGCGTGCCGTCGTCCACATCCCGCTGCTCGGCACACCGGCCCCCGAAGGCACCCTGGACTGGTCCGATCTCACCGCCGCGGACGTCCGGCCCGTCTTCGAGCAGGTCCCGTTCGACCACCCCCTGTGGGTCCTCTACTCCTCCGGGACCACCGGCCTCCCCAAGGCCATCGTCCAGTCCCAGGGCGGCATCCTCCTCGAACACCTCAAACAGCTCGGCCTGCACTGCGACCTCGGCCCCGAGGACCGCTTCTTCTGGTACACCTCCACCGGCTGGATGATGTGGAACTTCCTCGTCTCCGGCCTGCTCACGGGCACCACCGTCATCCTGTACGACGGCAGCCCCGGCTACCCCGCGACGGGCGCCCAGTGGGCCATCGCCGAACGCACCGGAGCCACCCTCTTCGGCACCTCCGCCGCGTACGTCATGGCCTGCCGCAAGGCCGATGTGCACCCCGCACGCGACCACGACCTCTCACGCGTGCAGTGCGTCGCCACCACCGGCTCGCCGCTCCCGCCCGACGGCTTCCGCTGGCTCCACGACGAGGTCCGCGAGGACCTGTGGATCGCCTCCGTCAGCGGCGGCACCGACGTGTGCTCCTGCTTCGCGGGAGCGGTCCCCACCCTCCCCGTCCACATCGGCGAGCTTCAGGCCCCCTGCCTCGGCACCGACCTCCAGGCCTGGGACCCGCACGGCAAGCCGCTCATCGGCGAGGTCGGCGAACTCGTCGTCACCAACCCCATGCCCTCCATGCCGATCCACTTCTGGAACGACCCCGACGGCAGCCGCTACCGCGACAGCTACTTCGAGATGTTCCCCGGCGTCTGGCGACACGGCGACTGGATCACGATCACCGACCACGGCTCGGTCGTCATCCACGGCCGCTCCGACTCCACCCTGAACCGCCAGGGCGTACGCATGGGCTCCGCCGACATCTACGAAGCCGTCGAACGGCTCCCCGAAATCCGCGAGTCCCTCGTCATCGGCCTCGAAGAACCGGACGGCGGCTACTGGATGCCGCTCTTCGTCCACCTCGCCCCCGGCGCCACCCTCGACGACGCCCTGCGCGCCCGCATCACCCGCACCATCCGCGAGGAACTCTCCCCGCGCCATGTACCCGACGACATCATCGAGGTCCCGGGCATCCCCCACACCCTCACCGGCAAGCGCATCGAGGTCCCCGTCAAACGACTCCTGCAGGGCACGCCGCTCGCCAAGGCCGTGAACCCGGGCTCGGTCGACAACCTCGACCTGCTCCACTTCTACGAGGAGCTCGCCCGTACACGGTGAAACCGGCGCGAATCCCCCTGTTGTCAGTGCCCTCGGTTACGGTGAGTGAGCATTGATTCACGCGGCCACGGGGACCCAGGGGGATTCATGGCGCACACCAGGAACAAGCGGCTGACGATGCGGCGAGCACTGCGCCGCGACGTCCCGGCCACCGTCGGCCTGCTGGTCGACGAGCAGGACTTCGCGGCCATGCGCCGCTACCGCACCTTCACCTTCCACGACCATCCCGACTACCTCCACCACGTCGAAGGCCTGCTCAGAACGCTCTCGGCACAGGGCGGCCACACCACCGTCGCCCTCTTCGACCCGGAGGACTTCGCCCGCTTCTGCACCGAGACCGGACTCGACCCCGACACCTCCACCAGCCGCAGCCGCTACACCGCGGAAGTCGCGGCCGCCGGCGCCACCGTGGCCTACACGGGCCAGCCCATCGACCACCTGGTGCCGCTGCTCATCAACCGGTCCGTCCGCCAGGCCACATGGGAGTACGCGACCTCGCTCCTCAGCGACCTCGGCCAGTGCGCCGACTGCGGCGAGGACGTCGGCCGCTCCGCCTTCCACCGAGCCTCCCAGCTGCTGCTGAGTCTCCTCGAAGCCGCCGGCCCCGGCACACACCATCTCGTCTGCAGCATCCCCGCCGCCGACGAACAGCTCCTCGCCGTGCTGCATGTGACGTGCGGAGGCGATGCGGCGCCCGCCGCGCTCGACTCCTCCGAGGGCGCGGAGTTCGCGACGGTCCTCGCCGTCGGCATCGCCCTCGAAAGCGCCGGGGGAGTGGTGCTCCGCAGCAGCGCTCCCGGCACCCCGGACCGGCTGCACGGCTGGCGGCTGCACCAGGGCCGCCTCATGCCCCTCACCGAAGCGGAGGTCTTCAGCGCGTACTGCACGGACGCGGACACCGGAGAGCCGCTCTCCCCGGAGCCGCACGTCGAATACCGCGCGGGCTTCGAACTGAACGACCCGGGCCCCGCCCCGCACCACTGACAGAAGGGGCTCTCCGCCACCTCGGCGGAAAGCCCCTTCGCAGAACTCCGGAGATCATTCCCCGGACAGCACCGCCTGCGCGGCCACCCGTGCCTCTTCGGCGGTGTCCGCGGCACGCGCCGCCGAGGCCGCCCGCTCGCACTGGGCGAGCGTGTACTTCGCCAGCGTCGCCCGTACGTACGGAATCGACGCCGCACCCATGGACAAGGAGGTCACTCCGAGGCCCGTCAGCACACAAGCGAGGAGCGGATCGGACGCCGCCTCACCGCACACCCCGCAACTCTTGCCCTCGGCCTTGGCCGCCTCCGCCGACATCGCGACCAGGTCGAGCAGCGCCGGTTGCCACGGGTCCTGCAGCCGCGACACCGCACCCACCTGCCGGTCGGCCGCGAACGTGTACTGCGCCAGGTCGTTCGTGCCGAGCGACAGGAACTCCACCTCCTGCAGCACCGAGCGCGCCCGCAGAGCCGCGGAAGGAATCTCCACCATCGCGCCGAACTTCGCGTTCAGCCCCGCCTCACGGCATGCGTCCGCGAACGCCTTGGCGTCGGTACGGTCCGCCACCATCGGAGCCATGACCTCGAGGTACACCGGCAGCCCCTCCGCTGCCTTTGCCAGCGCGGTCAGCTGCGTCCGCAGCACCTCCGGGTGATCCAGAAGCGTGCGCAGCCCGCGCACTCCCAGTGCCGGGTTCGGCTCGTCGGCCGGCGTAAGGAAGTCCAGCGGCTTGTCCGCGCCCGCGTCCAGTACCCGCACGACCACCCGACCCTCGGGGAACGCCTCCAGCACCTTGCGGTAAGCCTCGACCTGTACGTCCTTGGACGGCGCCCGCGTGCTGTCGTCCAGGAAGAGGAACTCGGTACGGAACAGCCCGACACCCTCGGCGCCGGCCTCCACCGCGGCCGCCACATCCGCAGGACCGCCGATATTCGCGAGCAGCGGCACCTTGTGCCCGTCCGACGTCGCACCCGGCCCGCTCGCGGAGGCAAGGGCGGCCTTGCGCTCGGCGGCGGCCTTCGCCATCTGGGAGCGCTTCTCCGCGCTCGGCTCGACGAAGATCTCACCCGTGCTGCCGTCGACAGCGATGACCGTGCCCTCGGCCAGCTCGCAGGCGCCCGGCAGCGCCACGACGGCCGGCACGCCCAGCGCGCGCGCCAGAATCGCGCTGTGGCTGGTCGGCCCGCCCTCCTCGGTGACGAACCCGAGCACTAGGGTCGGGTCCAGCAGCGCCGTGTCCGCCGGAGCGAGATCCCGCGCGATCAGCACATACGGCTCATCACTGTCCGGCACCCCCGGCATCGGAACCCCGAGCAGCCGCGCCACGATCCGGTTCCGTACGTCGTCGAGGTCCGCGACGCGCCCGGCCAGATACTCACCGGCCCCCGCCAGCAGCGCCCGATACGCGGCGAACGCGTCGTACACGGCGCGCTCCGCCGTACTCCCCACAGCGATCCGGCGCTCGACGTCGGCCATGAGCTCCGGATCCTGCGCCATCATGGCCTGCGCCTCGAGCACGTGCTGTGCCTCGCCACCCGCCAGATTGCCGCGCGCGATGAGGTCGGCCGCCACAGCCTCGACAGCCTGGCGAGCGCGCCCCTGCTCGCGCTCGGCCTCCTCCACCGGGATCTGCTTGGCCGGCGGTTCCAGAACCGCCGTCCCCATGTGCCGCACCTCGCCGATCGCCACACCGTGGCTCACGCCGACGCCTCGCAGCGTTGTCTCCATTTCACCCGTCTCCGATTGTGCGGCGGTCCCAACCACCGCGATGGATGTGCGATTGGCCCGTCCTGCCGACGGAGATGTCACCGCCAGCTGAAGAGAGAGTCGCCGGCCTTCACGTCGCCGTCCTCGACGAGGTCACCGAGCGAGTCGGCAGTGGCCTCGAGCGCCACGACGGGGCAGATCGGGGACTTCCCCTGTGCCTCGACGGCAGCCGGGTCCCACCGCACGATCGCCTGGCCGCGCGAGACGGTGTCCCCCTTGTTGATGAGCAGCTCGAAGCCCTCACCATTGAGCTGCACCGTGTCGATCCCGAGATGCGTCAGCACCCCGTGCCCTTCGGAGTCGACGACGACGAAGGCGTGCGGATGCAGAGAGACAACGATGCCATCAACAGGGGAGACGGCCTCGGAGGCCACACGCTCGGGGTCGATGGCGGTGCCCGGACCGACCATCGCTCCGGAGAACACGGGATCCGGCACATCGGCGAGAGCGATGGCACGGCCGGCCAGCGGCGACGTCACGGATGTCATGGGGGCCTCCCAGGGGTGGAGAGAGTGAGATGACGCCGTCACTGCCTGTCCCGGACGGCGTGCTGGTGTGAAGGGTAAGTCATATGAAGTCCCGGTTCCGCCCGAAACCTGCCAGTTGGCAGGCCTGGGACACACCGGAAACGATTTGCCTCACCTGCGGGCGACATGTAATGTCGTACCCCTGCCTGACGCCACGACGCGACTCTGAGTCGTAGCTCGGCAGCACCTATCAAGCCGAGATCCTAACTGGTCTACACCTCTGCGTGCCGCAGGGTGGGTGGTCAGGAAGCGGGAAAAAGCCTGATACGGTTTGAACCGCTGGAAAGAGAAAGCGCGAAAGCGAATAACTTCCCGGCAGCCCGCTCCAGCGGGTGGCAGAAACGGAAAACGGATCTGCTAAGCTGGAAACACGAAAAACCGAAGGGAAGCGCCCGGAGGAAAGCCC